>NC_020302.1:940725-1254300 GCF_000341345.1 Corynebacterium halotolerans YIM 70093 = DSM 44683 | reverse complement strand
AGGTCAAACGTATCTGCGCTTTGGAGATGCCGGTACTGTTTTAGCTCGGGAGTTTCGAGCAGGCGCAGCCATTCGGAGATCTCTCCATCAGTGAGGGGGAAGGGGTTCTCCAGATCAGCTAAAGCTACAACCTGGATCCAATCATACTCATCCTTCTGACCCACCCACTTCTCGATCGCTCTGGAGACAGTCTCACCGTAGCCCTCGACCTCGATGGGACTACTTTCGCTCTCCATCCGGTCAGCCCATCTCCGGACCGCCCGGACACGTCTTTCCCCGAGTACGTTGAGTCGATCGTTGAGTTCACCAATTTCCTTGTCAGAAAGCTTGGAATCGAACTCGCTCGACTTCCTCGAGATGGTGTCAATAGCCACACGAAGGTCAGCTATATCTGACTCGCTGGAACCGATGACAGATACAGCCAGCTCCTGTATCTCTTTCGGCATCTTTCCCCGGAGCTCATAGAGGGCCCGGTCAGTTTCGGCAGTAACCAGGACCCGCTTTCCCTGGGCAAGCAGGTGGGACAGCAAAGCCGCCGCCATATGGGTCTTACCTGTTCCAGGAGGCCCTTGGACGATGGTCTGGGAGTGGCTATCCACTCTTTCCAGAACCGCCTTCTGGCGGGTGTTCAACGGAAGGGGGCTGAAAATATCATCGTCATTCTCATAGATCGCGCCCAGCCCGGCAGGTTCCTCTACTGAAGCCTGCTGATTGGGATCAATGAGCGCCGCCATACCATCCGGGATTCGTCCGGTCTCGAGAATCTTCTCGGCGATGGCCGCAAAGCTCATAGCAAGACCAGTTCGCTGCCGGCGTCGGAGAATGATGACGGGAGCCCAAGCCAGGGTCGGGCGACCTGATTCAGCCGGTCGAATGAGGCTTTCCGCATAAACTGCATCAGTGCTGAGACTATTCGCAGTCAGTTTTCCCAGCTCATTGAATGTCGAAGGAAGGAGCACATCACCTTCGAGATTCTCCAATTCTGACTTGACATCAGCAATGAACCTGGAATCGGAGAGGTGTTCCGCAGGAATGATGTCCAGCTCAGCAGACACGATTCCATCATCACAGCTCAGAGTCAGTTTACCGGAGTGTTTGTCCATCTCGATGGAAAGTTTTGTACTGAAGATTGGCCGCTTGATGGTGTCTCCGTCAGGCAATGCCCAGTACAGGCTTCCCAGACCGAGGATCAGTTCATACTCATCAGCCTGCTGATTGGCTTTTGTCTGAACCTCAAACATCTCCTGGTAGAGCTTCTTGAAGCGCTCATTGTCCGCCCACTCATCCCAACGGGACAGCCAATTCTTGTACTCCTTCTGAAGCAGCTCAGCACTCTTCTGCTGATCTTCATCATCGGAAGCAGTCTGGGCGTCCAGCTCCGGACGACGTTGGGGATTGGCGCCATCATTCGAAAGACGTTCTTTCAACCCAGCGCTGGGCTGAGGGAAATCAACGACCTCAGGTCGGGGTAATGCAAGGACGACTGAGTCATCCCCCTGCTCTACAGCACTTTCTTCTACCTCGAGAACCCCGGCAAGGGAGGGGCCAAGACGAAGCGATGAGCCGCCCTCTTTGGCGAAGGAAGTCAGTTCAGACAGCCAGAAATACTTTCCGTCTCTGGAAAAGTCCGAAAGCGTCAGAACCTTCTTTTCCTTCATCTTCTGTACCTCAGACAGGTACTGGAAGAGTCGAGCGGCTTTCTCAGTATTGGGTCGCAACGTATCTATCTCCGAATTGGTCTTACCTGAGGGGACTTTCTCTCCCTTAGGCGTTAATCATGCCTGAGCAAGGATGGCGCGTTCGCAAAGCCCAACCGGGAAGATCCGGCTGTCAATGTTATTCGCAGTGGCCTGCAGCCTCACGTGGTAGCAGTTCTATACTCCTGGTGACCTTCCTTCCCCAGCTTCTCGAAATTCTCCTCCCATTGCTTTCCATCCATGGATCAGCTGCTCAGCCGGGAATGAGCTTCTGGTAGCTGAGAAAGAGGTGTTTATTCGATCCATGAAAGATCATTTTTGGATCATAGTCGGTGGTTTCAGCTCAGTCATATCGTTTCAGCTCAGTCATATCTCAGTCTTTATGACTCGGAGAATCGGTTGAAGATCACTATCAAAGAGGGTAGATCCGTTGCCCCCAAACCTCTGACGCCACCATTCAGGTATAGCCCACCTCAATGGATAGCTCCTCAGAGCTACGCAGGGAACCCTGTGAGATCGTCAACCTGCAGGAGCACCAGCGTGACCCCTCTCGGAAAGTTGCCTGCCGTCCTTCGTTTTCGTCGAAGACCTGCAGCTCCTGAGCGGTGTGGAACCTCGGGCTGGCCCAGGGCCGCTGATGTTCTCCTCCGGGGAAGGATCTGCAGCCGCCCATCCGAGGCAGCTCCTAACCCCTCAACTCATGCCCCAACGAGTCCAGCTCTCCCCCACCAGCCATCTGCAGGGTCAGCTCCTCGAGTGTCACATCGTCGCGCGAAGCATCCAGCACCTGTCGGCCCAAGCTCAGCAGCACGAAATGGTCGCCCACCAGGTAGGCGTGATGCGGGTTGTGAGTGATGAAGATGACTCCAATCCCGCGGTCTCGGGCCGCGGCGATAAAACGCAGCACCATGCCAGACTGCTTCACACCCAGCGCCGCGGTCGGTTCGTCGAGAATCAGCACCTTCGCCCCGAAATAGATCGCCCGCGCGATCGCCACCACCTGGCGCTGACCGCCGGACAGCGAGGCAACGGGCACGTCAACGTCACGCAGCTCGATGCCCATCTCGCGCAACTGTTGGTCGGCGATCTTGCGCATCTCTTCTTCACGCAGTCGGCCGAGGAAGCCCGTGAGCTCCTGGCCGAGGAAGAAGTTACGCCACACGCTCATCTGCCCCACCACCGCCAGGTCCTGGTAGACAGTGGCGATGCCTGCAGCCAGGGCGTCGCGCGGGGAGCCAAACGCCACTTCCTCCCCTGCCACATACATCACGCCGGAGGAGGCCGAATGCAGGCCCGCCAGCACCTTGATCAGCGTGGATTTGCCGGCACCGTTGTCGCCGAGCACGCAGGTGACCTGGCCGGCGTGCACGGTCAGGGACACCGAGTCCAGGGCCCGGTAGGCGCCGTAGTCCTTGGAGATCTCCTCGAGGCGGACCAGTTCGGTGCCGGTCGCATCAAAGTTCCCGCTCATGACCTCTCCTTGGTGAACTTCTCGAAGCGGTTATTGGTCAGGACGGCGAACAGCAGCATGGCACCGAGGAAGAACATGAACCAGTCGGGGTTCCAGCCGGCGTAGACGATGCCCTGGTTGACCATGCCGAAGATCAGCGCGCCGATGGCGGTGCCAATCACCGTGCCGCGGCCACCGGTCATGGAGCAGCCGCCGATCACCGCAGCGATGATGTAGAGAAACTCGTTGCCCACGCCCTGGCCCGCCTGGATGGAGTCGAACATGAACAGGTTGTGCATACCGACGAACCAGGCGGCGAAGCCGACGAACATGAACAGGATGATCTTCACGCGCTTGACGGGCACGCCGACGGCGCGGGAGGCGTCCTCGTCGCCGCCGACGGCGAAGATCCAGTTGCCGAACTTTGTCTTGTAGAGCAGCCAGCTGCCCAAGGCCACGAAGAGGATCCACCAGAAGACGGTGACGCGGACGTCGACGCCGAAGATGGTGACGGTGCTGGCGAACACGGCGCGTGCGGAGGGGAAGCCCTCCATGTCGGAGATGATCGGGGTGGCCACCTGTCCGGTCACCAGCTTGGTCACCGCCAGGTTCAGGCCCTGGAGCATGAGGAAGGCGGCCAGGGTGATCAGGAAGGATGCGATCTTGGTCCGGGTGACCAGGTAGCCGTTGAAGAACCCGATGGCCAGGGAGATCAGCAGCGCCAACCCCGCGCCCACCCAGGAGTTCAGCCACAGGTTGTAGTTGAGCATCGTCGCGGCCAGTGCCGCGGTGGTCACGGCGACACCGGCGGAGAGATCGAACTCGTTGCCGATCATCAGCAGGCCGACGGCCACGGCCATGATCCCGATCGTCGAGCTGGCGTAGAGCACCGTGGCGAAGGCGTCGAAGGAGCGGAAGGCCGGGGCGACGATCATGAACAGGGCGAAGATGATGACCGCGCCCAGCAGGCTGGTCAGTTCGGGTCGCCGGATCAGCGCGGCGAGACCACTTGATGAGGCCTCGTTCTCCCCCGGCGCCTTCCTCGTCGCCTTCGCTGCGGTCGTCCCGGTGGTCTCGGTCGTCGCGGTCATCGCAGGCCCTCCTTCGCGGCCTCGGCGATGGTGTCGATATTCGAGGCGTCGACGAAGCTCGGGCCGGTGTAGACGGGACGCCCGCCACCGACGGTGCTGCCGTTGCGGTGGGCCAGCCAGATGGCATCAATGGCCAGGTAGCCCTGCAGGTAGGGCTGCTGGTCGATCGCCCACTGGATGTCACCGTTGCGGACGGCGTCCACCAGCTGCGCGTTGGTGTCGAAGGTGGCGATCTGTGCCTGCGAACCGGCGCCGTTCACGGAATCCACGGCGGTCAAGGCCACCGGGGTCACCAGGCCCATCACCCAGTCGATGGAGGGGTCCTGGGAAAGCTTGGCCTGCAGGGTCGACTGCACGGAGGTCAGGTCCATGCCGTTGACGTAGATGGTCTCCACCTCGCCGGTGCCACCCATTCCGTCCGCGACCCCGGCGCAGCGGTCCTCCTGGGAGGAGTTGCCCTGCTCGTGGATCACGCACAGCACGTGTGCCGCGCCGTCGGCAGCCAGCCGCTCCCCCGCCCGGGTGCCGGCGACCCGCTCCTCCTGACCGAAGAAGCCGCTCAGGCCGAAGTCCTGGTAGCGCTCCATGCCGGCGTTGAGCCCCACGACGGGGATGTCGGCGTCGACCGCGCGCTGCGCGACCGGCCCCAGGGCGTCGGCGTTGGGCATGGTCACGGCCAGGCCGTCCACGTTCGAGTCGATGGCCGACTGGATCAGATTCGCCTGGTTCGGCACCTCCGGGTCGGCGGAGTAGCGCAGCTCGATGTTGTTCTTCTGCGCGGCGTCCTCGGCACCCTTGCGCACCAGGTCCCAGAAGGTGTCCCCCGGCGCGCCGTGGCTGACCATGGAGACCACCAGCCGCGGGGTGTCGACGGTCCCGCCGCCCTCCGCGCCCGCGGTGGGTCGCGGGGCCCCGCCGGTGGCGGAGCATCCGGTCAACACGAGTGCGGCGCCGAGCGCCGCCGCGGCCACTACCCGCAGCCTGAGAGAGCCCTGGAAGATTTTCACCCTAGTGAGTCAACGCAGGTCAAGGGGTTAAGTCAAACGCTTGGCGGGGTTTCCGGATCGATTCAGAGGGGTTTATCTGCGGCGATGTTCTCCCCCGAAAGTGTGCTCACTCCTCCCCCGCCGGTTGCCCGGGCTCATAGTCCTTGAGGTAGACCCCGATGATCTCCACGGCGGTGATGTCGGCGAGTTCGAGCGCCCGACGCGAGCGATCGGCCAAATCCCGCAGCGTGAGGATGCCGCGGTAGCCCTCATGGTCCAGTGCCCGGGCCTGCCCGACGTCGATGAGCCGCTGTTCCCCGCACCGGCGGATCACGCGGACGATCAGCGCCTCATCGAGTGCCTCGCGCAGCACGGCGAGGTTGTGGCGCTGCCATTGCTCGAGCCCGGTGTCCATGCCCCGGGATGCTAGCCGGCGAGCTGAACTCTGCCGTGATTCCCGCAGCAAAACGACGCCGCTAGGACAACCCGGAGCAAAGCATCGGAACCAGCTTGTTTCAAGGACCTGCAGGATGCTCACCTTCACCAAGCGCGTGCCAGCTCCCAGCACTGTTTTAGAGTTACGGCGCGGGAGGGATGGGCGTGGAATCATAAGCATTTTCTCGTGCGCGACGTGTCACCTCTGACGGCACGCATCCGAACCGCGTCCGAAACTCTTTGGCGAACCGGCTCAGATGGTTGAACCCGCACGCGTAGGCCACCTCATGCACCGGTGTCTCTCCGTCGGATGCGGCGAGCAGTCGATATGCGTGGTCCAGGCGAACACGTAGTAACCACGCCGTCGGTGCTATTCCGACGTAATCCCGGAACGCCTGCTGCAGGCGCCGCCGCCCGACACCGGAGATCGCGGCCATATCGTCCAGGCTCCACCGTCGGCCCGGGTCCCGTTCCACAGCGTCGCGAACGCGGCGGACCATATACGGGCCGGGAGGGGCAATCCCAGCCGCTGGAGCGAGGAAATTCGCCATCGGCGCGGCGACGGATGCCACAAGCGAGTCACGGAATGCAGGCAGGGATGTTGCGGCGGGGTCCGAGATGATGTGCTCGCCCGAGGATCGGATGAAGGTCACCCACGAGCGACCCTCGCCAGAGCGCAGGTCCAACACTGCCGGAGCTGTCTCTTCGAGCGGAGCGGAGACTGTTGTGTCGGCGGCGAGGTGACGGTGGAGCACCTCCCGATCGATCTTAATTCCGAGCACTGTCGCGTCCGCGCCCCAGTGGGTGATGGTGCTGCGTTTCCCGGGGAGGAAGACGGCGGCCTCGCCCGGACCGGCGGTCCACTCACTCCCGTCCCGTTCCCAGGACAGTGTCCCCTCGAGCACAACATTCACCTCGTAGGCGTCCTGCGCGTAGTCGCAGTCGAGGGTGATGTCTGTGCCCCATCGGATCCTCCCGAGGGTGAGTGGCCCGAGGTCTAAAGTGCGCACGACACCGGGGGCGGCAGCACGGTTGAGTCGCTGCAGGTCGTGCGGGAAGTATGCACGCGCCACGGCGGCGTGCATTTCTAGCAGGTCGCGGGAGCACAGGTCCTGGACGGTGCTGGGCTCGGACATCGTTCGCCTCCTGGAGGGTGCCCGCCTGGAGAGGGGCAACAGGATGGTGCACTTTCCGGATAAATAATGCGCATCCCGGATAGGGCAACTGTGACTTGAACCATATTATGCGAGTCGTTAGGACTTGCCACACAGATTGACCGAGAGGATGCAGTCATGACGCTGACCATGCAAGAAACTCCCCAGTGGATCGCCGAGGTCTCCATGGAGGAACTGGAACGCAATCCCTATCCGTTCTACAAGCGTCTGCGGAACGAGGCCCCCCTGGCCTTCGTGCCCGTGCTCGGGGCCTACGTTGCCTCGACTCGCCGCATGTGCGAGGAGATCGCCCACCACCCCATGTTCGGCGGCGTCATCACCAAGGCCGGCGGACGTACCTTCGGGCACCCCGCCGTCATTGGCGTTAACGGGGACATCCACGAAGACCTCCGCTCGATGGTCGACCCGGCCCTGCAGCCATCCGAGGTCGACCGGTGGGTTGAGGACATGGTGCGCCCCATCGCGCAGCGGTATGTGACAGAGATCGAGATGAACGGCTCTGCCGATTTGATGGCCGAGTACTGCGAGAAGGTTTCGGTTCGCGCCGTGGGCAACCTACT
Organism: Corynebacterium halotolerans YIM 70093 = DSM 44683; assembly: GCF_000341345.1. Taxonomy (NCBI): domain Bacteria; kingdom Bacillati; phylum Actinomycetota; class Actinomycetes; order Mycobacteriales; family Corynebacteriaceae; genus Corynebacterium; species Corynebacterium halotolerans. The sequence goes on along the minus strand of NC_020302.1, from coordinate 1,246,906 downwards.
GGGACTGGCGTCCGTTGACGAGTCCACCCTGCGGGACTGGTTCCACCGGCTCAGCCGTTCCTTCACCAACGCCGCCCTCAACGAAAATGGTGAGTTCGCCAATCCTCGCGGGTTCGACGACGGCGATGCCGCCAAAGCGGAGATTCGCGCCGTAGTCGACCCGTTGATTGATCAGTGGATCGAGCACCCCGACGACTCGGCGATGTCGCACTGGCTCCACGACGGCATGCCGGAAGGCCAGACGCGCGACCGCGAGTACCTGTACCCGACGCTTTTCGTGTTCCTGCTCGGCGCCCTCCAGGAGCCCGGCCACGCCATGGGCTCTACGCTAGCCGGACTCTTCTCCCGGCCCGAGCAGCTCGAAGCCGTCATCGACGAGCCGGCTCTCCTGCCCCGGGCCATCGCTGAGGGGATGCGCTGGACTTCACCGATCTGGTCCGCCACAGCGCGGATATGCGAAGAGGACATCGAGATCGATGGCGTCCTCATCCCCGCCAATACCCCGGTAATGATGTCCTACGGCTCCGCCAACCACGACACGAACGCCTACAACGCCCCGTCGGAGTACGACCTGCGCCGCCCGCCCCTGCCCCACCTGGCCTTCGGTGCCGGCAACCACGCCTGCGCCGGTATCTACTTCGCAAACCATGTCTGCCGCATCGGGCTTGAGGAGTTGCTGGACACGTTTCCGAACCTTGAGCTGAAGCCAGATTATGAGATCGATTTCTGGGGCTGGGGCTTCCGCGGCCCCACCGAACTGCCCGTCGTGTGGGAGGTCTAAGACCATGGACCAGCACACCGTCACCATCGCCACCGGGGACCAGGTTCCCTGCGCAGAAGACCAGCCTCTGCTGGACGCGGCACTGCGCCGGGGCGTGTGGCTCCCAAACTCCTGCAACCAGGGCACCTGCGGCACGTGCACCGTGCGCGTGGTCGACGGTACCGTCGACCACCGCGACAGCCCCCACGTCACGCTCTCACCCACGGACCGTACCCAGGGCTTGGCCCTGGCCTGCCAGGCCACCCCATGTGGAGACGTCGTCATTGAGCCGGAGCATTCTTCCGGAGGCGCCGGCGCCGTCCATCCGCTCCGCGACCTCGTCGGGACAGTCACCGCCATCGAGGACATCGCCGAAGAGACGCGCAGCGTGGTGCTGCGCCTCGACGAACCACTCGGGTTCACCCCTGGCCAGTACATCGAACTTACTGTCCCGGGCACGGCATCCCAGCGCCACTACTCGATCGCGAACGTTCCCGGCCCGGATGGGACAACTCGCAAGATCGAACTGCATATCAAGCGGCAACCCGATGGCCTCGCCTCCGATCGCTGGGTCTTCGACACCATGTCCATTGGGGAGCGAGTGGAGGTTAGTGGCCCGTTAGGAGACTTCCGGTGCGCCGACCTCGACTCCGACGGCGGCATCATCATGGTTGCCGGTGGCACCGGATTGGCTCCTATCCTGCCCATCCTTCAGACCCTTTTGGACGCCCGGCCGGATCGCGAGGTGCATCTCTACCAGTCGGCACGCACGAAGGAGGAACTCTACGCACGGGAGCTGCTGTCCGAGCTGGAGACACGGCACGCGAACCTCGTCGTGAAGCCGTGTCTGACCCGGCAGACGTGGGGCGGGCGGACAGGGTACGCCTCCGACTTCATCGTTGAGGACTTCGGGACCCTTCGCGGCTGGTCCGGCTACCTGTGCGGCCCACCCGCACTCGTCGAGGCAGGACGACGCGCGTTCAAGCGGCGGCGCATGTCGCCGCGACGGATCCACTGGGAGAAGTACACGTCGGCAGTCACCGGGAGCATAACGGTGCCAACATAACCTTCGAGATTGAGCTACTCGCCCTCCCCGGAAGTCGAAGTCCCCAGCCGTGGAACATGGCTGGGGGTTTCCGCTCAATACTCTCTATTGAGTTGCGTGACCATTAGCTTCGTTTGGCGGCTTCCTACAACTTCGAACGGCGTTCCAGAGAAGACCAGCAACGGAGCAATAATCTTCGGAGAACGACGCACCACAGCTGGACGGATCCGCCGTACATCCTCTACAGGCTGGGACAGCACGGACGTCGGCGTCGGCCAGCGCGCGCCTCCCGCGCCGTCGAAAGCGACGTCGATAAGCAGGAAACCTCCCCTGCCGGAGGGCATTCCGGCGGGGAGGTTCGGAGTCGGGCCGACTACAGGCGGAACAGTCCGGCGATGGCGTCGAAGATGCCGCGCAGGGCACCGCCGAACGCGTCGAAGATGCCGAGGAGGCCGTTCGAGGAACCGGAGCTGCCGGAGGAACCCGCAGCGGAGCCCGAGGAGTCCTCGGAGCTACCGGAGTCGTCCTGCTCCCCCGCCTCGACGACAACCACGCGGTTGGCCACGGCCTGGTTGCCGTTGGCGTCGCTGACCGCGTAGGTGATCGCGTAGCGGCCCGGCGTGGTGGTGTCCACGTTGCCGATGACCTCGATGCTGGAGCTTACGTCGCCGTCCACGTCGTCGGTGGCGGTCACGCCGTCGAGCAGGTCCACCTGCTCACCGGCGCGCACGACCAGGTCCTCCGACGGGACGGAGAGCTCGGGTGCGGTGGTGTCGGTGCCGGCGTCGCGGGCGGTGAACACCGCGAACTGACGGGTGGAACCCGGGGTGACGTCCTCGCCGGTGACGGCGTCGCGGCTGGTGGCGTACCAGGCGTAGACCTCGCCGGACTCCAGGCCGTCCCACTCCACAGTGGCCGGCCAGCCGGAGGCCGCCTGGGCCTCGCCGATGGTCTCGCCGGTGTCGCCGACCAGGGTCAGGCCATCGGTGCTGAAGCTGGTCCTGCGGGTCTCGAACTGGATGGGCAGGCGGGTGTCGTCCTCGGTGCCGTTGTAGCGGCCGCGGGTGTCGTACTCGGAGGCGCCGAAGTTGTCGAGGAACGGCGAGTAGGTGTCGACGATCATCTCGCCGGCGTCCAGGTCGAACTGCAGCAGGCGCAGGAAGGAGGCGCCGAACTGCAGGCCGTCGTCCGGGTTGTAGCCGCCGACCTCGGTCAGACCGAGCTCATCCGCGCTGACCTCGTAGAACTGGTAGTCGGCGAGCAGCTCGACGACGTGGTTGCCCTCCGTGCCAGCGTCGTTGCGGGTGACGATGGAGACGCCGTGCTCGTGGCCGGAGAGAACGAGTGCGACGTTCGGGTTCTTCTCGACGACCTCCTGCAGAACGAGCACGCCGTCGTGGGAGGGGCCGGCACCGCGGCCGTCGGGGCTGTTGCTGGGATCGTTGTAGGCGTGGGTGAGCACGATCGCGTTGCGGTCGGAGTACTGCTTGAGGACGCCGTCGGCCCAGGCGGCCTCCTCCTCGGTGACGTCGTAGCCGAGGCTGACGGCGACGAAGTCCAGGCCGGCGGCGCTGAACAGGTCGTAGTGGTTGTCGTTGTCGCCCGGCTTCCACGGGTGGTGGGAGGCGTTCTGCTCCTGCCAGGCCGCGGTCTCCTCGAGATCCTCGTAGCGCTCGGGGCCGAAGTACTCGTTGTAGAGGTTGTCCGCGCCGTTGTCCTGGCCGGTGACGTTGTCGTGGTTGCCGGGCAGCACGCCGTTGACCACGCCCGCCTCGTCCAGGATCTCCTGGGCCTGGTCCGCGACCTCGAACTCCTCGCGGGCGCGGTCCTCGTGCTCCCAGTCATCATCCTGGTGCCAGTTCTCGATGATGTCGCCGGTGTGCGCGTGGTAGGCGATCTTGCGTTCGTCGGCGTTCTCGGCCACCCACTGGGTGGCGTCCTCGTAGGCCTGGCGCCAGACGGCACGCTCCTCCTCGGTCTCCTGCTCCACGGCACCCTCGGAGATGTACTGGGTGTCGGTGTGGTGGGAGATGGCGAAGTCGTACTCGTCCGGGTCGGCGAAGCCGTCGCGGACCGGCTCGTCCAGGTTGTCGGCGAAGGGGTCGTAGCCGACGACCATGGCGTGGACGACGTCGCCGTCGACGTACTCGCCGCCGACCTCGGCGGCGATGCTGACCTGGCCGTCGGCCACGCCGTTGGTGGAGCCGAGCTCATCCCAGGTGCCCTGGGCGGTGTTCCAGGCGAACAGGCGAGCCGTGCGGGTCGGATCGACGGCGCCGTTCCACACCAGCTGGTGGCCGTTCTCCGCGTTCTCCGGCATCGCGACGTCGAAACGCTGGAAGGGCAGCCGGCCGGTGGAGACGGACTCCACGGAATTTCCGTCGCCCGGCTTGACCTGGTCGGTGATCTCCGCGCCCTCGGAGTGCTCGAAGTCCAGGGTGGTGGGCAGACCATCGAGCACGCCCTGGAAGCCCTCCTGGGCGGTGCTGGTCGCGCCCTCGGTGAAGGTGGTGACCACATCTCCGCCGGAGGGGTTCTCCGCGATGGCGGACAGGGAGACGGTCCCCTCACCCTGCGCGGTGTCGGTGCCGCCGTCGACGGGGATGTCACCGCTGGTGAAGGTGATCTCCTCGGTGAAGTCGTTGCCGAAGACATCCACGGCCTCGAGGGCGATCACGTGCTCGCCCTCGGTCAGCCCGGGGCCGATCAGGTCGCCGGGGGCGATCTCCTCGCCGTCCAGGGTGTAGCGGACCTGCGGGCTGAGCAGGGCCGGGTCGACGAACTCGACCTGGAACTCGGCGGCCTCGGTCAGGCGCGCGCCGGCGGCCGGGGTGGTGGAGGCGATCTCCAGGCGCTGCTCGGACTCGCGGTCGGACTGCTCGTAGAGCGCCGCCGCCTCGGCCGCGTTGATCGGCTCCGAGAAGATCTTGGTGCTCTTGACCGTCGCCTCGGCCATGAACTGCGGGGAGTTGTTGGATCCGCTGTCGGCGCCGAGGGTCAGCGCGGTGGAGTTGGAACCCGGGCGCTGCATCTCACCGGCGGCGGCGGTGGTGTCCACCAGCTCGCCGTTGACGTAGAGCTGGGTCTGCTCCCCGTCCCAGACGCCGACGGCGTGGTACCAGCGGCCCTCCTCGATCTGGGTCCGGGCCTGCTTGTAGCCTCCGCCGACGTGCGTGGTGAAGGTCAGGTCATCGCCGTAGACGACCATGGCGAAGCCGCCGGCCTCCTTGTTCGCGCACAGGGACTTCTCACTGCCGTCGAAGGTGCCGTCGTAGCGGAAGACACACTCCACGGCCAGGCCGTCGGCCAGCTGTGCGTAGTCATCGCCGATCTCGTACATCAGCGCGTCGTCGAAGCCGTCGAACCGCGCGACCCCGCTGTCGATGGCCCCGTCCTCCTCGAGCACGGGGTCGCCGGCGATCTCCGCCGGGATATTCTGCGCGGTGTCGGCGGTGTTGCCGCCGTCGAACCGGACGTCGAGGATGTCCGCCGCCGGTGCCTCCTGGGCGTGCGCCATGCCCACGTTCGCCAGCTGCGCGGTGCCGAGGGCGCCGGCCACCGCGAGGGCGGTCGCCGACCGGGTTACCTTGGATGTCATTGAGTTCTTGTTCCGTTCCATGTTTGATTGTCAACTCCGACCGGATGGGGTCCTACCACCCCATCCGGCACGAGCGCCGGTTTCCCGGGCCCTCGAATAAGGTATGGCTATCCATTTAATTCGGAATCAAGCATGGGAGAACAGTGGGAGAAAGCTGTGTGACATCCGGATGAATTGTGAATATAAGCTGTTTTTTCTTGGTATAGCCTGAAACAACGCTTACATCGGGATGTCCGGCGAGACATCGACCAGTAACGTTCCGCCGCCTCCCGCACCGCCCGTCGGGGCGATGGTCAGTGGAATTGGAGGGCGCGGCGAGCTGCGGTGCCCGCCGTGGCCGCGCCGGGCACCGCTGCCCCGATCATTGCCGGACCCCCGCACCCGGCCACCACGTGTTCATCGCGAATGTTTTCTGCGCATCCGAAACCGGAGGCAGGTGACGCGTGCGATCTACAGGCCCGCGACGACCTCCTTGATGAGGTTCGCCGTCTCGCTCGGGGTGGTGCCGACGCGCACACCGGCGGATTCGAGGGCCTCCTTCTTGGCCTGGGCGGTGCCGACGGAGCCGGTGACGATCGCGCCCGCGTGGCCCATCGTCTTCCCCTCGGGGGCCGTGAAGCCCGCGACGTAACCGACGACCGGCTTCGTGAGGTGCGCCTTGATGAACTCGGCCGCACGTTCCTCGGCGTCGCCGCCGATCTCCCCGATCATGACGATCGCCTCCGTGTCCGGGTCGGCCTCGAACGCTTCGAGCGCGTCGATGTAGGTCGTGCCGATGACGGGGTCGCCGCCGATGCCGATGGCGGTGGAGATACCGACCTCGGACAGCTCGTACATCATCTGGTAGGTCAGCGTCCCCGACTTCGAGATGAGCCCGATGGGACCCGAGCCCGTGATGTTCGCGGGCGTGATGCCCGCCAGCGAGACCTCGGGGGTGATGATGCCGGGGCAGTTCGGGCCGATGATGCGCGTGCCGCCGACCTTCCGGGCGTGCGCCCACGCCTCCGAGGTGTCCTTGACGGGGATGCCCTCGGTGATGACGACGGCGAGCGGAATCCGCGCGTCGACGGCCTCGATGATCGCGGCCTTCGCGAAGGCCGGGGGGACGAAGATGACCGAGACATTGGCGCCCGTCTCCATGGCTTCCGCCACGGTGCCGAAGACGGGTAGCTCGGTGCCGTTCAGCGTGACCGTCTGTCCGGCCTTGCGGGGGTTGGTGCCGCCGACGACATTCGCGCCCGAGGCGAGCATGCGGGTCGCGTGCTCCGAACCCTCTGAGCCCGTGATGCCCTGGACGATGATCCGGGAGTTCTCGTCGAGGAAGATCGACATGGTTTTTCTCCTGTGCTTTCCCTTGTCGTGCGGCGCCGGCTAATGGGCGGCGGCGAGGTCGGTGGTCGCGGCGAGCTCGGTGGCCTTGTCGGCGGCCTCGTCCATGCTGGAGACGACCGTCACGAGCGGGTGGTCATACTCGGCGAGGATGCGGCGCCCCTCGTCGACGTTGTTGCCGTCGATGCGCACGACGAGTGGCTTCGTGGCCGCCTCGTCGAGCGACGTGAGCGCGCCGACGATCCCCTCGGCGACGGCGTCGCACGTCGTGATGCCGCCGAAGACGTTGACGAAGACGCTCCTGACCTGCTCGTCGCCGAGAATGACCTCGAGTCCGGCCGCCATGACCTCGGCCGAGGCACCACCCCCGATGTCCAGGAAGTTGGCGGGCTTCTGTCCGCCGTGACGCTCGCCCGCGTTCGCGACCACGTCGAGCGTCGACATGACCAGCCCCGCCCCGTTGCCGATGATCCCGACCGACCCGTCGAGCTTCACGTAGTTGAGGTCGTTCTTCCTGGCCTTGCGCTCGAGCGGGTCGAGACCACCCGCGGTTTCGGCGAGCTCCTCGCGGTTGTCGTGGCGGAAGTCCGCGTTGTCGTCGAGCGTGATCTTCGCGTCGAGCGCGATGATCTCTCCCTCCCGGGTGAGCACGAGCGGATTCACCTCGACGAGCGTGGCGTCCTCGTCGCGGTAGACCCCATGGATCTTCTGCAGCACCGGGACGATCTTCTCGCCGATCTCGGCCGGGAAGCCCGCGGCGTCGACGATCTCGCGGGCCTTCGCCTCGTCGATGCCCGTGAGCGGGTCGACCTCGACGCGGGCGAGTGCCTCGGGCTTCTCGGCGGCGAGCTGCTCGATCTCCATCCCGCCCTCGACCGAGCACATGGCGAGATACGAGCGGTTCGCGCGGTCGAGCAGCACCGAGAAGTAGTACTCCTGCTCGATGTCCGCGCCCTGCGCGACCATGACCTTCTCGACCGTGTGCCCCTTGATGTCCATGCCGAGAATCGCGTCGGCGGCCTCAGCCGCCTCGTCCGGGGTCCGGGCGATCCTGATGCCGCCGGCCTTGCCGCGGCCACCGGTCTTCACCTGCGCCTTGACGACCGTCACGCCACCGATCCGGTCGGCGGCAGCGCGCGCCTCCTCGGGTGTCGCGGCCACGAGGCCCTGCAGCACCGGAACATCGTGGGCGTCGAACAGGTCGCGCGCCTGGTACTCAAAGAGATCCACGTTGCATCCCATCCGCGGCCCGCTCGGCCGCGTTCGTTTGCTCGATCGAACATGACCTTGTCGCTCACTGCTGTTGTGCAGGCGTTGCGCGTCCCCGGGCGGGGCGTGTGCCTGCGCCGGGGACGCGCGACACCTCCAGAAGTGATGACCATCACTATAACGTGTTCCGGATTGGCCCGCCGGTTTCTGAATGCATCCGGAGGGCACGCGCACATCGAGCGGGTGCCGGGGCGGCGGAACGGCGATCACCGGCCCTACAGATTGATGCCCGGGCGTGGTTGAATCGGCCCATGACGGCTCGCCGGATCGGGGAACTCGACGTCGTGCGGGGATTCGCCCTGTGCGGGATCCACGCCGTGAACGTCTACCAGCTGGTGGTCCTGCCCGAGCTGTATCCGGAGGGCATCGGTTACGGCACGGACGAGCTGCCCGCGCTCATCCGCCACGGATTTCACCAGCGCTTCCTGCCGATCTTCACCCTGTTGTTCGGCGTCTCCTTCGGCATCTTCCTCCTGCGCGCGGGTGACCGGACCCGGCGGCCGCGCCTGGTGCTCGCCCGGCGGCTGGTGACGCTGGCGGCGCTGGGTGCGCTGCACCAGCTCGTCCACCCGGGAGAGGTGCTGCTGGTCTACGCGGTCATGGGGCTGCTCATGCTGCTGCCGGGTTCATTCCTCGGCGGCTCGTGGGCGGTGGCCGTCGGCGCGGTGCTGCTGCTGATCGGCGGTCAGTTCATCCCCGCCTACGGCGTCATGCCCGGCCTGCTGCTGATCGGCTTCGGCCTGGCCGCACTCCGGGTGCCGGAGGGCATGTCCCGGCGTCCCGGACGGGTGGCGCTCGCGTTCATCGTCTCCGCGGTAGCGGCTGGCGGATACCTCCTCGCCGTCGGCAACGGGATACCTGTTCCCTCCCTGTCACTGGGCTGGATCAGCCTCACCGGGCAGCTGGCGGCGCTGTGCAGCGGCCTCGCCTACACCACCGGCCTGGTTCTGCTGCTGCGCACTCCCCTGGCCCCGGTCCTGCACCGTGTTCTCGCGCCGATGGGGCGGATGTCGCTGAGCAACTACCTCGCCGCCACCGCGCTGATTCTGCTGGGCGCCCCTCCGCTGGGAATCGACGGTTTCGACGACGCACCTGCGATCGCCGTCCTCGTGGTCGGCATCATCGCCCTCGAGGCGGTCTGGAGTACGCTCTGGCTGCGCCGGTTCCGCTACGGGCCGGCCGAGTGGGCGTGGCGGTGCGTCACCTGGTGGCAGGTGGTGGACATCCGCCGCGACACGCCCCGCACCGCGTAGGATGCGGGCCCGGCGCGGCGTCGACAAGCGGAGGTGGACCGCCTACCTCCCCGCAGACTCGCCACCGTCGCCACCGTCGCCACGGAACCGCGACACCGCGACCAGCCCGGCCAGCAGGAGCACCACAGGCAGGAGCAGGGCGTTGCCCATCGCGGCGCCGAAGCTGAGCGTGCCTTCGCCCATCTGCATCACCGCGCCGAGCGCCGCGGCGCCGACCACCGCGCCGACCTGGCGGGAGGTGTTGTACACGCCCGAGCCGGCGCCCACGAGCGCGCCCGGCAGATCGCGCATGGAGATCGTCGAGTTCGGCGCCCAGCACATGGAGTTGGCGAAGCCGAGCGCCACCACCGGTAGGAGGATCCACCAGGCGCTGAGTTCCAGGTGCATGAAGACGCCGAACAGCGTCATCGCGGCGATCATGGCGGTGAAGCCGATCCTCGAGATCCGCCCCGGCGGCACGCGGTCGGTGATGCGCCCGACCACGGGAGCCATGAACACCGAGATCACCCCCATGGGCACGAGCATCAGGCCCGCCACCTCGGAGGGCAGGCCCTGACCCACCTGGAGGTAGAGCATGATCGGCAGGTTCACCGAGTACACGGTGAAGCCCAGGGTGAACACCGCGAACGCACCGAGGGCGAAGTTGCGGTGCCCGAACAGCCCGAGCGGGACCAGGGCCTCCGTGCCGCGCCGGCCGGCGGTCCTCTGCAGGCGGATGAACAGCAGGAAGGCCAGCACGCCGACGCCGAGGACGACCCACAGCCACCAGCTCCAGCCGACCTCGGGGCCCTGCTGGAGGGAGAAGACCACCCCGAGCACCGCGATCAGGGAGACCAGGCCACTGAGCAGGTCGATGCGGCTGGTGCCGGTGGGCAGCCGCGGCACATTGCGGGCCACCATCACCAGGGAGAGCACACCGAGCGGGACATAGACGAAAAAGACCCAGCGCCAGCCGACGGTGCCCACGAGCACACCGCCGAGGACGGGGCCGAACAGCCCGGCGGAGCTGGCCACCGCGCTCCACACACCGGTGGCCGCACCACGTCGGTCATGGGCGAAGATGCGGTGGATGATGCTCAGCGGCTGCGGGTTGATCAACGAGCCACCGAGGCCCTGCACGGCGCGCAGGAGAATCAGCCACTCGATCGTCGGCGCGAGTGAACAGGCCAGGGCACCGAGGGTGAAGACCGCCATGCCCACCAGATAGACGTTGCGCTGGCCGAAGCGGTCACCGAGACGCCCGGTGATCAGCAGGGGCACGGCGAAGGTCAGCAGGTAGACGGCGGAGACCCAGACGACCTGGTTGATGCTGGCGTCCAGCTCCTCCGCGATGCGCGGCAGGGACACGGCCACCAGGGACTGGTCGAGCAGGGTGACGAACAGGCCGATGCACAGGGCGGCGAGCGCGCGCCAGGCCTGTTTCTCCGGGATCGGGGCGGCGGTGCGGGAGAAGGTGGTGCCGGTCACTGCCCCACCCGCTCCAGGTCCGTATCGTCCTTCTCCAGGGTCTCCCGGCCGAAGGTCCAGATCGCGGCGGCGGCCAGGCCGATGACGCCGCAGATGAGGAAGCCTGCGCGGAAGCCCATGAGCTCGGCGACGGCGCCGACGATGATGGGGCCGGTGATGGCGCCGAAGTCCTGGGCCATCTGGTAGTTGGCGAGCACCTTGCCGCCGGAGCGGTTGTTGCCGATCACGTCGGCGAGCACCGCCTGCTGGGCGGGGTTGAGCATGCCCGCGCCGGCGCCGGCGATCGCGGAGACGATCAGCAGCGGCCAGAAGCCATCGGCGAAGCCCATGCCGCCGGTGAACACGGCGTTGACGATCAGCCCGGAGATGATCAACGGTTTACGCCCGATCCGGTCGGCCAGCCGACCGGAGAACTGCAGGGCGACGGCGTTGCCGGCGGCGAAGGTGGCCATCGCCAGGCCCGCGGCCGCGCCCCCGTGCTGGAAGACGGCCGCGGCGAACAGCGGCAGGGTGGCCACGCGCACGCCGAAATTGGACCAGCCGTTGGCGAACGCGCCGAACAGGGCGCTGCGGTAGGCCGAGTCCCGGAAGGCCTCCCGGAAGTTCAGGGGCGGCTGGGTGTGGGCGCCGGAGCGGGCGCTGTCGTCCATCTTCGGCATGCGCCACCACACGACGAACGCGGCCAGGGCGACCGCGCCACCGTAGATGACGAAGGGGATGCGCATGCCCAGCATCGACAGGGCCGCGCCGACGACGGGGCCGATGATGTTGCCGATGAGGAAGGCGCTGGCGTAGACGGAGGAGGCCTTGCCCCGGATGCTCGGCGGGGCCATCTTCACGATCAGGCCCATCGCGGAGACGGTGAACATCGTGGAGCCGACGCCGCCGATGCCGCGCAGCAGCAGGATGTGCCAGTACTCCTGGGCGAAGGCGACGAGCGCGGTGGTCACCGCGACGGTGATCAGGCCCGTCAGGTAGACCTTGCGGGAGCCGAGGGCGTCGATGAGCCGGCCGGAGACCGGGGCGAACAGCAGCCGGCTCATGGCGAAGATGGAGACGACCGCGCCGGCGGCGGCCATGGAGACGTCGAAGCTGACGGCGAACTGCGGGATGATGGGGGCGATCAGCCCGTAACCCAGGGCGATGATGAAGGCCGCGGAGACGAGCACCCAGATCTCGACCGGGATCTTCGGTGCCCCGGGACCGGTCCCGGAGGCCGTGTCCTGCGACGTTGCGTTACTGGTCATATCGTTATCAGGTTATCCCTTTTTATTCATATCGGCTATTTTTCAACTGTGCGCGGGTTTGGAACATGTGTTCTACAATTTCGAACATACGTGTCCGCCCCGTTCCTAGTCTTCGGAGCATGAAGATGAACAGAGCCTTTTCCATCCTGCCCGTCCGCCACACCCCGCGCGTCTCCCTCTCCGCGGCTGAGGTGGCCACACATATCCGCGAGCACGAGGCGGAGACCCTCCGGGCAGTGGACTCGGTGATCCACCACCCGCGCTCACTCGCCCGGCCGATGGCCGACTGGCGTCCACCATCAAAGCAGACACCGGCGTTATTCGGCGCCGCCCCTCTCATGCTCACCGTCACCCGCCACCGCGTGGGGCCCCGCACCCGGGCCCGTGTCCGCGGCTTCGGCGAGACCCGCGACCCCGCCTATCTCATCAGCGTGCGGGTCACGGATCCGAGGGGCCGCCGGGTCGAACCCGTCATCGCCGAGGGCTGGATCCGCGCGCTGGTGGACGAGAGCATGGTCGACACCATCCACGAGATCAGCGACGGCCGCACACCGACCTACCTGTGGCTGGTGGACGGGCACTACCGCCCCGTCCACTCCCCCGCCTCACTGTTCAGTGGTTTCGCGCAGGCCGCCTGACCCGGCCCCTGACCTTCTTCACCACCAGCACGGCCACCACGCCGACGATCCAGACCGCCACGATGACGGGCAGGACCGGACCCAAGACATCGAGGATGATGCGCCCGAACAGCGCGCCACCTCCCGTCCACAACAGTGCCCAGATCGAGGCACCGACAACGCTCGCGGTGGCGAACCGCCGGTACGGCACCCGCGCCGCACCGCAGGCCGCCGAGACCAACGTGCGCACCCCCGGCAGCTGACGGGAGAGGACCAGCGGCAGCAGACCCTGGCGCTGAACGGCGTCCATCGCCCGGTCCCACTTGTCGACGCCCACCGGGCGCACGATCCGGGAAGTGCGCAACGACGGTCCGGCGCTACGGCCGATCCACCAGCCGATGTGGTCGCCGACGGACGCCGCGACCGCCACCGCCAGGCAGCCGATGAGCACCCAGCCGAGACCGGCGTCGCTGAGGACCACGGCACCGAGCACGACGAAAGTCTCCCCGGGGATGATGACCCCGAGTCCGAGGGCCGCCTCGGCCAGGGCCGCCAGCGCGATCACCGCGACGACGACGGGCGCGTAGCCGGAGATCGCCTCCACCATGGCCGGGATGTCCAGGTTCATCTCCGCATCCTCCGCCGTTCCCCTCCCGGGATATTTTTCTGACCGTCCGTCAGGTGACCTGTCCAGGGTAGTGGCCGCGGCTTCCCCGCCCAAAAATCCCCGGACGTCGTCAGGCCAGCTGCGGCAGCACCCGCTCACCGAAGACCTCGATGAAACGCCCCTGCTCCTGACCCACGTGGTGCAGGTAGATCTCCTCGAAACCCAGGTCGAGGTACTCCCGCAGCCACTGGGCATGCTGATCCGGATCCGCGGAGATATTCACCGAGCCAGCCAGCTGCTCCCGGTCGACGCCGTCCTCCTCCGCCTTGCGTTCATAGTCCTCCGGTAGGGCGAAGGCTGACAGGGTCAGCGAATCGAAGACATTCGTCCGCCACTGGTCGTGCGCCAGCGCGTAGGCCTCGTCCTCGGTCTCGGCCCAGCTCAGGTGCACCTGCAGCACCGCCTTGCCCGTGCCGCCACCCGCGCGGTAGGCCTCGAGCATCCCGCGCAGATCCTCCAGGGGCTGATTCACCGTGATCAGCCCGTCCACCTGACCGGCGAAACGCCGCGCGGTCTGCGGGGACAGGGCCGGCAGAATCATCTCCGGCCGCCGGGTGGGAACCTCCCAGACCCTGGCCCGGTCGACGGTGATCTCGCCGTGGTGGGTCACCCGCTCGCCGGCATGGAGCCGGCGGATCACGTCCAGGCACTCCCCCAGCCGCCGCTGCCGGCCCTCCTTATCCGGCCAGGGCTCGCCGGTGACGTGCTCGTTGAGCAACTCACCGCTACCCGGCGCGAACCAGAAACGACCGGGAAACATCTCCGCCAGGGTCGCCGAGGCCTGGGCGAGCACCGTCGGGTCGTAGCGGTAACCGGGCACGGTGACCACCCCGAGCGGTAGCGAGGTGCTCGCGAGCGCGGCGCCCAGCCACGACCACGCGTGCCCCGAGTGCCCCTGCCGGTGCGACCACGGTTCGAGGTGGTCCGAGCACATCGCCGCGGTGAAGCCGGCGGCCTCGGCCTGCTGCACGTGGCGCAGCAGGTCCGCGGGTCCTATCTGTTCGTGCGAGGCGTGGAATCCGATTGTCGCCATCAGGCCGCTCCTTCAGTCAATGGTCCGTGTCCCCAGGATGCCTGTATCGGACCCGTCCTACCAGTGCTGCGGTTCGGTACCGTCGCACGTACGGTGATGTGCGTCTCTTTTCCGCGGACGGCGGTCGATCAGAATCTGTCCCCGGCCCCGGCCCGGCAGGAGCAACGCAGCTCGGTGATGACAACTGAAGGAGTTGATCGAAATGACCGTGACGGCGAGCGTGTGGATCGCTCTCGGCCTGGTGGCGGTGCTGGCCGTGCTTCACCTGGCGGCGCCGAGCATCCGCAAACTGCCTCTGGTACCGGAACGCTTCACCGGCTCCTTCGCCGGTGGTCTGGCCGTGAGCTACGTGTTCCTGCACCTGCTGCCCGAGGTCGCGGCCGGCAACGAGGCCGTGGGCGAGGCCCTGTCGGACGTAGTGGAACCGACCCCGCTACTGGAGCTGGGGATCTTCCTGGTCGCGCTGACCGGCTTCACCGTCTTCTACGGCCTGGAACGTCTGGCCACCTACCGCGGCTCCCGGGAGCAGCCCCGGACGACCGCCCCGGGTGACGACGGGAAGCGGGAGGCGGCATGGGTGTACTGGCTGCACCTGGGGTCGTTCCTGATCTACAACATGCTGATCACGTACACCATGTCCCTGCGGGTGCGCACCGGGTTACTGTTCGCGCTGCTGTTCACGGTGGCCATGGGGCTGCACTTCGTGCTCACCGACCGTGGTCTGGCCGAACACTACCCACGCCGGTTTCGTGCACATGGTCGGCTTCTGCTGGCCGGGGCCCTGGTGGTCGGCTGGGCGCTCGGAGCGCTCGCAGCCCCCACCAGCACGCTGCTGGTGGCTCTGCTCACGGCCTTCCTGGGTGGTTCCGTGCTGCTGAACGTGTTCAAGGAAGAGGTTCCCTCGAACCGCTCCTCCAGCTTCGGCTGGTTCCTGACCGGCCTGGTGCTCTACGCACTGTTGCTGGCGGCGGTCACCCACCTCCAGGGGTAGGTGCATCACGCCCCTAGCTGCGGGCGTCGCCCTCGTCGTCGCCGAAGTCGAAGTCGGCGCCGCCGTCATCGCTGGCGTCCTCCTCCTCGTAATTGACCTCCGAGCCGGGCTCGGGACGGTCGTCGAGGACCTCGTCGACCACCTCGAAGACCTCGCGGACGTCATCGTCCCCGTCGTCCCCGTCGCCGAAGTCGTCGTCCTCCTCGTCCTCCTCGTCCTCCTCATCGTCCTCATCGTCGTCGAAGTCGTCCCCGTCATCCTCGCCGTAGAGGTCGTAGACGTCGGGCTCGTCGAACTCCTCGTCGTCGAAGGGGACGAGCTGCTCCTCCCAGTCCTCGGCGTGGTCGGCGGCCAGCGACAGAACGTCGAAGAGCCGGTCGAAGTCGGTGAAAGTGCCCAGGTCGAGGACCTCGTCGGTGGCCAGCTCGGCCTCATTGTGCAGGTCAGAGAACAGCCGCTGGCGGTCCTCGTCGGAGAGCACGGCGTCGGCGTCCGACTCCCACAGCTCGTCGATGGCCTGGTCCACCAGATCCTCGAAGGAGTCGCCGATGGCCACGAACTGGACGACGGCGCTCGGCACGCCGTCCATAACCTCGACGAGGACCTGCAGCTCGGAGCTCTGGCCGACCTCGGCGCGCACCAGGTTCGCGTTGACCGCGTCCTGGTAGAACTCCATGTCGCCGATGCGCTCGTCGGTGCCCTCGAGCAGGTCGCGCAGCACGGTGATCACCTGGTCGGTGGCCACGTGTCCGGCGACGGTGCGCACGGCGTCGTCGACGGAGAACACCACCGACACGAGCACCGCCTCGAAGTTCTCGTCGTCCTCGTCGACGTCCGCGGCGGCGATGTAGACATTGGCGGCGGGCAGCAGCGCGTCGATCTCCACGAACTGGATCTCCAGGTCAGCGGTGATCGGGACGAACATGATGTCGTCGTTCACGCGGGATTCGATCCCGTCGGCGTCAAGTGCAGCGGCAATGTCCTCGAAGAAGCTCATGTCCGTGTTGTCCTTCCAGTCGGAGCTGAAGCGGTGACCGCCAACGGCAATCGCGCCCCAGCCTAGCCCTCCGCGGCCCGGAACGCCGACGCAAACCGGCGGCTCCCCGTCCCCGGTCGACGATCACGGCCCCGCCAGCCGCCCGGTCAGTTCCTGGGAGACCATCAGCCCCAGTTCCTCGAGCAGTTCCGGGCGGCCCGTGCCCCACTCCAGCATGCGGTAGTCCTCCCAGGCCCGGCGCTTGGTCGCCTTCGGGTCGTACTCCACGCGCGACTCGGCGTCGAAGACCATCGTCGCCCGCGGCGGGACGGTGTCACTCGCCGGCTGATAGGCCGGCCACTCCTCACCCGGGTGCCCGTGGCGGATGAAATGGCCCCAGTGGTACTGCATGTACTCGGTCAGCTCCTCCAGGCCCTCCATGCCGCCCCAGCGCGACAGCCCGCGGGTCCGCGAGGAACCGGGATCGCCGAACACCGCCGACAACTCCAGCGAGTGCATCGCCCCGAGCCCCAGCCAGCGCAGGGCCGCCGGGGCGTAGTCGAAGCGGTACATCCAGGTCGGGGCCATGCGCGCGTGGTTGGTCGCCGTACGGCCCGACGGCGCCCAGAAGATGGCGTCGGCCAGCAGCTCGGCGAACTCCGTGCGCTCCGTGGCCCCGCCGTAGGCCTCCAGCACCCGGGGCGCGTGCTCCGGGTCGAAGGCCGACAGCAGCCGCAACGCGGCCCGCGAACGGGCGGAGTTGCGCAGGTAGAAGAACTTCCCGAAGCTCGTCTCATCGGAGTTCGTGCCGATCAGCAACGGCACCTGCGCCTGCTCCCCCTCGGCGAACACCACCAGGGGGTGGTCGGGGATGAGTCCGCCGTCGACGGTCGGGCTGTAGCTCGCGTTCAGGTGGATCAGTTCCCCGCCCCGCCAGATCATCGACTGCCCGGCGCGCACCAGATCCCCGACCGGCGCCTCACGCAGATCCGCCAGGGTGGTCTGCCGCGGCAGGGCCATGCCGTAGACGAGCTCACGGGCCCAGAGGGTGGCCTGGGCGCGGGAGTGGATCATCGAGATCGGCGGCGACTGGGCGATCGCCCGGTGGAACAGACCCTTCGCGGCGGGCACGCTCATCAGCGTGGTCACCGCCGCCCCACCGGCGGACTCGCCCATCAGCGTGACATTGTCCGGATCCCCGCCGAAGCCCGCGATATTGGCCTGCACCCACTGCAGGGCGAGCAGCTGGTCGCGCACCGCCGGGTTGGCCACGCAGTCCTCCCCCAGGCTGCGCAGGTCGAGGTAGCCGAGCACCCCGAGCCGGAAGTTCACGGAGACGTACACCACGTCCATCGAGGTGGCCAGGAAGTAGCCCCGCAGCATCTGCTCGTGCGAGGAACCCATGATGAACGAGCCGCCGTGGAGGTAGACCACGACCGGCAGCTCGTCGTCGGTGTCCGGGCGGACGACGTCCAGGTGCAGGCAGTCCTCGTCGCCGATGATTCGGTCGGTCCAGGAGTACGTGGGCTGCGGGGCGGGCGGGCCGAAGCGGGTGGCGTCGCGCACCCCGCTCCACTTGCGCGCCGGGCGCGGGGCCCGGAAACGTGCGGCCCCGGAGGTGTCCGCGCCGAAGGGCACACCTCTCCATGTCCTGACGCCGAGCTCCTCGTCGACCAGCCCCCGGACAACACCGGAGGCGGTGCGGACCTCCGGTCCCGAGGTGGTTCCCACACTCATATCCTCTACGGTAGTGAGCATGGTTAACCACGTCGACCGCGAAACCACGCTGTGCATCTCGCTGGCCGCCCGGCCCTCGAATCACGGCGTGCGCTTCCATAACTGGCTGTATGCGGAGCTCGGTCTCAACTACATCTACAAGGCAGTCGCCCCCACCGACATCACCGCCGCCGTCGCCGGCATCCGCGGTCTCGACATCCGTGGGGCGGGTGTGTCCATGCCCTACAAGCAGGACGTCATCCCGCTCATCGACAGCCTCGACCCCTCCGCCGAGCGTATCGACGCCGTCAACACGATCGTCAACACCGACGGCGAGCTGACCGGCTACAACACCGACTATGTGGCAGTGGCCTCCCTGCTGCGCACCCACGGTGTGGACCCGTCGTTGCCGGTGGCGCTGCGCGGTTCCGGCGGCATGGCCAACGCGGTCGTCGCGGCGCTGGCCGACCACGGGATGACCGGCACCGTCGTCGCCCGCAACCACCAGACGGGCCCGGCGCTCGCGCAGCGCTACGGCTGGGACTACTCCACCGAGGTGCCCGAGGGCGCGGGCCTGCTCGTCAATGTCACCCCGCTGGGCATGCGCGGTGAGGACGAGGACGTGCAGGTGTTCAGCGACGGGGAGATCGCCGAGGCCGCGATGGTCTTCGATGTCGTGGCCTACCCGGTGCGCACCCCGCTGATCGAGGCCGCCGAGCGGCTGGGCCGGCCGACCATCAACGGCGGCGAGGTGGTGGCCCTGCAGGCCGCCGAGCAGTTCGCCCTCTACACCGGCGTGCGGCCGACCGATGAGCAGGTCATCGCCGCCGAGGAGTTCGCCAACCGGGACTAGGGACGGGTTCACCGGGGGCGAGGTGTATTTTTCTTGGAGCCCTGACCTCCCGAACAGGGAAAATGCACAATAGTCTCCGTCGGGATGTGCGAAAATGCACTTCCGGTGAACCATTCCGGCTCTCCTGGAGTCCAACGTTGTCAGAAAGAGGTCCGACCGGGCCTCCCTGCTGGCGCGACGTACCCAGGAGTGGCCGATGCCGTACCACGGCACTGACAGTGACAATCTGATCCCCCAGCTGTCCGGGCCCATCAACGTCAGGGACGGAACACCGATTCCGCCCAGTGACTTTCCGGCCCCCCAGCGCCTTTCCGCGGTGCTCGACCGCAGTGCCGCGCACCTGCAGATTCCCCGGTCCGATCCGCGGGCGCGCCATCAGCTGAAGGTCTGGTACGAACAGGTCTCGCCCCACCACGTCGTAGCCCGGAAGTTTCTGCGCCCGGAAGGTCTCGCGGTCACCGACTCCCGCCACCACCCCCGCAGGCTGCGGTACCGGGTCAATGCCCGGACGAGAATCGTGGCGCACCTGCGTGAGCATCCGTGGTGGATAGCAGATTCCTGGAGTGCCGCAGCACTGCTCGGAATCGGGGAGTTCTCCGATGGGGCGGACACCTGCATTCTCAGTTCCGGCAACCGTCGGTTGACCACGGATCCGCTTCGACCGACGAGGCACCGCAATGTGACGGACGTTCAGCCGTGGACGCTGTACCTGAATGACGTTCCCCTGCGTGTCACCCCGCCGATGTTCACTCTCGTCCGGTGTCTCCGTTCCACCCTGGATGAAGAGCATGCCTGGCAGGTCCCGACAATCGCGGGAATGGCGGAACCGCTAATCCGTGCGGTGCAGGTCACCGACCGGTTCCGTCGGCTTCTGGGAGTTGAGGAGCTGCATATCCTGCAGGCCGGTCGAGGACTGATCGGGGCACGCAAACTGGCGAGGATCACTTCGCTGTCCAGTCCGGGAATGGATTCCTCCCAGGAGACCCTGTTGAAGTTGATCGCGCAGCAGGCCGCGGCCCGCCACCATGTTGAATTCCTCCCGCAGGTCCCTGTCTACCGCGATGGACTGGTCGGGGAACCCGGCACGAAGGAGAACGGGGCACCTCTGCTGACCGTGCTGGATCTCGCACTGCCCGACTGGAAGATCGCGTTGATGTTCGACGGCGCCCACCACTGGGACAAGCAGCAGCGGGAACGGGACGCGCGGATCAACTTCGAGCTCACTATGGCGGGGTGGCTGGTTCTGCGAATGTCGCACGGGATGCTCGACGACGCCGCCGGGCTCGCCACCAGGATTGCGGACGCCATTCGAGGGCGGTTCAACGGACAGATGGGGGTTGCCTGAGGAAAGGTGCGTTTTCCCACGATTCCCTCAGACGTGAGCAGGGAAGATGCACCTCGGACCGTGAGAAAATACACCTCGCCAAAAACCGGGGACCTTGGGTCCAACAAGACCCTGGGCCCACCCAGAAAATGTCCGCGCGACACGGCTCATCCTCCCCAACCCATGCACTCCTCCTTATGACACGACCTCCCACGCGTCGCTAGGCTGGCGGCCAACCGTCACCGCCCGCCCAAGGAGGAGCCATGGCCGCACGCACCACCCCTCAGCAACCGATCATCGACGGCATCGGTTCGGACCCGAAGGCGGTCGAGGCGAACGCCGGGCGCGCCGGCCGCGCGCTGATGAAGGCCCTCGACCGGGCGGTGTCCATCCAGTCCTCCTCCATTGAGCGGTACGTCAACCGGCTGCGGAGGAAGAACCCGGGTGCCTCCCCGCAGGAGATCCAGCGTCTGCTGGACAAGCGCTTCCTCACCGTGGCCGGCGGGTCCGGTGCCGGCGCGGGTGCCGCGGCCGCCGTCCCGGGCATCGGGTTCTTCACCGGCGCCGCGGCCATCGGCGCGGAGTCCCTGGTCTTCCTGGACGTCGTCGCCGTCTACACCGTGGCCAGCGCCTATCTGCGCGGAGTCGACATCCAGGACCCCGAGCGGCGCCGGGCGCTGATCCTGCTGGTGCTGCTGGGGTCGAAGGGCTC
The DNA here is from genome assembly GCF_000341345.1 of Corynebacterium halotolerans YIM 70093 = DSM 44683. NCBI lineage: Bacteria > Bacillati > Actinomycetota > Actinomycetes > Mycobacteriales > Corynebacteriaceae > Corynebacterium > Corynebacterium halotolerans. The sequence continues at coordinate 1,226,049 of NC_020302.1, read as the reverse complement.
CGCGATCGTCGACACGGTCGTCGGTGACCTGGGTAAGTCGAAGGGTCTGCCGTCGGTGACGACGATGTCGCGGTTCTCCGCCCCGACCCTGGGTACCCTCAACAACCGGCTCCTGCGCACCGCCCTGAAACAGGTGACCAAACGCTTCAGGTGGGCGTGGCTGGGCAAGATCATGCCGCTGGGCATCGGGGCCGTCGCGGGCACGATCGCCAACCGCCGACTGGCCAAGCGCGCCATCACCAACGCCCGCGAATCCCTCGGCGCCCCGCCGGCCACCTTCCCCACGCCGGAGAAGCCGGAGAAGCCGGAGGACGTCAGTGATTAAACTTGCCCTGGTATGACCAGGGCACAACAGAACAGACAGGGTGAGGTGATCAACACGTGAACGCCGGATCCCGGGAACTGTTCGCAGCGCTGAGATCACGGCCGGGCATCACCGCCGCGGCCGTCGTGGCCACCATCGGGGCGGTGTTGTTCGAGGTCGCTATCCCGTTGCTGACGGGATCCGCCCTCGACGTCGCCACCGGCGCGATCGACTCCTCGCCCGCCACCAACCTGGTGCCGTGGGTGGAACCGCTGACCGCCATCATCGTGGTGCTCATCGGCGTGGCGGTCGCCCGCTACGGCTGCCAGTTCGCCCGCCGCTACGCCTCGGGCCGGTTGTCCATCGACACCCAGCACGTGCTGCGCACCCGGATCCTGGACACCCTGCAGCGGCTCGACGGCCCCGGCCAGGACCGCATCGTCACCGGTCAGGTGGTCTCCCGCTCGATCTCGGATCTCAATGCCACACAGGGCCTGGTGGCGATGGGACCGTGGGCGCTGGGCATGGTCATCCAGCTGATCATCACCGTCGGCATCATGCTGAGTGTCTCTCCCCTGCTCACGGTCATCGCGCTGGCGTTTCTGCCGGTGATCGTCACGGTGGCGTTCCTCTCCCGCCGCTCGCTGTATGCGGCGACCTGGGTGGCCCAGCAGTCGACGGCCGACCTGGCCACCCATGTCGAGCAGACCGTCACCGGCGTGCGCGTGGTCAAGGCCTTCGCACAGGAGAACCGGGTGGTCGACCAGCTCGAGTCCCTCGGGCGCACGCTGTACGCGGCGAAGATGCGGGCGGCGCGGATCATGGCGCGCTTCCAGCCGCTGCTGCAGAACCTGCCGCGGCTGGCCCTGGTGATCAACATCCTGCTCGGCGGCTGGCTGGTGCTGCGCGGTGAGATCACCGTCGGCGTGTTCTTCGCCTTCTCCGTCTACCTGACCTCGCTGACACAGATCGTGGGCATGCTCTCCGGGCTGGTGGTCACCCTGCAGATGGGCCTGGCCTCCCTCGACCGCATCGCCGACATCCTCCGCCTGGAACCCGGCCACCACGACCCGGCCGACCCGGAGGACCTGCCCGACGGCCCCCTGGGTCTGCGGCTGGACGACGTCCACTTCGACAACGACGGGCACCGGGTGCTCGACGGCCTGAGCCTGGACGTGGCCCCCGGCGAGATAGTCGCGCTCATCGGCCCGCCCGGTTCGGGCAAGTCCATGGCCGTGCAGCTGGCCGGCGGGTTCTACGTGCCGGATTCGGGACGCTTCCTGCTCACCACCGCCGACGGCCGCGGGGTGGACTACCGCCGGCTGACCGACGCCGCGATCCGCTCCGCGGTGACCTGCGTGTTCGACGAGGCCTTCCTCTACTCCTCGTCCATCCGCGACAACATCACCATGGGCGCGCCCGGCAGTGACGACGACGTCCGCCGTGCCGCCCGGATCGCCCAGGCCGACGGGTTCATCTCCGAGCTGTCCGAGGGCTACGACACGGTCGTCGGTGAGCGCGGCCTGACCCTGTCGGGCGGCCAGCGCCAGCGCATCGCCCTGGCCCGCGCGCTGTTCGCCCGACCGCGCGTGCTCATCCTCGACGACGCGACCTCCGCCATCGACGCCACCACGGAGGCGAGGATTCTCGGTGGCTTGCGCGAGGAACTGACGGACGTCACCGTCATCGCCATCGCCCACCGCCAGTCCACCCTGGATCTGGCGCAGCGCGTGGCCATTCTCGACGCCGGACGGATCACCGTCACCGGCCCCGTGCACGAGGTGCGCGAGGATCCGCGGTTCCAGCGGCTGATGAACCCCGAGCTGAGCCCGGCACCGGTGGCCCGCCGGGAGGTCGCCGAGCCCGACCACGCCACCCTGTGGCCCGCACCGGGCGACGTCGACACCGGCCCGACCGAGCACGTCACCGACCAGTCCGGGGCCGTCGGCGGCCGCGGTGGCGGCGGCATCCGCGGCGCGATCACCGCCACCCCGGAGCTGCTGGAACGGGTGAAAAAGCTCCCGCCCGCCACGGAACAGCCGCGCATCGACACCGACCGGCTGCGCGCCGACCGCGCCGACTTCCGCGTGCGTGACCTGTTCCGGGCCGTGCGCTGGCTGCTGGTGGCCGTCGTCGTGCTGCTGATCGTCGGTGTGGTCACCGACCTGGCCTTTCCCACACTGATGCGCTGGGCGATCGACCTGGGCGTCGCCGAGAACTCCACCGGCACGCTCTGGCGCATCGCCGGACTGGGCGTGCTCGTCGTCGCCGTGTCCTGGGTCGCGGCCGCCTGGCTGGTGGTGCTGACCTCGCGCACGGGTGAGCGCCTGCTGTTCGGCCTGCGGCTGCGCAGTTTCGCGCACCTGCAGCGACTGAGCATGAACTACTACGAGACGAACCTCTCCGGGCGCATCATGACGCGCATGACCACGGACATCGACACCCTGAGCTCCTTCCTGCAGACCGGCCTGGCCCAGGCGATCGTGGCGGTGGGCACGCTGGTGGGCATCCTCGGCATGCTCGTCTACACCGACGCCGGCCTGTCGCTGGTGGCCGTGGCGGCCATTCCGTTGATCGTGGTGGTCACGCTAGTTTTCCGGCGCATCTCCTCCCGGCTGTACACCCAGGCCCGCGAGCAGATCTCCGCGGTCAACGCCGCCTTCCAGGAAAACGTCAACGGCCTGCGCACCGCCCAGATGCACGGGCGCACCCCGCTCGCCCTGCGCGAGTTCGCGGCAGAGTCCGAGCACTACCGCCGCCTGCGGGTCAGGTCCCAGACCGCCGTGGCCGCCTACTTCCCCGGTGTCAACGCCATCTCCCAGGTCACCACCGCGGTGGTCCTCGGCGTCGGCGCGACCCGGGTCGCCGGCGGCGAACTCTCCGCCGGTGTGCTGGTGGCCTTCGTGATGTACCTGGCCCAGCTCTACGGCCCCATCCAGCAGCTCGGGCAGATCTTCGACTCCTGGCAGCAGGCCACCGTGGGCCTGCGCCGCATCACCGACCTGCTGGCCGAGCGCCCCACGGTGGTGGACTCCGGCACGCGCGATGACGCCGCCCGCGCCGCCCGCGGCGAACTCGCCCTCGACGACGTCTCCTTCGCCTACAGCGAAGGCGGGACGGTCGTCGCCAGGCAGCTGGATCTGGACATCGAACCGGGCAGCACGGTCGCGCTCGTCGGACCGACGGGCGCGGGCAAGTCCACGGTGATCAAACTGCTGGCCCGGTTCTACGACCCGGTCGCCGGCACCGTCACCGCCGCCGGGACCGACATCCGCGACTTCCCGCTGCCCGCCTGGCGCCGCGCGGTGGCCCAGGTCCCGCAGGAGGCGCACCTGTTCATCGGCACCGTCGCCGAGAACATCGCCTACGGCCTACCGGAGGCCGACGAACGCGACCTCACCGACGCCGTGCGGCGTATCGGCGCGCTCGACGTCATCGCCGCCATCCCCGGCGGCTTCCGCCAACCGGTCGGCGAACGCGGCCGCGGACTGTCCTCCGGCCAGCGGCAACTCATCGCCCTCGCCCGGGCGGAGCTGCTGCGTCCCGACGTCATGCTCCTCGACGAGGCCACCGCCACCCTCGACCCGGCGACCGAGGCCGCCGTGCTCGACGCCACGGACCGGGTGACCGTGGGGCGCACGTCCGTGATCGTCGCGCACCGCCTGGCGACCGCTGCACGGGCCGACCGCATCGTCGTGGTAGACAAGGGACGTATCATCGAGGACGGATCCCATTCCGATCTGCTGGCCCGCGACGGGGTCTACGCCGCCATGTGGCGGGTGCACCGCTGACGGGGGTGACTACAGGATCACCTGCAGTGAAGGAAGCAGGGCGATGACACGCTACCCTGTACAGGGACGACTAAAGTCGAATAGACGACCCTAAAATGAGCAAGGAAATGAGGCGAGTACCTGCCGTGAGCAGCGCTAGTACTTTCGGCCAGAATCAGTGGCTGGTAGACGAGATGTTCCAGCAGTTCCAGAAGGACCCCCAGTCGGTGGACCGGGAGTGGCGGGACCTCTTCGAGAAGAACGGGGCCCCGGACGTCACGGCTGCTCAACCGACTGCTGCTCCGAGCGGGTCCGCCGCGGGCAAGGGCTCCGAGCCCAAGTCGGTGCCGGACCACGGCCCGATCGGTTCCGCCACCCCGGCGAAGCGCGAGACCGAGGTCACCGTGTCCGCCCAGAAGGCGAAGGCGGAGACCTCCAAGGCCGCCCCCACCCGACCGGGCGGCAGGAAGAAGCAGCAGGTCTCCCCGCTCGACCGCGCCCAGGACAACGAGCAGCCCGAGGCCGGCACCAAGGCGCTCAAGGGCATGTTCAAGGCCATCGCCAAGAACATGGACGCCTCCCTCGAGATCCCGACCGCCACCTCCGTGCGCGACATGCCGGTCAAGCTCATGTTCGAGAACCGCGCGATGATCAACGATCAGCTCAAGCGCACCCGCGGCGGCAAGATCTCCTTCACCCACATCATCGGCTACGCGCTGGTCAAGGCCACCATGGCCCACCCGGACATGAACGTCGCCTACGACGTCGTGGACGGCAAGCCCTCCGTGATCACCCCGGAGCACATCAACCTCGGCCTGGCCATCGACCTGCCGCAGAAGGACGGCTCCCGCGCGCTCGTCGTCGCCGCCATCAAGGAGACCGAGAAGAAGAACTTCAAGGAGTTCGTCGAGGCCTACGAGGACATCGTCGAGCGCTCGCGCGTCGGCAAGCTGACGATGGACGACTACTCCGGTGTCACCATCTCCCTGACCAACCCGGGCGGCATCGGCACCCGCCACTCCATCGCGCGTCTGACCAAGGGCCAGGGCACCATCATCGGTGTCGGCTCCATGGACTACCCGGCCGAGTTCGCCGGCGCCTCCGAGGACCGCCTCGCCGAGCTGGGCGTGGGCAAGCTCGTCACGCTGACCTCCACCTACGACCACCGCGTCATCCAGGGTGCCGAGTCCGGCGAGTTCCTGCGCACCATGTCCCAGCTGCTCGTCGACGACAAGTTCTGGGACCACATCTTCGAGTGCATGGGCGTGCCCTACACCCCGATGCGCTGGGCCCAGGACCTGCCGAACCGCGGCATCGACAAGAACACCCGCGTCATGCAGCTGATCGAGGCCTACCGCTCCCGCGGGCACCTCGTCGCCGACACCAACCCGCTGCGCTGGCACCAGCCCGGCATGCCGGTCCCGGACCACCGCGACCTGGACATCGAGACCCACGGCCTGACCCTGTGGGACCTCGACCGCACCTTCCACGTCGGCGGTTTCGGCGGCAAGGAGACCATGACGCTGCGCGAGGTGCTCTCCCGCCTGCGCGCCGCCTACACCCTCAAGGTCGGCTCCGAGTACACCCACATCCTCGACCGCGACGAGCGCGAGTGGCTGCAGGACCGTCTCGAGGCCGGCATGCCCAAGCCGACCAACGCCGAGCAGAAGTACATCCTGCAGAAGCTCAACGCCGCCGAGGCCTTCGAGACCTTCCTGCAGACCAAGTACGTCGGCCAGAAGCGCTTCTCCCTCGAGGGCGCCGAGGCCCTCATCCCGCTCATGGACGCGGCGATCGACACCGCCGCCGGCCAGGGCCTGGACGAGGTCGTCATCGGCATGCCGCACCGCGGCCGCCTCAACGTGCTCTTCAACATCGTGGGCAAGCCGCTGGCCACGATCTTCAACGAGTTCGAGGGCAACATGGAGCAGGGCCAGATCGGTGGCTCCGGCGACGTGAAGTACCACCTCGGCTCCGAGGGCAACCACATCCAGATGTTCGGCGACGGCGAGATCAAGGTCTCCCTGACCGCCAACCCCTCCCACCTGGAGGCCGTCGACCCGGTCATGGTCGGCATCGCACGCGCGAAGCAGGACATCCTGGACAAGGGCGAGGAAGGCTACACCGTCATGCCGCTCATGCTCCACGGCGACGCCTCCTTCGCCGGCCTCGGCGTGGTCCAGGAGACCATCAACCTGGCCGGCCTGCGCGGCTACACCGTCGGCGGCACCGTCCACATCGTGGTCAACAACCAGATCGGCTTCACCACCACCCCGGACTCCGGCCGCTCCACCCACTACTCCACCGACCTGGCCAAGGGCTTCAACTGCCCGGTCTTCCACGTCAACGGTGACGACCCGGAGGCCGTCGTCTGGGTCGGCCAGCTGGCCACCGAGTACCGCCGCCGCTTCGGCAAGGACGTCTTCATCGACCTCATCTGCTACCGCCGCCGCGGTCACAACGAGGCCGACGACCCGTCGATGACCCAGCCGAAGATGTACGAGCTGATCAACGACCGCCCGACGGTCCGTGCGCAGTACACCGAGGACCTCGTCGGCCGTGGCGACCTCACCCAGGACGACGCCGAGAAGGCCGCCCGCGACTTCCACGACCAGATGGAGTCCGTCTTCAACGAGGTCAAGGAGGCCGAGAAGTCCGGCCCGGAGCAGCAGACCGGCATCACCTCCTCCCAGGCCCTGACCCGCGGCCTCGACACCTCCATCACCCGGGAGGACGTCGTCGAGATCGGACAGGCCTACGCCAACCCGCCGGAGGGCTTCGAGTTCCACCAGCGCGTCAAGCCGGTGGCCAAGAAGCGCGCCCAGGCCGCCCAGGAGGGTGGCATCGACTGGGGCTTCGGTGAGCTCATCGCCTTCGCCTCCCTGGCCAACGAGGGCAAGCTCGTCCGCCTGGCGGGCGAGGATTCCCGCCGCGGCACCTTCACCCAGCGCCACGCCGTGGTCCACGACCCGAACACCGCCGAGGAGTACAACCCGGTCAACGAGCTGGCCCAGGAGAAGGGCAACGGCGGCAAGTTCCTCGTGTACAACTCCGCCCTGACCGAGTTCGCCGGCATGGGCTTCGAGTACGGCTACTCCGTGGGCAACCAGGACGCCGTCGTCGCGTGGGAGGCGCAGTTCGGCGACTTCGCCAACGGCGCGCAGACCATCATCGACGAGTACGTCTCCTCCGGTGAGGCCAAGTGGGGCCAGATGTCCTCGGTCATCCTCCTGCTGCCGCACGGCTACGAGGGCCAGGGCCCGGACCACTCCTCCGCCCGCATCGAGCGCTTCCTGGCGCTGTGCGCCGAGGGCTCCATGACCGTGGCCCAGCCGACCACCCCGGCCAACCACTTCCACCTCCTGCGCCGCCACGCACTGGGCACCATGAAGCGCCCGCTGGTCGTCTTCACCCCGAAGTCGATGCTGCGCCTGAAGGCCGCGGCCTCCCCGGTCGAGGACTTCACCGAGGTCACCTCCTTCCAGTCCGTGATCAACGACCCGCGTCTGGTCGACCGCGACAACAACGCGATCGGCGACACCGACAAGGTCAAGACCATCATGCTGGTCTCCGGCAAGCTCTACTACGAGCTGGAGAAGCGCCGCGAGAAGGACGGCCGCGAGGACGTCGCCATCATCCGCATCGAGATGCTGCACCCGATCCCGTTCAACCGGCTGCGCGAGGCGTTCGAGCACTACCCGAATGCCGAGGAGATCCGCTTCGTCCAGGACGAGCCGGCCAACCAGGGTCCGTGGCCGTTCTACAACGAGCACCTGCGCACCCTCATCCCGGAGATGCCGGAGATGCGCCGCATCTCCCGCCGCGCCCAGTCCTCCACTGCGACGGGTGTGTCGAAGGTCCACCAGCTCGAGCAGGCGCAGCTGCTCGACGAGGCCTTCGCCCAGGACTAGTCGGCCCACGGCTGACCGGCTGACCGGTCACCGGGGTTCGTCCCCTGGCGCCGCCTCGCCCCCGCTCCCGGATTTCCGGGGGCGGGGGCGAGGTGTTTTCTTCCGGTGCTCCCCACGCCAGCCGTTCTACGCAAGGAGTCCGCCGCATTCATCCCCTGCGAGCGGTGTGGACCCCGCGATCACCCACCCCTGCGGGCTACTGATCGCGGGGAACACCGGCCGACGGATCCAGCGGGGACGGCCACGCTCATGATGGCCCAGTCCCGCCCGGCATCAGATCGGCTGGGAGGCCACCCACTCGGCCACGACCTCGGGCACCGAACCACGGCGCTCGGCCTCTTCCGCCATCTCCTGGAGATCGGCGGTGGTGAGCAGACGCCCGGCCTCGGTGATCGCCTTGAGCTCCTCCCGGTCGAAGAGTTCCTTGTGGTAGATCGGGATGATGTTCTGCGGCAGCTCGGGAGTACCGTCGGCCTGGGAGCAGCCCTGCGCCGAGGAGGGATCCGGCACGGCGAGATAGCCGGGCAGCGCGCCGACGAATTCGTCGTAGGTCAGCTGCGAGAAGTCCCCGGCGTTCGGATCGTCCCTGCGGGCGACGTACTCCTCCGAGATCTCCCTCGCCTTCTCGGGGTAGAGCTGGTAGAGCATGTGCCCGGTGCAGCCGACCATGAGGTCCGCCTTGTTCTCGTTCAGCCGGGCCAGTCGGTCGCCGGCCGCCGCGGCGTTCTCCAGGCTCAGGAAGGTCTGTCGTCCCTCGCCGGCGAGCACCTGCTGGTACATCTCACCGAGCACCATCTGCCCGATCGAGCTGGAGTTGACGGAGATGGTCACCGGCTGCTCGCGCAGGGGGCTGTTGTCCCGCTCAGGTTCCAGCCCCGAGCAGGCCGTCAGAGTTCCCAGGGCTGTGAGCGCGGCGCAGCCGACGGCGGCGAGCCGGGGCCCCCGCCGGGGAAAACGCCGGGGCCTGGACAACCGACTACGCGACATGCTGCTCCTCAGGTCAGTGGGGGCGGGGTGCGGACCCCTGGGATTCTACCTCCCCTGCCCCGGTCCCTGGGCCTGCCGCCCGCCGCGGCCGAGACCCATCCGGGCGATGGCGTCCCGGGCCTCCACCGCGTGCTCGGGCTCGCACAGCACGTCGTAGCGGCCGGCGACGATCTCGGTCGAGGAGACGAAGTCCCGCCGCCCCCGGCTGAACGCGTAGGGCACGACGGCGAGCACGATGCCGAAGACCGCGCCCATGAGGATACCCAGCAGCATCGGCGTCCAGAAGCCGAATCCGAGGATGCCCAGCAGCAGGCCGAAGAACACACCCATCCAGGCGCCCGACAGCGCCCCGCCGCCGAGGACCCGCCCCCAGGTCAGTCGGCCGGTCACGCGCTCGACCTCCATCAGATCCACGCCGACGATGGTCAGCTGGCTGACGGGAAACTCCTGATCCGACAACTTGTCGACGACCGCCTGGGCGTCGGCGTAGGAGTTGAAGCTGCCGACGGGCCAGCCGGAGGGACGCTCCCGCAGACTGCGGGACGTGCGGTTGTCCGGGTTCCGGTTCTGTGGGTTGCTCACGGGAAAACTTCCTTTCGGTAATAAACTGCGCTCGTCGGGAGAACGTCCGAGCTGGGGCGAAGGTTCCTCCCACCGCGTCTAGACTGGAACACCATGAGTGGAATAACGCGCGTCTACGCTGGCCGCCTGGCCGGCCTGCAGGTTCGTGGCCCGGACACCGAGCCGATCGGGCGTGTGCGCGACGTCGTCGTGAACATCCGTCCGGAGGGCCAGGCGTCGCGTGCGCTCGGGCTGGTCGTCGAGCTGGTGAACAAACGCCGCATCTTCCTGCCGATGTTGCGCATCGCAGCCATCGAACCCGGTGACATCACGCTGGTCTCCGGGTCGGTGTCCATCCGCGCGTTCCAGGCCCGCACCGGTGAGCTGACCGTCATGGGCGATCTGATCGGCTCGAAGGTCCACACCGACGACCCGGAGCTGGAGCACCTGCACGGCCGGGCCGTCGAGATCGCCGACGTCGAACTCGAGCGCACCCGCACCCGCGACTGGGTGATCGCGCGGGTCGCCGTCTTCGGCGCCCGCCCGAAATTCGGCCGCTCCCCACGGCTGTCCACCGTGCCCTGGAACCACATCCACGGCGTCACCGCGGCGGGCGTCGGCCAGACCGACACCCTGGCCGAGACGATCGCGGCCTTCGACCGGATGCGCCCGGCGGACGTGGCGAACTACCTCCACGACCTGCCGGCCTCGCAGCGTCACCGGCTGGCCAACGAGCTCAACGACGAGCGGCTGGCCGACATCCTCCAGGAGCTGCCGGAGGATCACCAGACGGAGCTGCTGGCGGCCCTCGACATCGAGCGCGCCGCCGTCGTCCTCGAGGAGATGGATCCCGACGACGCCGCCGACATCCTCCAGGAGCTGCCCGACACGACGGCGGAGGTGCTGCTGGAGCTGATGGACCCGGAGGACTCCGCCCCGGTGCGCCGCCTGATGGGCTTCTCCCCCGACACCGTCGGCGCGCTGATGACCCCGGAGCCGCTCATCCTCTCCCCGCAGACGACCGTCGCCGAGGCGCTGGCCCTCGCCCGCGATCCGGACCTGCCGACGTCACTGGCCTCGCTGGTCTTCGTCGTCCGCCCGCCGACGGCCACCCCGACGGGCAAGTACCTCGGCTGCGTGCACCTGCAGAAGCTGCTGCGGGAGCCGCCGTCGACCCTGGTCTCTGGCATCCTCGATCCGGATCTGCCGCCGCTGTACGCCGATGACGACCAGGAGACCGCCGCCCGCTACTTCGCCACCTACAACCTGGTGTGCGGTCCCGTCCTCGACGAGGACAACCACCTGCTGGGCGCGGTGGCCGTCGACGACCTGCTCGACCACATGCTGCCCGAGGACTGGCGCGCCGCCGGACTGCGGCCCGGCAGCCCGCACGCCCGAAAGGAGATGCCGCGTGGCTGAGTACATCCGCTCCGAGCTGGACACGCCCCTGGGCGCACGCCGGAAGAAACTGCTGCGCTTCGACGACGACGCCGTCGGTGCCGCCGCCGAGAAGGTCGCCCGCTTCTTCGGCACCGGCCAGTACCTGATGTGGCAGACGGTCATCGTGATCATCTGGATCTCGCTCAACATCGGCGGTTTCTGGTGGAACTGGGACCCCTACCCCTTCATCCTGCTCAACCTGGCGTTCTCCACGCAGGCCGCCTACGCCGCCCCGCTGATCCTGCTCGCACAGAACCGGCAGGAGGACCGGGACAAGGTGACCATCACCGCCGACCGGCGCCGCTCCGAGCAGACGAAGGCCGACACCGAGTTCCTCGCCCGGGAGCTGGCCGGTGTGCGCCTGGCCGTGGGCGACATGGTCTCCCGCGACTACCTGCGCCACGAACTCGAGGATCTGCGCTCGCTGATGGAGCGCATCGAGGCCAAGCTCGACGACGTCTCGGCGGACGCCATTGACTCGGCGGGGGATCTGTCCGAGCCGATCCAGGGCGACATCGTCGACAACCCGGATGACCCGGGCGAGAATCTTGGACGATAGGTCTCGTACTACTATCGGGAGATGATGTCTGCAATCACCGAATCCGCTGTCCGCAGCGCGCTCTCCCGCGTAGAGGATCCAGAAATCGGCAAGCCCATCACCGAGCTGGGCATGGTCAAATCGGTGGCCATCAACGGCTCGGATGTCGCGGTGGAGGTCTACCTCACCATCGCGGGCTGCCCGATGAAGTCCACCATCCAGAACAACACCCAGGCCGCCCTCGAGGACATCGAGGGCGTCGGCAACGTCACCGTCTCCCTGGACGTGATGAGCGACGAGCAACGCAGGGAGATGCGCAACTCCCTGCGCGGCAACGCCGCCGAGCCGGTGATCCCCTTCGCCCAGCCCGACTCCACCACCCGCGTCTACGCGGTGGCCTCGGGCAAGGGCGGCGTCGGCAAGTCCTCCATGACCGTCAACCTCGCCGTCGAGCTGGCCCGGCAGGGGCTGCGCGTCGGTGTGCTCGACGCCGACATCTACGGCCACTCCGTGCCCGGCCTGCTCGGCTCGGACCAGGCCCCGACGGCCGTCGACGACATGATCATGCCGCCGATCGCCCACGGCGTGAAGCTGATCTCCATCGGCCACTTCGTCGAGGGCAACGCGCCCGTCGTGTGGCGCGGGCCCATGCTCCACCGCGCCATCCAGCAGTTCCTCGCCGACGTCTTCTGGGGCGACCTCGACGTCCTGTTCATGGATCTGCCGCCCGGAACCGGCGACGTGGCCATCTCCGTGGCCCAGCTGGTGCCCAACGCCGAGCTGCTCATCGTGACCACCCCGCAGGCCGCGGCCGCGGAGGTCGCCGAGCGCGCCGGCTCCATCTCCCAGCAGACCCGCCAGCGCGTCGGTGGCGTCATCGAGAACATGTCCGCCATGGTCATGCCCGACGGCACCACCATGGACGTCTTCGGCTCCGGCGGCGGCCAGCACGTCGCCGACCGTCTCACCTCCCTGACGGGCGGCCAGGTCAACCTGCTCGGCCAGGTGCCGCTCGACCCGCAGGTGCGCGTCCACGGCGATGACGGCAACCCCGTCGCGATCTCCGACCCGGACTCCCCGGCCGGCCAGGCCATCCGGGAGATCGCCGACCAGTTGGTCGTGCGCCGCGACTCCCTCGCCGGTAGGCCGCTCGGCCTGGGCGTCACCCGCCGGTAGTCACGGCGGTCCGACACGGAGAAAGGCTCCGATTCCCCCGTGGAATCGGAGCCTTTCCCCATGTCCGGGCGGGCCGGGCGGTCAGGTGATGTCCGCCCAGGAGAAGCCGCCGCCCTCGGCGTAGTTCCCCCTGGGGGTGCCTGGCCCATCGTGCCCTGATCCAGACGGGCCGGAGGGGCCGGGCTGTGCGGGCGGCGCCGGGGTCGGCGGCTGCTGCGCCGGTTGTCCCTGTCGTGGCGGGCGGGAGGCGGCCTGCGGGTCCTCCTCCATCATCTTCTTCGGGTCAAAGGTGTCGAGGTACTCCTCGTCGCCGTCGAACAGGGTCCTCGTCAACGCCGCCCGCGGGCCCATCCGCTGCCACTCGGCGACCTGCTGGAGCGGCCTGCGGAACTCGTCGAACTCCGGGCCCAGTTCACCGTTGAGCTCGGCCTTCGCGTTATTGATCGCGCGGCGGGCGGCGAAGATCGCGGCGCGCACATCCTCAATGAATCCAGGGAGACGCTCTGGGCCGATGATGATCAGGCCGACGACCACCAGGGTGATGATTTCACCCCAACCGATACTCGAAAACACACATCCACCTTAGTCCGCCGCGGCGGCGAGCGCTCAACCAGGCTTCCGTGGGTGAGACGTGGGGCCCCCGAACGCCGCCACCCCGGGCCCCGCGGGCGCGGCCCGCCGGGTCAGTCGCTGCGCTGGGTCTGGTTGCGCTTGACGGCGCGCATCAGCACCTCGAACTTGTCCAGCAGCCCCTCCGGCCGCTGGTAGGGCATGGATTCGGCGTCGGGGCCGGGGTGTATCGGGGTGGTCGCGATACCGGTCAGGCGCGCCAGCAGATCGCTGGGGGCGCGCACCTCGTCGGTGGTGTTGGAGCCGCGCAGCCACTCCGAGGCGCCACGCTGGTGGTGGATCTCCGCGCGGCACTCGGGGCAGTGCACGAGATGTACACGGGCCCGGTGGCACGCGCAGTCGCTGAGCTCACCGTCCACGAACGCCGCCACCGCCTCCGGGGACAGGTGCTCCACGGAGGCGAAATTCTTCTTGCGCGACCGGGGCCGGACCTTCGCCTTGGATCGACCGCTTGCCCGGCTCCCCGCCGGGACAACCTTGGCGGCTGATCGCGCGGCACTGCCGGCCTTGGCCGTCGCCTTCTTCAGTGAGCCGGATCGCTGCCGCGCTCTCGGTTCCATCATCGGGACTTCGGACCTCCTCACCTATTCCCCAGACAGGCTACTCCTTTTCAGGATCAGCGGGTCGGGAGCAGCAGCTTGGCGTCCTCGCTCTCCCGGGCCGCGGCCTCGATGCTGGCGCGCAACTGGGAGCGTCCGCGGTGGATGCGGGAACGGACGGTACCCATCTTCACGCCGAGGGTGTCGGCGATCTCGTCGTAGGTCATGCCGATCACGTCACAGAGGACGACCGCGACGCGGAAATCAGGGCCGAGGGTGTCGAGCGCGTCCTGCAGCGCCGGATCCAGGTTGGCCACGTTGTAGGCCTGTTCCGGGGTCATCTCGGTGCCGGGCACGCGTTCGTAGTCCTCCGGAAGGGCCTCCATGCGGATCTTGTTCCGGTGGCGGACCATGTCCAGGAACAGATTCGTCGTGATGCGGTGCAGCCAACCCTCGAAAGTGCCGGGCTGGTACTTCTTGAGCGAACGGAACACACGCATGAAGGTCTCCTGGGTGAGATCCTCGGCGTCGTGCTGGTTGCCGGAGAGACGGAAAGCGAGACGGTAGACGCTGTCGGCGTGCTCGGCGACGAGCTCCCCCCAGCCCGGCATATCGCCCTGCCCGGCGTCGAACGCGGCGGTGCCGGACAGCTCCTCGTTGTCTTGGGGACCCGGTACGTCGGACGTGCTCTCATCTCTCGTCATGACATGTATTGTGCCGGACCGGACTGAATAACACTACACAGCGATCTGGAAAAACACTGTGAGGACACGGCACTCTGTCCCCACTTCTCCCACCCGTCACAACTTCGCTGGTGGGAGGGAGTGTCCGGCCCCCTCAGCGTTCCGGGGATCTAGACTTGACCGCGTGACTGACACGGCTTTTGATGCACTGCGCTCCTACATCGAGTCCACGACGGAGACGCCCGAGGCCCTCGCCGAGGCGCGTCACGACGCCGCGGAGTTCGGCCTGACCGTCCCCGACGAGGTGACCGGGCAGCTGCTGACGACCCTCGCCGCCTCCACCGCCACGGAGAAATCCGCCGGCGCCGTCGCCGTCACCCCGGCCGCCAGTGTGGTGGGCCTGTACATCCTGCGCGGCCTCGGCGGGCGCGGCGCACTGACATGCATCGACCCGGAGGCCGAGCATCAGAAGCAGGCGCGCAGCATCTTCCGCGCCGCCGGCTACTCCCCCTCCCGCGTGCGGTTCCTGCCCTCACGCCCGCTGGACGTGATGGGACGCCTGGCCACCAACGCCTACCAGCTGGTCTACGCCGAGGTTCCTCCCATGGAGCTGTCGGCCACGATCACCGCCGCCTGGCCCCTGCTGGCCAAGGGCGGGACGCTCGTCCTGGCCGACGCCCTCCTCGACGGCACGCTCGCCGACGAGTCCCGTCGTGACCGCGACACCGCCGCCGCGCGCGAGGCCGACCAGCAGGTCCACGAACTCGAGGACGCGGTCGTCACGCGCCTGCCGCTGGGCGCGGGCCTGACCCTGGTGACCAAGATCTGATTGCCCCCTGCCCCACTGCCCACACACAAGAGGCCGGTCCCGCGACCTCGGTGTCGCGGGACCGGCCTCGGGTGAGCCGGGTGGGCGTCGGTAAGCGCCCTAGACCACCTGGTTCTTGCCGACGACCACGACGCCGCCGGGGCTGATCTTGAAGCGCGCCTCGTCGCGGGCCCGGTCCACGCCGATGATCTCGCCCTCACGGACGTAGGCGTTCTTGTCGAGGATGGCGTGGCGGACGACCGCGCCCTTGCCGATACGCACGCCCGGCATGAGGACGGAGCCCTCGACGGTTGCCCCCTCCGCGACGTGCACATCGCCCGAGAGCACGGAGTTGCGGACGGTACCACCGGAGATGATGGAGCCCGGGGCAACCATGGAGGACTGGGCGATGCCGCCCTGGGTGAACTTCGCCGGCGGGAGGTTCTTGTTGTCGGTGGAGTGGATCGGCCACATCCCGTTGTAGAGGTTGAACACCGGGTGCACCGAGATCAGGTCCATGTGCGCCTCATAGAAGGCGTCGATGGTGCCGACGTCGCGCCAGTAGCCCTTGTCACGCTCGGTGGCGCCCGGAACCTCGTTGGTGGAGAAGTCGTAGACGTGGGCGTCGCCGCGATCCACGAAGTACGGGATGATGTCGCCGCCCATGTCGTGGTCGGAGTCCGGGTTGTTCTCGTCCTCCAGCAGCGCCTGGACGAGTGCCTCGGTGGTGAAGACGTAGTTGCCCATGGACGCGTACGCCACGTCCGGATCGTCCGGGGTGCTCGGCGGGTCGGCCGGCTTCTCCAGGAACTGGGTGATCGTGCCGTCGTCGTCGGACTGGATGCAGCCGAAGGCGGTGGCCTCCTGGCGCGGGACGCGGATGCCCGCGACGGAGCAGGACCTGCCGGAGGCGATGTGCTCCTGGACCATCTGGAACGGGTCCATGCGGTAGACGTGGTCCGCACCGAAGACGATGACGTAGGCCGGCTTCTCGTCGTAGATCAGGTTCAGCGACTGCAGGAGCGCGTCCGCGGAACCGGTGAACCAGCGCTTGCCGCGGCGCTGCTGGGCAGGCACCGAGGCGATGTACTGGCTCGTAGGCCCGGACAGCGACCAGGCCTCGGAGATGTGCCGGTCGAGCGAGTGCGACTTGTACTGCGTCAGCACGGCGATCTTCAGGTAGCCGGCGTTGACCAGGTTCGACAGCACGAAATCGATCAGTCGGTACGCGCCGCCGAAGGGGACGGCGGGCTTCGCCCGGTCCTCGGTCAACGGGAACAGTCGTTTCCCTTCACCGCCGGCGAGAACAATAGCTAAGACATTCGGTTGGGTCCTCACACGCCCCAACATATTGCTTTTGAACGGTTTTCGCTCGAAAAGTGCCCGCTTTGCCCGGGACCCGTCCCGCCCCACTACCCCCGCGGGCCCCTGCACGCGCCGGTCGGCGTCAGTACGCTCAAGGACATGAGAGTCGGAATGATGTCCAGAGAATATCCACCGGAGGTCTACGGCGGCGCCGGTGTCCATGTCACTGAACTGACGCGGTTCATGCGGCAGATCGTCGAGGTCGACGTCCACTGCATGGGCGCCCCGCGCGACATGGAAGGGGTGTTCGTCCACGGGGTCGACCCGGAGCTGGCCGACGCCAACCCCGCGATCAAGACGCTGTCCACCGGTCTGCGGATGGCCTCGGCCGCCACGGATGTCGACGTCGTCCACTCCCACACCTGGTACGCCGGACTCGGCGGGCACCTGGCCGCCCGGCTGCACGGCATCCCGCACGTGGCCACCGCCCATTCCCTGGAGCCGCACCGGCCCTGGAAGCGCGAGCAGCTCGGCGGCGGCTACGACGTCTCCTCCTGGTCGGAGAAGAACACGATGGAGTACGCCGACGCCGTCATCGCGGTCTCCGCCCGGATGAAGGAAGCCATTCTCGACGCCTACCCGCGCATCGAACCGGACCGCGTCCACGTCGTGCTCAACGGCATCGACACCGAACTGTGGCAGCCGCGCCCCACCTTCGACGAGGCCGAGGACGCCGGCGGGTCCGTCCTCAAGGAGCTCGGCGTCGACCCGGCGCGCCCCATCGTCGCCTTCGTCGGCCGCATCACCCACCAGAAGGGCGTGGAACACCTGATCAAGGCGGCCGCGCACTTCGACTCCGACGTCCAGCTCGTGCTGTGCGCCGGTGCCCCGGACACCCCGGAGATCGCCGCGCGGACCACCGCGCTCGTCGAGGAGCTGCAGGCCGGCCGCGACGGCGTCTTCTGGGTGCAGGACATGCTCGACAAGTCGAGGATCCAGGAGATCCTCACGGCCGCGGACGCCTTCGTGTGCCCGTCGATCTACGAGCCGCTCGGCATCGTCAATCTCGAGGCCATGGCCTGCGGCACCGCGGTCGTCGCCTCGGACGTCGGCGGCATCCCGGAGGTCGTCGTCGACGGCACCACCGGCACACTGGTCCACTACGACGAGAACGATCCGGAGAGCTTCGAACGCGGCCTCGCCGAGGGCGTCAATGCCGTGGTCGGGGATTCCGCGAAGGCGAAGGCCTTCGGTGAGGCCGGGCGTGATCGCGCGGTCAGGGAGTTCTCCTGGGCGACGATCGCCCAGCAGACCGTGGACGTCTACCGCTCGTTGATTTAAGAAAGGGTCAGTTAGTGAGCACCAGCTCCCACCGACCAGAACTCCACGTCACCGCCGAGACCGGCGTGCTCGATGCACCTGCCGGCGCACTGCTCGACGGTGACACGTGGCACCTGTTCCATCAGTTCCGCCCCAAGCCCGGCGCCCCCGCGCGCTGGGCGCACACCGTGTCAGAGGAGGGCCCCTTCGACTGGGAGATCTGCGACGACGTGATCTCCCCTGTCGGCGGGGAGACCACCGTCCGCGCGGGCTCGGTCGTGGCGACCGAGGACAGCGTGCACCTGTACTTCACCTCCGTCACCGCGGTCGGCACCTCCATCCAGCTCGCCCGGATGACGGATTTCTCCAGCGGCTGCGAGGTCTCGGACGAGGCCTCGACCCTGGACAGCCGGGTCCTCCGCGTCGGCGACGTCGTCAGTGACCGGGACGGCCTCAGTCGCTTCCGCTCCCCCAGCGTGGTGCCCGACTGGGCCTCGGAGGCCGACCGTGCCGCCGGGCACGACGGCTGGCTGATGCTGGCGGTCTCGGGCCCCGGGGAGTCCCCCGTGCCGGTGATCCTGACCAGTGGTGACGGTATCCAGTGGCATCTCGTCGGCGCGCTCGAGTTCGCGGGCGACCCCGGCCTGGAGTCCGTCTCCGTGATCGTCAGCCCGCGCATCATGCGTCTGCGCGACGAGGTCGACGGCCGCATCTACGACGTCCTGCTGATCACCGTCGAAGACGGCAACGTCGACATCTCCGGCTACCTGGTGGGTACCCTGACCGGTGCCACCTTCGAGGTCAAGACCGGGTTCACCCGCATCGACCACGGACACGACTTCACCCGCCCCCGCAACACCAACTTCACGCCGGGCACGGTCGCGGAGGAGAACCGCTACTCCCAGGCCGTGCTCTTCGGTCTGCTCAACGGGGTGGGCCGGCGGGACGATCCGGCCCACCACCCCTCGTTGACCGAGGAGGGCTGGGCGAACGCGGTGTCGCTGCCGCGCGTGGTCACCCTCCAGGGCGGCCACCTGTTCCAGACCCCGCCGCCGGGGCTCCCGGACGCGGTCACCCACACCTCGGCCGCCCGCTCGTGGACCGGCCTGTGCGAGATCCCCACCGGTTCCTCGCTGACGCTGGAGCTGTTCGACGGCGGCGGGGAGGTCGCGGGCGTCGTCACGCACTCGGGTGAGCACCTGCGGGTGGACCGGTCGATGAACCGCCACCACTCGGGCGACCCGGTCGCCGAGGCCCCCCTGGCCGAGGGCGACTCGGACTCGCTGTCGATCTTCATCGACGGTTCCACCGTCGAGGTCTTCGCCGACGGCGGTGCGGTGGCCATGTCCAGCCGCGTCTACTTCGACGACGGTTGCTCGGG
Organism: Corynebacterium halotolerans YIM 70093 = DSM 44683; assembly: GCF_000341345.1. Classification (NCBI taxonomy): domain Bacteria; kingdom Bacillati; phylum Actinomycetota; class Actinomycetes; order Mycobacteriales; family Corynebacteriaceae; genus Corynebacterium; species Corynebacterium halotolerans. The sequence continues at coordinate 1,206,696 of NC_020302.1, read as the reverse complement.
TCTGCGTGTCACGACCGAGGGCGACGCGGAGATCATCCGCTCCTGGGACCGTGGTCCCGTCACCTCCGGCGATCTTCCGGACTACGGGGAGCCGCCGCAGGAGTAGCCGGCACCCGGGACGGCGACGGCCGGCCACCTCCCACGGGGGAAGGTGGCCGGCCGTTGTGCCGCGTGGCTCAGGCGTGCTGCAGGCGGGTGATGCCGGCACGGGCGGTGACGGTCATCGTCTCCGGCAGTGAGGCGATCCGCTCGGCGAGCTCGGGGGCCGGGATATGGCGGGCCGAGGGGCTCATGCCGATCTGCGCGGCGATGGAGTCCCGGTCCAGGTTCATGGCGAACTCGATGTACTCGGACCCGCCCACGGGGCGCAGGTGGCCGGCGGCCTGCTCGATCAGACGGTCGACCTTGCCCTCCTCGACGTCGATGATGCCGAGCGGGTCGCGCAGCTCGGCGAGGTGCCCGCGGTCGGCGGCGAGCACGATGACCTGCCCGCCGGGTTTGAGGACGCGGGCGAACTCGGCCGCGTTGCGCGGGGCGAAGACGACGGTGATGACGTCGACGGAGGCGTCGCGCAGCGGCAGGCGTGCCCAGACGTCGGCGGCGACCGCGCCCACCCGCGGGTGGCACTTGGCCAGGTGCCTGGCGGCATGGACGGACACATCGAGTCCGACTCCGCGGGAGCCGATGACATCATCGAGCGTGTGCGCCAGGTAGTAACCGGTGCCGGCGCCGACCTCCAGGATGACGGGGTGGGCGTCGTCGGGGACCTCGGCGTCGTCGAGCGAGTCGTGCACGCTGCTGGTCACCGCCTCCACGAAGGGGGCGAAATGACCGCGGGACAGGAAGGTCTCGCGGTCATTGATCATGGACATGTCATCGCCCTCGTGGCGCAGGCCTGCGCCACCCGCGAGGGTGACGTAGCCCTGGCGGGCCACGTCATAGCTGTGCCCGGACTCGGAGACCAGGCGTGAAAAATCGTCCGCACCGGACAGCGGGGTGCCGTCGACCGGGTCGGCGAGCACATCGATGATGTCGGAAAGCATGCGCTCCAGCCTACCCGGCGGTTCGGACGATATCTCGGGTGAGGTCTACTCTGCAGCCTCAGTCAACAGCGCACCGAGTTCTGCGGCCTCTTCCTTGCTGAGCTCGACGACGAGACGTCCACCGCCGTCGGAGGGGATCCGCATGACGATCTTCCGGCTCTCCTCGACCGCCTCCATCGGACCATTTCCGGTACGCGGCTTCATAGCTGCCATGAGACTTGGCTCCTTCTCTTCAGTTGGGATACCCGATCGAGTTTACCCTTGATCCGCGGATGTGTGGCGGAACCCATTATCTTCCTGAACCGGGAAACATCTCGCTGAACTGGGGAAACTGGATGTCATCCGGATCGCGGCGACACCTGGGCCGGGGAGGTTCCGACGGGGCGGGCTCAGTCGCGCTGTCCACGGCTGAGCTCGGTGATCCTCCGGTTGGCCTCGTTGACCTGCCAGGCCAGATGCTCGATCACGTCGTCGACCTGCTCGGGGCGGTAGCCGCGGGGGACGAGTTCAAAGCGGATCCCGTCGACCTGCCCGGCGCCGACGCGACGCCGGTTGTCCTCGATGACCGTCTCCGGCTCATCCATCGGCGGCAGCACCTCGCCACGGCCGAAGATCTTCCCCCAGAAGAACGTCCCCAGCACGACCAGGGCCGCGAGCAGGACGATGAGCAGGATCCACGTGAGCAATTCTCGGCCTTTCTGGCTTGACGGTTATGCCGCGATGATAGTGGACAGGGACGGGCGCTGATCCACGGAGCAGCCGGGCACCCCGGCCCGCTGGAGCAGGGTGGCGGCGATGACGTCGGCCATTGACCCCAGCTCGGACAGCGGCCGGTTGCGGTGGTGGCGCTCGCCGAGGTCGACCTGCGCGATCGCCGACGCGCCGTGGGCGGCGGCGACGTCGACGAGCAGCCCCGACTCCACCCCGTAGCCGTGGACGAAGGGGAGCTCGAGCGCCGTGGACCGGCGGATGGCGTATTCCCCGCCCAGTGGCTGGCGGATGTGCGACAGCTCCGGGAAGAGCAGTCGGAGCAGCGGTCTGGCGGTCAGCTCGGTGACCCGCCCGCCGCCGGTGGGCTCGCCCCGGAAGGTGCGCCGGTAGTCGGCCTTGACCAGGTGGACGCTCCGGTCGGCGAAGGGCGCGGCCAGCGCGGCGACCATGCCCGGGTGGGTGACGGCCAGGTCGGCGTCGAGGAAGACCACCACCTCTCCCCTGGCGGCGGCGACCCCGCGCCACAGCGCCTCCCCCTTGCCGTCGACGGGCTCGACGCCGGGTAACACCTCCCGCCAGTTGAGCACGCGGGCGCCGGCGCGGGCGGCGACGTCCGCGGTGGCGTCGGTCGAATCCGAATCGATGACGACCACCTCGAGGGGGCCGTCGGCGAGCGCCGCGGCGACGACGTCGGCGACCGTGTCCGCCTCGTTGAGGGCCGGGATGACCACGGAGACCTTCCCCGGCGCGCTCACGCCAGCCCCCGGACGGTGTTGAGCGGGGCGACCCGGCCGGTGATGGCGGCGGTCATGCGCAGGACGTCGAGGGTCTCGGGGACCTCGTGGACACGGAAGGCGGCCACTCCGCGGGCGGCGGCCCAGGCGGTGGCTGCGAGCGTGCCGACGACGCGTTCGCCGACGGGGCGGTCGAGGGTCTCACCGATGAAGTCCTTGTTGCTCAGGGCCATGAGCACCGGCCAGCCGGTGTCCACCAGTTCGTCGACCCGGCGCAGCAGCTCCAGCCCGTGGAAGGTGTTCTTGCCGAAGTCGTGGGTGGGGTCGATGAGCACGCGCTCGGCCGGTACACCGCAGGCCACGGCCCGTTCGGCCAGGCGGGTGGTCTCGGCGATGACGTCGGCGACGACGTCGTCGAAGTGGACGCGGTGCGGGCGGGTGCGGGGTGCCGCTCCCCCGGTGTGCGAGCAGACGTAGCCCACCCGGTGGGCGCCCGCGACCTCGACGAGTTCCGGATCGTGACCGGCCCAGGTGTCGTTGACCAGGCCGGCCCCGGCGCGGATGGCGGCGTCGGCGACCTCCGCCCGCCAGGTGTCCACGGAGATGGTCACGCCCGGGTGGCGCTCGGCGAGTGCGGCGATGGTGGGCACGACGCGGTCAATCTCCTCCGCCGCGGAGACGTGGGTCCCGGGTCCCGCCTTGACCCCGCCGATGTCGACGATCGTGGCGCCCTGGGCGATGACCTCGTCGCAGCGCTGTATCGCCGCCTCGTCGGCGAAGGTCGCGCCCCGGTCGTAGAAGGAGTCCGGGGTGCGGTTGACGATCGCCATGATCTCGGGGAGCGTCTCGTCCTGGTGGTCCATGCCAGCGAGTCTAGCCGGGCCACCGATCCTGCTCCGCCGCCTCCACTGCCTCGGCGCGCGCCTCGGTGGCGGCGGCCTCCTTGCGTCGGCGGCGCAGGCGTCCGTCCGTCATCTCGTGGTGCGCGGCCACGATGTGCTCGACGGCCTCGTCGACGGAGTCGGTGAGCAGGAACAGATCCATGTCCTCCGGGGAGATCATGCCCTCTTCGACGAGCCGGTCACCGAGCCAGTCGATCAGACCGGACCAGAAGCCGGTGCCGATGAGCACGATCGGGAAGTTGCGGACCTTGCCGGTCTGGACCATGACCAGGACCTCGAAGAGCTCGTCGAGGGTGCCGAAGCCGCCCGGCAGGCAGACGAAGGCCTGCGAGTACTTCAGGAACATGGTCTTGCGGACGAAGAAGTAGCGGAAGTTCAGGCCGAGGTCGACCCACTCGTTGAGCCCCTGCTCGTGCGGTAGCTCGATACCCAGGCCCACCGACAGGCCCTCGGCCTCGTGGGCGCCCTGGTTGGGGGCCTCCATCAGGCCGGGGCCGCCGCCGGTGATCACGGCGTAGTCGGCCTCGACGAGTTTGCGTCCCAGTTCGACGCCGGCCGCGTGGTAGGGGTGGCCCTCCCGGATGCGGGCCGAGCCGAAGACGGTGACGGCCTTGGGCAGGTTGGCCAGGGCGTCGAAACCCGAGACGAACTCCCCCTGAATGCGCAGGATGCGCCACGGGTCGGCGTGCAGCCAGTCGTGGTCCGAGCCCAGCTCGAAGAGTCGCTGATCGTAGGTCGACTCCTGGTCGCCCTGCGGGCGCAGCAGCATCGGGCCGCGCAGCATGCGGCGTTTGTCCGGATCGGGGGTGATATTCGGTGCCATGGTGCAAAACCTATCTGTCGGGTGTCGGCGGCGCTCGGTGTTCTGCCCGGCGGGGTCATCCGGCGGTGAGGTAGGCGCGCAGTTGGTCGGCCACGTCGGTGATCTGGTGCACGGGGCACTGCTCGTCGCGCTTGTGGGCGAAACCCGGGTCGCCGGGGCCGAAGTTGAGGGCCGGAGTTCCCATGGCTGCGAAGCGGGCGACGTCCGTCCACCCGAACTTCGCGCGCGCCTCCCCGCCGACGGTGTCGACGAGTTCGGCGGCCGCGGACCGGGACAGTCCCGGCGGGGCCGCCGGAATCGCGTCATCCACCTCGTGGGTGATGTGCTCCTCCCCGTCGAGGTCCAGCACCTCAAGCAGGTGGTCCATCGCCTCGTCGATGCTGCGATCGGGGGCGAAACGGAAATTGACGAACAGCCACGCCTCGTCCGGGATGGTGTTGGTGGCCACCCCGGCCTCCAGCCGCACGATGTTGAGCCCCTCACGGTAGAGGCAGCCGTCGATGTCCACCTCGCGGGGCCGGTAGTCGGCGATGCGTGAGATCACCGGTGCCAACAGGTGGGCGGCGTTGACGCCGAGCCAGGAGCGGGCCGAGTGCGCCCGGGTGCCGTGGGCGGCCACCCGCAGCCGGATGGAACCCTGGCAGCCGGCCTCGATGACGGCCCCCGACGGCTCGGCGAGAATCGCGAGGTCGCCGGCCAGCCACTCCGGGTAGCCGGTCTCGACGTGGCCGAGACCGTTGAACTCGGAGGAGACCTCCTCCCCCTCGTAGGCGATCACGGTCAGATCCCGGGCTAGCTCGGGCGAGTCGTGCAGCGTGGCGAAGGCGTGGAGAATCACGGCCAGCCCCGACTTCATGTCCACGGTCCCGCAGCCGAAGAGGGTGTCCCGCCCCTCGGCGTCGGTCCCGCGGGTGTGCGGGACGTTGTCGGCGATCGGCACGGTGTCGAGGTGCCCGGCCAGGATGACCCGGGTGTGCAGGCCCCGGTTGGTGCGCGCCAGGACGGTGTTGCCGTGGCGGAGCACCTCGACGTCGCCCAGGCCCCGCAACGCCTCCTCGACGGCGTCGGCGATGGGACCCTCCGCGTGGGAGGGGCTCGGGATGTCGACGAGCGCGGTCGTCAGGTCAACGGGGTCGGAGAAAATATCCAGCATGCTCACTTTTCCCAGCCTACCGACCACGCCTCAGGGTGTGGGCCGGAATGACGGGCCGTAAGCTCGAGGCCATGAAGACTCAGGGAGCACAGGGTGTCGGAATCGCGAACATCTCCATGGACGGGACCGTGTTGGACACCTGGTTCCCCACCCCCGAGCTCGTGGACGGCGATGACCTGGTCCCCGGCACCGAACGCCTCGGCGCGCACGACCTGCCCGACCGCCTGCTCCAGCTGATCAGGCTCGATGAGGACCGGATGGTCGAGCAGGTCGCCGTGCGCACCACGATCGCCGACCTGCAGGCCGCCCCGGTCGACGCCCACGACGTCTACCTGCGCCTGCACCTGCTCTCCCACCGCATCGTCACCCCCCTGTCCCTGAACATGGACGACACGCTGCGCCGCCTGTCCACCGTGGTATGGACCAACAAAGGCCCGTGCACGCCCCACAACTTCGAGTACGTGCGCACCGCCCTGCGCTCGCGCGGGCTCATCCACGTCTACGGCATCGAGAGACTGCCCCGCATGGTCGACTACGTCGTCCCCACCGGCATCAGCATCGCCGAGGCCGAGCGCGTGCGCCTGGGCGCCTACCTCGCGCCGGGCACCTCGGTGCTGCGTGAGGGCTTCGTCTCCTTCAACGCCGGCACCCTGGGCCCCGCCCGGATTGAGGGGCGCCTGGCCTCGTCCACCGTGGTCGGTTCCGGCACCGACGTGGGCCTGTCCGCCACCGTCATGGGCGAGCGCGCCTCCGAGTACAGGCGCCACCCTGTCACCGTCGGGGAGAACTGCGACTTCGGGGTCTCCTCCGGCGCCATCGGGCTGACCATCGGCGACAACTGCTCCATCGGCGCCAACATCGTCCTGCTGCCCGACACCCAGATCTACGACGCCGACACGGGCCGACACATCATGGCCGGCGCACTCTCTGGCCGGTCGAACTGGTCGGTACGTACCGAGATCGGCCACCCCGAACCGGTGCTGCGCCGCCGGGGCTGAGCACCCCACCCCGCGTTTCCCGAGGTCGGTGCCCCAGGCCCGGCCACGGTCCCCGGGGACACGACTCGACCGGGGTCGAGGTGGGAGGGCCGGTGGGTCGGCACTAATGTGAGGCCCATGACAAGACAGGAGATCCGCACGCCCGACGGCACCAAACTGGGCAGCGGACTGAAAACGCGGCATCTGACCATGATGGGCCTCGGCTCCGCCATCGGCGCGGGCCTGTTCCTGGGCACGGGCGTGGGTATCCGAGCCGCGGGCCCCGCCGTCCTGCTCGCCTACCTCGCCGCCGGCGTGATCGTGGTGCTGGTCATGCAGATGCTCGGCGAGATGGCCTCCGCGCGCCCCTCCTCGGGCTCCTTCGCGGCCTACGGCCGGCAGGCCTTCGGGCACTGGGCCGGCTTCACCCTCGGCTGGCTGTACTGGTTCATGCTCGTGATGGTCATGGGTGCGGAGATGACCGGCGCGGCCGCGATCATGGGCTCGTGGTTCGGAATCGAGCCCTGGATCCCGGCGCTGGTGGCCGTGGTGTTCTTCGCCGTCGTCAACTTCGCACGCGTCCGCGGCTTCGGTGAGTTCGAGTTCTGGTTCGCCTTCATCAAGGTCGCCGTGATCATCGGCTTCCTCATCGTCGGCGTGGCGCTGATCTTCGGCCTTCTGCCGGGCAGCAGCTTCGTAGGCACCTCCAACTTCCTCGGCGACGGTTTCATGCCCAACGGCATCGCCGGTGTCGCCGCGGGCCTGCTCGCCGTGGCGTTCGCCTTCGGCGGCATCGAGATTGTCACCATCGCCGCCGCCGAGTCCGAGAACCCGTCCTCGGCGATCGCCACCGCCGTGCGCTCGGTCATCTGGCGCATCCTGCTCTTCTATGTGGGTTCGGTGCTGATCATCACCTTCCTGCTGCCCTACGGGCAGATCGACAACGCCGAGACCGCCGCCGAGTCGCCGTTCACGCTCGTCCTGGCCATGGCGAACGTCCCGGGCGTGGTCGGCTTCATGGAGGTCATCATCGTCCTGGCCCTGCTCTCGGCGTTCAACGCCCAGATCTACGCCACCTCCCGTCTGTGCTTCTCCCTGGCCGGACAGGGCGACGCCCCGAAGATCTTCCGCCGACTCAACAAGGAGAACGTGCCGGTCAACGCGGTCATCCTCTCCATGGTCTTCGCCTTCGTCTCCGTCGGCCTGCAGTACTGGAACCCGGAGGGGCTGCTCGACTTCCTGCTCAACGCCGTCGGTGGCTGCCTCATCGTCATCTGGATCATGACCGTGGCCAGTTATCTCAGGCTCCACCCCCGGCTCGTGGCCAACGGGGAGATCTCCACCGTGCGCATGTGGGGCTGGCCGTGGCTGCCGTGGGTGACCATGGCCGCCCTGTGGGGCCTGGTCGTGCTCATGCTCTTCGACACGGGAGCACGCGGCCAGATCCTCTCGGTGGTGGTCGTCGTCGCGGTCCTGGTGATCCTGTCCTTCTTCACGAAAGCCAACCACCTTCGGGTAACCTCGCGGTCATGACTTCAGCCACAGCCCGCGGTCTCGCCACCGTCACACACGACGGAACCGTTCTCGACGTCTGGTTTCCCTCCCCCTCCCTGAACGAGGGCCCCGCCGAAACCGGCACCACCCGCTTCGAGGGTTCTGATATCCCCCAGCAGTTCCGTTCCCTCGTCGGCCCCGACGAGGACCGCGGGGTGGCACGCGTGGCGGTGCGCACGACGATCGGCTCACTGGACGACGCCCCCGTCGACGCCTACGACGTCTACCTGCGCCTGCACCTGCTCTCCCATCGGCTGGTCAAGCCGCACGGCCTCAACCTCGACGGCATCTTCGGCCTGCTGGCCAACGTCGTGTGGACCAACTACGGCCCGTGCGCCGTCGCCGACTTCCAGATGGTCCGGGGTCGCCTGGCCGGCCACGGCCCGGTGACCGTGGCCTCCGTGGACAAGTTCCCCCGCATGGTCGACTACGTCGTCCCGGCGGGCGTGCGGATCGGCGACGCCGACCGTGTGCGCCTGGGCGCCTACCTCGCCGAGGGCACGACCGTCATGCACGAGGGTTTCGTCAACTTCAACGCCGGCACGTTCGGTTCCTCCATGGTCGAGGGTCGCATCTCCGCGGGTGTGACCGTCGGCGACGGCACCGACATCGGTGGCGGCGCCTCCGTCATGGGCACCCTCTCCGGCGGCGGCAGGGAGGTCATCTCCGTCGGTGAACGCTGCCTGCTCGGCGCGAACTCCGGTGTGGGCATCTCCCTGGGCGACGACTGCGTCGTCGAGGCCGGCCTCTATGTCACCGCCGGCACCAAGGTCACCGTCTTCGACACCGTGGCCGAAGCCGCGGGCGTCCCTTCCGGGGTCTCCGTGAAGGCCTCCGTCCTCTCCGGCGGCAACGGCATCCTCTTCCGCCGCAACTCCGTCTCCGGCGCGGTGGAGGCCACCCCGTGGAGGAACAGTTCCGTGGAGCTCAACGCGCAGCTGCACAGCAACTGAGCCTGACCACCGGGTCCGCCGGGGCGGGTGCCGCCCCCGCTGACGCCCGGCTCACCACCACAGAGTCGAAAACACCACGTCGAAAGGGGATCTGCTTTCGACCTGATTGGTTGAGAGCAGATCCCCTTTCGACGACGTGATCTCGACGGAGCGCCGTGGCCGCGGGCGGCTCCGGGCCTACGACCCGCTCAGCTGAGCCTCGAGTTCGCGCACCCGCTTACGCAGGTCGCGGGTTTCCTCCCACCGCTTGCTGACGTCCCGCATCACCGCGGCGATACCCTCGATCCGGCCCTCGTCGTCCTTGAGCATCGTGATGGAGAATTCCAGCGAGACCCGCGTGCCGTCGGCCCTGATTCCGGGCACGGACAGGGGATCGGCGCCGTACCTGGTTTCACCGCTGTCCATCACCCGCTCCCACCCGGTCCAGTGCGCCCTGCGGTGCTTCTCGGGGATGATCAGGTCCAGCGACTCACCGAGGGCGTCCTCGGGCGAGTGCCCGAAGATGCTCTCCGCCCCCGCGTTCCACAGCCGGATGGTGCCGGTCCGGTCGGCGTAGATCACCGCGTCGAGGGTGTCGGAGACGATTCTCGCCGCCGTCGTGTCGGAGAGCGCCCGGCCGCTCATCGCGTCTGTGCTGTCCTGTCCAGCCGTCATAATCCCGCCTTCGGTCGAAAAGTGTTTCCCCCGTTCATTCATACCCCACCCCCTGCGGGCGGGAGACCGATAAAGCGGATCCGTTCAGGTCCACACGCTCAACACCCCGGAACCGGGTGGTTCCGGGGTGTCGTGCTGTTTCAGTTGGGCGGTACAGCTAGCGGGACGGCTCCCCCAGGGCCACGGGCTCCTTCTCATCGACCACCACGACCTTCGGGCCGCGGAAGACCCAGAGCTTGTTGACCACGAAGTTCACGGGCATGGCCACCAGGATGGAGATCGCCGTGGCCCAGTAGAACTTGGTGCGCAGACCGGTGGAGTCGTCGAAGATCTCGGTCGGCAGCGCGATCGGGGAGGTCGGGTTCATCAGCAGGGTCGCCACGATCTGACTGACGATGAACGCCCCGATGCCGGTGCACAGGAAGGGCACGTAGCCGCGCCACCAGCTGCGCTGCGTGTACCCGCGGAAGGTCCACATCCGGTTGAGCTGGTAGTTCCAGGTGTTGGCCACGAGGAAGGCGATGGCGAGGAAGACGTTGAACCAGCGCAGGTTGTATTCGGTGCCGAGGAGGTTGAGGAAGACGTCGTGCTCGGAGATCCCGGCTGTCCAGCCGGCGATCTTCTTCGACAGGAAACTGACGAACAGGTTGACGATCGTTCCGGAGCCGCCGACGATCCCGAACATCAGGAACTGGCGGAGGAACCCGGCCAGCTGGACCGATCCACCGCTGCGTTCAGAACTCACACGCTCTTCTTTCACTGTGACCATGATGATTAACTACCCCACCCTAGCCGGAAGGTCCCGCCCGCTCCTAAACACCCGGTGTTCCCCGGTGAGGGGATCCGTGAAGGAGACACCCGTCGCGAGCAGGTGCAGAGGGGACGAGAAGTCATACAGCGGCAGACCCCGGTCGACCGGGTAGGTGTCGTCGCCCACGATCGGCGTGCCCAGGTGGTTGAGCACCACCCGCAGCTGGTGGGTGTGCCCCGTCAGCGGAGCGAGCTCGAGCACGTCGTCGCCCACCCGCCGCGCCGCGGTCTCGGTGCGGGTGCCGTGGTCGTCGACAAGCACCTGGCGCCGCCCCGCCTCCTTGCGCATGCGCAGACGCACGAACTCGAAGGAGCGCCCCACCGTCGGCTCCCCCACCACCCGCGCACGGTAGGTCTTGCGCACCGCCCGGTCCTGGAAGAGTTGCTGGTAGGCACCGCGGGTCCCGCGGCGCCGTGAGCAGATCAATACCCCGGCGGTCAACCGGTCGAGTCGGTGCAGCGGGACGATGTCGTCCTCGTCGAACTGCACGCGCAGGCGGGTCTGGACGGTCTCGCGGATGATGCGGCCGTTGGTCGTCGAGGGTAGGAAATGGGGCTTGTCCACGACGATGAGGTCGGCGTCCTCGTGGAGCACCTCGTGGGTGTACGGGATGACAGGTTCCGGCGGCACCACGGGATGGAACCAGGCGGGCACCGGTTTGGCCAGCACCGTGCCGGGAGCGAGCCGCTCCCCGACCGTGAACGGCGAGTCCCCGGCCTCGCCGGCGACGTACCCGGGGAAATCAGGTACCCGCCCGGACAGCATCACCTTCTGCGGGGAGATGCCGTCGCGGGCGGGCAACGGCGGCCGTGACGCGGAAGCCACGCCGCGGCTCAGGCGGACAGCCGTGCCACGGCGGCGTCGACACGTTCGTCGGTGCCGGTCAACGACATGCGGATGTGCTCCTTCCCGCGTGGGCCGTAGAAATCGCCGGGGGCGACGAGGATGCCGCGCTCGGCGAACCAGTCGACGGTCGCACGCCCGTCCTCGCCACGGGTGGCCCACAGGTAGAGGCCGGCCTCGGAGTCGTCGACGGTGAAACCCGCACCGATGAGTGCGGCGAGGAGCTTCGCGCGGCGGACGGCGTAGCGCAGCTTCTGGGCGGTCTCCTGGTCATCGTCCTCGAGGGCGGCGACCATGGCGGCCTGGATCGGCCCCGGCACCATGAGCCCGGCGTGCTTGCGCACCGCCAGCAGCTCGGCGATCAGGGCGTTGTCGCCCGCGAGATAACCGGCCCGGTAGCTGGCCAGGTTGGAGGACTTGGACAGCGAGTGGATGGCGATCAGGCCGGTGTGGTCGCCGTCGCACACCCGCGGATCGAGGATGGAGACCGGCTCCTTGTCGTCCTCCCAGCCCAGGCCGAGGTAGCACTCGTCGGAGACCAGGATGACGCCGCGGTCGCGCGCCCAGCCCACGACCTTGCGCAGGTGCTCGACGCCGAGGACCTTCCCCGTCGGATTCGACGGGGAGTTGATGAACATCAGGTCCGGGGTGGCCGGACCGATCTTCAGCAGCGAGTCGGCGCGCAGCGGCGTGCAGCCGGCGAGCAGCGCGCCCACCTCGTAGGTGGGGTAGGCGACCTCCGGGATGACGACCGTGCCGCCGCGGATGCCCAGCAGAGTGGGCAACCAGGCGATGGCCTCCTTCGTACCGATGACCGGCAGGACGGCCCCGGGTGTCAGTCCGGTCATGCCGTGGCGGCGGCCCAGGGCGTCGGCGATGGCCTCGCGCAGGCGGGGCGTGCCCGTGGTCTGCGGGTAGCCCGGTGCCGCAGCGGCCTCGGCCAGCGCGAGCTGGATGCCCGGGGCCACCGGGTCGACGGGGGTGCCGACGGACAGATCCACGATGCCGTCAGGATGTGCCGCGGCCTTCGCCTTCGCCTCCGAGAGCGTGTCCCAGGGGAAGTCGGGCAGAGCGGCACCGAGGGGCGTACGGGTCATGCTAATCCTGGTTCTGGGGCGGGAGAGCGGAAACGAACGGGTGGTCGAAGTCCTGGGGGCCGAGTTTCGCGGCACCGCCCGGGGAGCCGAGGTCGTCGAAGAAACCGACGTTGGCGTCGTAGTATTCCTGCCACTCGTCCGGGGTGTCGTCCTCGTAGAAGATCGCCTCGACCGGGCAGGCCGGCTCGCAGGCGCCGCAGTCGACGCACTCGTCGGGGTGGATGTAGAGCATGCGCTTGCCCTCGTAGATGCAGTCGACCGGGCACTCCTCCACGCAGGAACGGTCGAGCACGTCAACGCAGGGCTGGGCGATTACATAGGTCATCAGATATCGAATACTCCTGTTTGCACGGAAAACACAGGTGGGCGGCCTGGTCGTGAGTCTCCAGTATGTCACTTCCCGTTGCCCAGAGGCCACACGCCTCCGGTTATCCCGGCCACGAACAACAGCACGGCGCGGATGTTCGAGCCGACGAGCTGGTCACCCGTGACCCCGACGGCGAACGCCAGAATCAGGTAGCCTGCCACCCACACGTAAACGGGGATCGCGGCCACCCACGGGTTCGGGGTCCACAACTTCGCGGTCCTGGTCAGGACCATCGTGAAGAAGAAGGCGAGGACAATCGTGTACGGGAAGGCGATCCGGGTCCCGCCGGGCAGGGTCAGCCAGGTGCCGAGGTAGACGATCTCCAGCAGCACCGACAGCAGTGCACCGAGCGAGAGCCACACCAGACCCGCCACGGCCTCGCCGCGGCTGAAGTCGGTGCGAATAAAACTCCGGGTCTTCTCCCCCACGTCACCTACCCCCGCACGATTCCGTCGAGGACGCCGGTGGCGGTCGGTGGCAGCGGGACCCCGGCCGCGAACTGGAAGTGCTCGCGGCGCAGCAGCGGCTGCGCGATGAGGTTGGACAGCGCCCACACGGCGGGCACGAGATCGGGATCGGACACCGACGCCCGCGCGGCCTCCGGGTTGGTGTCGGTCACGGTGCCGTCGGCGAACCAGATCTGCGTCGCGTGGGCCCGCATCGCCTCCCGCTTGGCGGCGAAGGCGTGGTCGTCCAGGTCGAGAGCGAGATCGGCCCGGTCGACGGAGGCGAGCTCGCCGTCCCCGGCGGGGCGCCAACCGGCGGGAATCGTCCCGATCGCCGCCAGGCCGGCCTCGAGTTCGTCGCGCGGGGTCACCGTCCACAGGATGCGCGGGATGCGGTGTTCCGCGTCGATGCGCTGGGCGGCGGCGTGGGTGATCTCGTGCGCGCGGATGTGGTCGGGGTGGCCGTAGCCGCCGTGGGGATCGTAGGTGATCACCAGGTGCGGGCGCAGCCGGCCGAAGATCCCGGCCAGCTCGTCGACCGCCCGCTCACCCGAGTTGACGAAGGCGCGCGGGTTGGCGTGCGCCGGGGAACCGGCCATGCCGGAGTCGCGGTACCGGCCGGCCCCGCCGAGGTGGATGCCGCGCACGCCGAGGTGGTCGAGCGCGGCGCGCAGCTCGAGGACACGGAAACCGCCGAGCTGGTCGGCCCCGCCGTCAGCGGCGAGACCGGCGTAGGTCTCACCGATGACCTCCCCCTCCTCCCCGAGGGTGCAGGTGATCACGGTGACGTCGGCGCCGCGGGCGGCCAGGTCCGCCAGGACCCCGCCGGTGGTGATCGACTCGTCGTCGGGGTGGGCGTGAACAGCGGCGACGCGGTAGCCGATGAGGTCACGGTCACGGGTGCTCATAGTGTCCTCCAGGTCGCGACCGTCGGGATGCCGGCGGTCCAGTTGTCCAGGTCAGGGTCGGGCCCCACGATACCCTCCCCCAGCACGAGGACCCGCCGGTCCCCCAGCAGCGGGATCACCAGGTGCTCGGCGGCGTTGAGTTCCTCGACGACACCCGCCGCGGTCGCGGGGTCGATGGTCCCGGCGACGATGGCGCGCACCAGTTCGTCGGTCTCCGGGGTGCAGTAGCCGGAGAGGTTGCCCGCCCGCGGCGCCCCGGGGACGGGCGGACACAGGTAGCTGCTGGCCAGGTCAAGGCCCGAGCCATCGGTGTGGTCCCACGCGATCACGGCGTCGACCTCGCCGGCGGGCAGCAGTTCCCCGGTGATCTCCCCCAGGTCCGTGGAGACGATCTCGGCGGCCACGCCCCACTGGGAGAGCAGGTCGACGAGGGAACGGACGGCCGCCGAGGCGGTGACGTCGGTGGGATCCGCCGCCAGGCGCAGCGGCCGGTCGGCGGTCAGTTGCTGCAGCAGCTCGGGCGGCGGAGCGTTCTCCCCGCGCGCGGGCTGGTGCTCGGGTACGGGCAGCTGGGAGCTGCGGCCGGCGGCCAACCGGGCGATCAGCGGGACGTCGATGAGCGAGTGCAGCTCGGCGCGCGCCGCGACGTCGCCGAGCAGCGGGGAGGTCGCCGACAGGGTCAGCTGCAGCTCGCGTGGCTGGTCGACGGTGCGCACCTGCGTGTCGGTCATCAGCGAGTATGCGGCGACGGAGGTCTCCGTCGGGGTGGCGGCGAGGAAATCGATCTGTCCGCTGCGCATCTGGTCGGTGCCCTGCATGTCGTCGCGGATCGCGCGGAAGATCACGCGGTCGGTCTCCGCGGGGTCCTCGCCCCAGAACCGGTCGTTGCGGTTGAGTGCGATGACGCCGCGGGCGCGGTCCACCGTGTGCACCATGTAGCGCCCGCCGGAGGCGGGGATGTCATTGAGCAGGGCTTCGGCGAAGTCCTCGGCGCCCGGCTGGAACAGGTGGCTGGGCAGCAGGTGGGTGAACAGGCTGCGCCACTCGGCCACGGGGCGGGCGAAGTCGACGTCGACGGTGCGTCCCGCGGAGGACACGCGCACGTCGGCGATGGCCTGGTAGCCGGCCGGATCAACGACGCCGGGGGTGTTGACCATGCCCTGCCACAGGTACCGGAAGTCCGAGCCGGTGATCGGGGTGCCGTCCGACCACTGGGCGGACGGGGAGATGACGTAGCGGACGGTCTGGGCGATCTCCGGGCTCGGCGGCTCGACCTCACCGGCGGACTCGAGGACGTCGGTGTCCATCTCCCCGTCCCGGAACGCGCTCGGCAGGACCAGGGAGGCCAGCGCCCGGACGAAGGCGGAGTCGTCGGCGATCAGGTGCGGGTTCATCCCGTTGCGCAGCGGATCGACGCCGATGTTGATCACGGCCTCCGCCCGCGACGGCGGGGTCGTCGTGGTCGGGGTGGTCGCGGTCGTCTCCGCCGGGGGCTGCGTGGCGGTCTCCGTGGTGGGGGTCGCCTCCTCGACCGGCGGGGGCCCGGGATTCGCCGAGCAGGCGGCCAGCGCCGCGCACAGTGCGGTGGCCAGCAGCCCCACGGTGGCGGGCCGGGCGACGGCGGGGTTCTGACGGCTGCGGCGTCCTCGGGTTCTCACACTGTGCAGTTCTACCAGTCCGGTGGCCCGACACTGAGCGCCACTCGCCCGACGGGGCCCGTGGTGGTCCTCACTGCGGATCCTCACCGGGGTCCGGGTGCCGGTCGGGGTCACGCCGTTCCACCACCCGGGCGGGCTCCCGCAGCGCACGTGCGGTGACGACCACCAGCAGACCGACGACGATGAGCAGGCCGAGAGCCCAGCGCAGATTCGTCACCGAGGACACCGCGCCGATGACCGGGCTGGTGGCCAGGAAACCCAGGCGCATCAGCCAGCTGACCACGGTCACCCCGGCACCCTCGCTGAGGCCCGGCAACCGGGCGGCGGCGACGAAGGCACTCGGGACCAGGGTGGCGCAGCCGAAACCGACCAGCGCCAGACCGACGTAGAGCGGGGCCGCCGCGGTCGCGGTGACCACCACGACGCCGCCGAGGGCGATGAACACACCCCCGGAGCGGGCCGCGGCCACCCTCCCGAAGCGCTGGATGAGCCAGTCGCCGCTGAACCGGCCCACCGTCTGGGCGGCGAGCACCACCGTGAAGGCCACCCCGGCGGTGCCCAGGGCCGTGCCCGCCAGCTCCACCGAGGCGATGCCGGCCCAGTTGCTGGCCACGTCCTCGACCACGGTGCCGGAGGTGGCCACCACCGCCACCGGCAGTGCGAGCACCAGCAGCCGACCCGGACCCGGCCCGCGGCGCCGGGTCCCACTGCCGCTGCCGTCACCGTCTGCGCCGGGGTCGGCGTCGGTGCCCTCCCCCACCGGGCCGGTCAACCAGGCCGCGAACACGACGAGTGCGGCGACGGCCAGCGCCACGGCGGACAGGTGGACGCGCACGTCCACCCCGCCGGCCGCGGCCGCGGTGCCCAGTGCTCCGCTGAGCACGGCCCCCAGGCTCCAGAAGGCGTGCATCGAGGACATCACGGAGATGCCCAGGCGGTCCTGGACGCGCACGGCGGCGACGTTCTGCGAGACGTCGATGACCGCGTCCAGCACGCCGACGGCCAGCAGGAGGACCGCCAGCATGAGGCCGGAAACCGACCAGCCGACGACGGCCACGAGGGCGGCGAGGACGGCCGTGCCGGTGACGACGACCATACGGGGGCCGAAACGGTTGACCGCCAGGCTGGGCAGCACCGTGGAGGCCAGCGACCCGGCGGCGAAGCAGGCGACGATGAGACCGAAGACGGCGTCCGACAACCCCCACTGCGCCTTGAAGGTGGGGTACCAGGGCAGGATCGACGAAAACGCAGCCCCGTTGGTCGCGAACATGAGCGCGACGCCAACGGGGCTGCGGAGTCGGGAGACAGCCATGCGGCCAGGCTACCCGCCGGAATTACTGGTTGCGCGCCTTCTCACGGGAACGGGCGCGGCCGCGCTCGGTGGCGTTGAGGACCAGCTTGCGCACGCGCAGCGTCTCCGGGGTGACCTCGACGCACTCGTCCTGGCCACAGAACTCCATGGCCTCGTCCAGGGACAGATTGCGGGCCTTGGCGAGGGTGACGGTGGCGTCCGCGCTGGCGGCACGCATGTTCGTCAGCTTCTTTTCCTTGGTGATGTTGATGTCCATGTCCTCGTCGCGGTTGTTCGCGCCGACGACCATGCCCTCGTAGGCCTCGGTGCCGGGCTCGACGAAGAAGTTGCCGCGGTCGGCGAGCTGGGTGAGGGCGTAGGCGGTGATCTGACCGGAGCGGTCGGCGACGAGCGAACCGGTGGGGCGGCCCTTGATCTCACCGGCCCACGGGCGGTGCTCGATGGCGAAGCTGTTGGCGATGCCGGTGCCGCGGGTCTCCGTCATGAAGGTGGTGCGGAAACCGATCAGACCGCGGGACGGCACGTCGAACTCCATGCGCACCCAGTCGCCGGCACCGGTGTCCATGGCGGTCATCTGGCCCTTGCGGGCGGCCATGAGCTGGGTGACGGCGCCCTGGTACTCGGAGGGGACGTCGATGATCATGTGGTCGTAGGGCTCATGGAGCTTGCCGTCGATGGTCTGGGTGACCACCTGCGGCTTGCCGACGGTCAGCTCGAAGCCCTCGCGGCGCATGGTCTCCACCAGCACGGACAGGGCCATCTCGCCGCGGCCCTGGACCTCCCAGGCATCGGGGCGCTCGGTGGGCAGCACGCGCAGGGAGACGTTGCCGATCAGCTCCTGGTCCAGGCGGGCCTTAACCATACGGGCGGTGAGCTTGTCGCCGCCGCCGCGGCCTGCCAGCGGCGAGGTGTTGACGCCGATGGTCATGGAGATGGCGGGCTCGTCCACGGTGATGCGCGGCAGGGCCACCGGGTTCTCCGGGTCGGCCAGGGTGTCGCCGATCATGATCTCGTCGATGCCGGAGATCGCGGCGATGTCGCCGGCGATGACCTCCTCGGCGGGCTGGCGCGACACACCGACGGTGCGCAGCAGCTCGCCGATCTTGACGGTCTTGGTGTGCTGGTTGCCCTCGTCGTCGTAGTGGATCCAGGCGACCTGCTGGCCCTTCTTCAGGGAACCGGCATGGATGCGGACCAGGCCGATGCGGCCGAGGAAGGACGAGGAGTCCAGGTTGGTCACGTGCGCCTGCAGCGGGGCGTCGATGGTGGCGGACGGCTCCGGCAGGACGTCGTAGAGCACGTCGAACAGCGGCTGGAGATCGTCGTTGGCCGGGACGTTGCCGTTGCCCGGGTTCTCGGTGGAGGCCTTGCCCTCACGGCCGGAGGTGTAGAGCACCGGCAGGTCGAGCAGGGTCTCGGCGGCCTCGGCGGCCTCCGGGTCGTCGAGGGAGGCGGCGAGCTCGAGGAGCAGGTCCTGGGACTCCTCGACGACCTCGTCGATGCGGGCGTCCGCACGGTCGGTCTTGTTGACGCAGATGATCACCGGCATCTTGGCGGCGAGCGCCTTGCTGAGGACGAAGCGGGTCTGCGGCAGCGGGCCCTCGGAGGCGTCGACGAGCAGGACGACGCCGTCGACCATGGACAGGGCACGCTCGACCTCACCACCGAAGTCGGCGTGGCCGGGGGTGTCGATGACGTTGATGATCAGGTCATTGCCGTCCTTGCCGAGGCCCTTGCGCCGGATGGCCGTGTTCTTGGCCAGGATGGTGATGCCCTTCTCCTTCTCCAGGTCACCGGAGTCCATCACCCGGTCGGCGACCTCGCCGTGGTCACCGAAGACGCCGGACTGCTCCAGCATGGCGTTGACGAGGGTGGTCTTGCCGTGGTCGACGTGGGCGACGATGGCAACGTTGCGGAACTCAGGATGGGTCACTAGCGGAGTACTCCTACTGGAAGAAAGGTGCGGCCTTGCCCTGCGGCAACCTGCCGCATCAAGGGCTCTGGCACCGGTGTCGGTGGCCGCGAGGATGAACGGCATACCATGCTACTCCCCACAGGCCTCCGATGCACCTTCAAACTCCACCGCCCGGGGCCCGGGCGCCGGAGCCGGTCACATCCGGCCGAGGGCGGCCCCGGCCCCCACGGGGATGACGCCCTATGAGTACGAGCCCCTCGTCCGGTGCGGCGTCGACGCCGCACTCGTTGGCGGGCGCCCCGGCCGCAGCCGCCGCAGGTCTCCCAGGGGCGTCGCAGATGGCGAAGAACTGCGCGGTGCCGTTGCCCCAGGCGACGGCACCGTCGGGACGCGGATCCATGAGGAAGATCCGGTCCGCGCCCCCACGTAGGCACAGCGGTTCCCAGGCCCGCCACGGATCGGTCGAATTCTGCAGGCCGACCTCGATTCCTCCCGACTGCGGCGGAGCCGCCACCAGAGTCCCGGGCGAAGGACTGGTCCCGTGGGCCCCGAGTCCCTCGCCGTCCGCAACCACATCCATCCGCCCGACCCGGTGGTGGCAGGTGTCGATGAAGGCAACGACGTCGCCGCTGTCGCCGCTGTCGCCGAGTGCCGGGGCGCCGCCGCCCCGGTGTGGACGTTGACGTGGTTGCGGTATCCCGCCAGCCCGGTCACCGTCACGGCCCGCACCACCCCTCCGCGCCCTGCCTGAATGTGATTCAACTCATGACCCGATCCCACGTCCACCGCCGACCGGCCCGTTGATCAGACACCTCGCCCGAGAGCGTTCGGATATTTTCCTGCCGCAATGTAACGTTTCGATTTCGTTCCACGACGAAGGGAATGACGACGTCCACGGGTTGACTGTCGTTTCCAAGTGAATATTGTGGTTCAAGAAACTAGTGTGAATTGTGTTACTGATGTGGCTCCGGAAATCCCTCCGGACCCCGACGTGGGAAGGCCTTCCGTGGTGATCACCCTCCGCCGTGCCGCTGTCGCACTCTGCGCAGCGCTGCTCACCTGCTCCGGGACCACTGCGGTGGCGAACGCGCAGGCCCTGCCGCTGCCGTCCTCCTCCCCGCTCGACGAGCTGGGCAGGCCGACGCAGCAGACCGCTGACCAGGTCCGGGCGTTCGCCGAGCAGCCCTGGCTGCCCGACGAGGTCTCCGGCGCCATCCTGTCGGCACTCGCGTTCTTCGCCGGGGACAACGGAGATGGCGGCCCCCCGCTGCCGGCCGACGCCCCGACCTTCACGCAGTTCTACTGGCCCACCGTCTCCGGCGACTGCATGGGAGAGGGTCTCAACTCCGTTGGATCCGCCCTCGCGGTACCCGGTCCGGCCGAGATCCCCGCCCCCGGCGCGGAGGCCGGTCAGACCACCTTCCTGTTCACCGCCCTGGGCACCTCACCTGCGGTGCAGCAGCAGGGTGGAATGCAGGTCCAGTGGTTCAACTTGAACACTCTGCGATCCGGAACCACGGAGCTGGCCAACCACGGGATCAACCCCGATGGCCCGGCCACGCTCTCCGGCACCGCGGACACGGGTGTCGGCACCGTCATCGCCGTCGTCTCGGGTGACGTCCACACCGAGGACAACACCTGTTCCTTCATTCCCACCGCCGCCATCATCGATGCGAGGTAACAGTGACTGCTGATCTGCACCCGGTCAAGGAGGAGACCTTCAACACCTCCGACCGCATCAACATCGACCCGAAGGGCTTCCTCCGCGAGGTCGACACCTACCAACTCACCGACTTCGGCCTCTACATGGCCCGCGGCGCCAATCACCCGCGCTTCGGCTACCTGGAGTCCTGGCTCCTGCCGGAGCTGGGCCTGCGCGCCAACATCTTCCACTTCCGCAACAGCGTGGACGAGCGGCAGGACTTCTACTTCGACATCGCCGACATCAACGTCGACGGCTGCGTGTGGTCCACCCGTGATCTCTACGTCGATCTGGTCTCCGTCACCGGTGAGCCGATCGACGTCCTCGACATCGACGAGCTCGCCGCCGCCACCTCCGCCGGCCTGATCACCGCCGAGGACGCCGAGCGCGCCATCGACGCCACCCTGGCCGCCGTGGAGGGCATCACCCGCCACGACGACGATCCGATGGAGTGGTTGCGCGCCCTCGGCATCGAACTGACCTGGGCCGACAACGTGGAGCTGGTTCCGGCAGAATAGTGCCATGACCGCAACCATCTACCACAACCCCCGCTGCTCGACCTCCCGCCGGACCCTCGACCGCCTGCGCGCGGCAGGGGTGGAGCCGGAGATCGTGAAGTACCTGGACACTCCCCCGGATGCCGAACAGCTCCGCAGGCTCATCACCGCCGCCGGCCTGTCCGTCCACGACGCCGTGCGCACCAAGGAGCCCGAGTACCGGGAGCTGGGCCTGTCCCCCGACATCCCCGATGAGGAGCTGCTGGCCGCGATGGTCGCCCACCCGCGCCTGATCCAGCGCCCCTTCGTGGTTACCGACAAGGGAGTGCGGATGGCCCGCCCCATCGAGGCCGTCGACGAGATTCTCTGACCGCGCGCCCGTCGACGCCTCAGTGGCCCCGGGCGTCGGCGGGCGGCGTCGCTTTCCCGCCCCCACACCGGGCTTACCCGAGGTCCGCCCCGTGCCGAGCTCGATGCCCAGACCGGGCACCGAGTCAATGAGATTGCGGGTGTACTCCTCGCGCGGGTTGGCGAAGATCTCGTCCGCCGTGCCCTGCTCGACCGCCCGGCCCTGCCGCATCACCACGACGTCATCGGCGGTCTGACGGACCACCGCGAGGTCGTGGGTGATGAACGGATAGGACAGCCCCAGTTCGTCCTGCAGTTCGGCCAGCAGCTCGATGATCTGGTTCTGGACCAGCACATCGAGGGCGGAGACCGCCTCGTCGAGGACGATCACGTCGGGTTCGAGCGCCAGGGCGCGGGCGATCGCGATGCGCTGGCGCTGGCCGCCGGACAGCTCGTTCGGATACCGGCATTCGGAGAAATTCAGGGAGAACAAAGGAGGATTGTTCTCCATTATCCGCCTCGAATTTGCCATGGGAATTGGCGGGAACAAACAGTCGGCCTTAAGGAAAGACGGCCCCCTATATCACATTCCGAGGAGCCCTGCCGAGCTTCCGCGGCAACTGGTCGTCTAGAACTTTAGGGTCATCTACCTCGCCAAATCTGAATCCGGTCTCCGTTCCACTCCACCACGGCCCCGGCAAGGGGTGATCCCCGAGCGGTGAAAAACGACAGGGAACAATGCCACCCCGAGAATCCATAAGAATTCTTTACTGCTTTGTACTGCGCGAATGAAGAAGGTGCTTGAAACCTCCCGGATTTTGGAGTTCCCTCATAGTAACAGGAAGCCGCCATAGCACAGCGGTCCCACTTCCTTTTCATGACCTTCATTTCGAACCACGCAGGTTCCGATGTCAGAGAGCAGGGAGTAGATGCCTACGGAGAACACCGCGACCGCCAAGGGTCCGCAGCAGGGCGCCACGGACGACCGCGCGCCTGCCCGGGAGTCGGGTTCAGCTACCCGGGAGCAGCTGGTCGACCTCGCGGAGCACGTCGTCGACGCCCACGGCCAGCAGGGCCGGATCAGGGTCAGCGGCGAAGGGGTCGCCGCGGCGGACGGCACTGTCGGTGAGCACGCGGTGCGGTCCGGGCGGCGGACCCCAGTTCTCCGGGGCGGCGGGGCCGAAGATGACCACGGAGGGCCGGGCGAAGGCGCTCGCCAGGTGGGCCGCCCCCGTGTCCGCCGAGACCACGAGGTCGGCGCCGGCGATCACCGCGAAGAACTCGGTCAGGCTGAGTTCCCCCGCGAGCACGGCCAGCCGCGCCCCGGACCGCCCGACGGAGGTGTCGACCTGCGTGGCCACCTCTACTGCGCGTTCACGCTCGCGCTGGTCACCGGTGAGCAGGACCCGCAGTCCCCGGCGCAGGAGGTCCTCGACGACGCGGGCGAAGCGCCCGACGGGCCAGTGTCGGCTGGCGTGGGCGGCACCGACGTGGACGACCGCCGAGCCGGCCCCGCCGCCGACGCCCACGACGTCGGTGTCCGGGGGCGGGAGCAGGTAGTCCAGCGGGTCCCCGGGCAGACCGTGGGCGTTGAGCAGGCGACTCCACCGCTCCCGCTCGTGGAGACCGTCGATCCATTCGGGTCCGTCCCAGCCGGGCGCCGCGTGGCCGATCCGGCGGCGGGCTTCCAGCGCCTCCAGTCGGCCGCGGCTCTGGACGCCGTTGCCGTGGAGGTTGACCGCGACGTCGACGGTGCCGGGCGCCAGGGCGAGCGGCTCGTCGAGGCCGCGGGGCGTGGGCAGGATTTCGTCGACCGCGCCGGTGAGTTCGACCAGCGGGCGCAGCCATCCGGCGCAGGCGAGGACGATGCGGTGGTCGGGGAAACCCGCGCGCAGGCCCCGCAGGGCCGGGACCGCGACGAGCAGGTCCCCGATCTTGAGCGCGCGCAATGCCAGTACTGTGGGTCGGTCCACCGCTTCCCTCTGCCTTCCGCCGTTCTGTTCGACCGTGACAATACTCTGGTCGTTGACGTGCCCTACAACGGGGATCCGGAACTCGTCGAGCCGATGCCCGGGGCCGCGGCCGCCCTCGACCTGATCCGCGCCCACGGCATCCCGGTCGGTGTGATCAGCAACCAGTCGGGCGTGGGCCGTGGCCTGATCACCCGGGAGCAGGTCGATGCCGTCAATGCCCGCGTCGCCGAGCTGCTGGGGCCTTTCGACGTCTGGGAGATCTGCCCGCACGTCGCCGCGGACGGCTGCAGCTGCCGCAAGCCGGAGCCGGGCATGCTGCGTTCGGCGGCCCGCCGGCTCGGGCTCGACCCCGGGCAGATGGTGTTCGTCGGCGACATCGGCGCGGACATGGGGGCCGCCCGGGCCGCCGGATGCCGGGGCATCCTGGTGCCCACGGCCATCACCCTCCGCGAGGAGGTCGCCGCCGCCGGGACCGTCGCCGCCGATCTGACCGGGGCCGTGCGCCTCGCACTCGGCCTGGCCGACTCGGACTCCGCCCCGGAACCGGCGCGGGCCACCACCGCGGCGGGAGGTGAGCGGTGATGAAGAAGGTTCTCGTGGCTCGTCTGGACAGTGTCGGTGACGTGCTGGTCACCGGCCCCGCCATCCGTGCGGTGGCCGCCCATCCGGAGGTCGGCGAGGTCACCCTGTTGTGCGGCCCCCAGGGGCGCGCGGCCGCCGAGCTGCTGCCCGGCCCGAGCGAGATCTTCACCTGGGCCAGTCCCTGGACCATCGTGCCCGCCCCGTCGGCGGACGCCGCCCACATCGAGACGTTGCGCGCCTTCGTCGCCGAGCGTGGCTTCGACGAGGCGGTCATCTTCACCTCCTTCCACCAGTCCCCGCTGCCGCTGGCGCTCGTGCTGCGCATGGCCGGGGTGCCGCGGATTTCCGGCGCCTCCGTGGATTTTCCCGGCTCGCTGCTCGACGTGCGGCTCAAACCGGGCGAGGACTTCCCCGAGGACCAACCCGAGGTCGAGCGCGCGCTCGGCATCGCCGAGGCGGCGGGGTACCCACTGCCCGCCGGTGACGACGGCCGCATGCGGGTCGCCGACCCCGCCGGTTCCTTCTTCGGATCCGCCGGGCACACCTTCGCAGAACAGACGGCGCCCTATGTGGTCGTCCATCCCGGCGCGGCCGTGCCCGCCCGGATGTGGCCGGCCGAACGCAGTGCCGCGGCCGTCGAACTGCTCGCCGAGCGCGGCCACACGGTCGTCGTCACGGGTGGCGCGGGCGAAAAGGAGTTGACCGCCTGGGTCGCCGGTGAGTCGGGCATCGACCTGGGCGGGGTGACCGATCTGCGCCAGACCGCCGAGGTGCTCTCCCGGGCGTCAGTCGTCGTCTCCGGCAACACCGGCCCGGCGCACCTGGCCGCGGCCGTCGGCACGCCGGTGGTCAGCCTGTTCTCCCCCGTCGTCCCGCCGATCCGCTGGGCGCCCTACGGAGTGCCGGTGGAGCTGCTCGGCGACCAGACGGCGGCGTGCCGGGGCACCCGGGCACGGGACTGCCCGGTGCCCGGCCACCCCTGCCTGTCCTCGGTCACGGCCGGGGAGGTCGCCGACGCCGTCGAGCGGCTGTGGCCCGATGACCGCCCCCGCCCCCGTCCCACCAACGAGAATTGAGGTTCACCAGTGAAGATTCTGCTCTGGCACGTGCACGGCTCCTGGACCGACGCCTTCGTCCACGGCTCCCACGAGTACCTGCTGCCCGCCCTGCCCGAGGGCGGGGCCTGGGGTCTGGGCCGGGCCGACCGCGACTGGCCGACCTCCGTGCGTGACATCCATCCGGACGCCCTGGCGGACGAGGACATCGACGTCGTGGTGCTCCAGCGCCCCGAGGAGCTCGCGGAGGCCGAGCGGCTGCTCGGCCGCCGCCCCGGCAGGGACATCCCGGCCGTCTACGTCGAGCACAACACCCCGCGCGGCGATGTGCCGAACACGGTCCACCCGCTGGCGGATCAGACGGAGATCCCGATCGCGCACGTCACCCACTTCAACGAGCTGCTGTGGGACAACGGCACCGCCCCGACGGTCGTCGTCGAGCACGGCATCCGCGATCCCGGCCACCGCTACACCGGGGAGCTGGGGAACCTGGCGGTGGTCACCAATGAGCCGGTCCGCCGCTGGCGGGTCACCGGCACCGACCTGCTGCCCGGCTTCGCCCAGGCCGGTCCGGTCGACGTGTTCGGCATGGGCACCGACGGACTGCACGACGCCACCGGGCTGACGCCGGATCAGCTGCGCGTCCACGGCGATCTCAAGCGCGATGAGCTGCACCGCGAGATGGCCCGGCGGCGCGTCTACCTCCACCCCATCCGGTGGACCTCGCTGGGCCTGGCCCTGCTGGAGGCCATGCACCTGGGCATGCCGGTCGTCGCGCTGGCCACCACCGAGGCCATCCGCGCGATTCCGCCGGAGACCGGCGTGATCTCCACACAGGTCACCGAACTCCACGAGGCCGCGGCCCGCCTGCTGGCCGACCCGGCGGAGGCCCGGGCCAAGGGCACCGCCGCCCGCGAGCACGTGCTCGCCCACTACGGGCTCGACCGGTTCCTGCGGGACTGGGACGCACTGCTCGACCAGGTGGCCGACGCTCCCGCCACCACCCCCGTGTCCGTGCCCGCAGGCAGGCGCCTCTGACCTGACACACCCCCTGCCGCCCCAACAGCCCGCGGCGCCGGCCATCCCCACCACCGAGGCCGGCGCCGCCGAAGAAAGAAGGAAACGATGAAGATCTCAATGGTTTCCGAGCACGCCAGCCCGCTGGCGGCGCTCGGTGGTGTGGACGCCGGCGGTCAGAACGTGCACGTCGCCGCCCTGTCCGAGGCGCTGGCCGACCGGGGCCACGACGTCACCGTCTTCACGAGGCGGGACTCGGAGGAGCTCCCCGAGGCCGTCGTCGCCGGCCGCGGGGTCACGGTGGTCAACATCTCCGCCGGGCCCCACGCCCACCTGCCGAAGGATGAGTTCCTGCCCCACATGCCGGAGCTCGGGAGCGGCATCGCCGACTACTGGCGGCGCCATCCGGACGCGATCCCCGACATCGTCCACTCACACTTCTGGATGTCCGGGCTCGCGGCCCGCACCGCCCTCGACACCGCCGGGCTCACCGACACCCCGCTGGTGCACACCTTCCACGCCCTCGGCACGGTCAAGCGCCGCCACCAGGGCGCGGCCGACACCAGCCCCGCCGAGCGCGTCACGCTCGAGCCCCGGGTCGGGCAGACGGCCACCCACGTCATCGCCACCTGCAGCGACGAGGTCCGCGAGCTCGAGGCCATGCAGGTCAACCCCCGCCAGGTCTCCGTCATCCCCTGCGGCGTGGACCTCGACCTCTTCGGCCCGCAGGGCGAGGTGGAGGACACCGGCGGGAAGCGCCGTATCCTCTGCGTCGGCCGGCTGGTCCCCCGCAAGGGCATGGACCTGCTCATCCGGGCGCTGCCGTTGCTGGCCGAGCGCGGCTTCGACGACGTCGAGCTGCACATCATCGGCGGCGGTGGCGAGGTCACCGACCTCGACCACGACCCGGAGGCCCGGCGCCTGCGCGCCATCGCCCGGGAACTGGGGGTGGCGGACCGCGTGGTGCTGCGCGGCCAGGTCCCGCGCCCGGACATGCCCGCCGTGCTGCGCAGCGCCGACCTGGTGGCCTGCACCCCCTGGTACGAACCCTTCGGTATCGTGCCGCTGGAGGCCATGGCCTGCGGCGTGCCGGTGCTCGCCGCGAAGGTCGGCGGGCTGTCCGACACGGTCGTCGACGGGGTGACCGGACTGCACGTCCCCCCGCGCGATCCGGCGGCCGTGGCCGAGGCCGCCGCCGGCCTGCTGGCCGACCCGGCCGCCGCCGCGGAGATGGGCGCGCACGGCCTCCGGCGTGCCCGGGAACGCTACGCCTGGCCCGTCGTCGCCGAGGCCACCGAGGACACCTACCGCCGGCTGCTCGCCCGGCAGGACGCCCCGGCCCCGGCCCCGGGCCTGACGCAGACGACCACCTCCGGGGTCCTCCGGCTGCCGGTCCCCGACCGCACCGCCGACACCTGGGACGGCATCGACGGGAGCGGCTCAGACCGCAATGGCGAGCCCGCCGCGGTGACCACCCTGAGCGACGACGGGATCGGCGCGCACCTCGACGGCGTCGAGACGGCCGTTGCCTCGCTGCGCGCCCAGTCCTGCACGCTCGCGCGCTGGGGACGGGAGCTGGCGACGAAACTCTCCGCCGGGAACCGGCTGCTGACGGCCGGCAACGGTGGCTCGGCCGCGGAGGCCCAGCACCTCAGTTCCGAGCTGGTGGGCCGTTTCCAGGGCGACCGGCCGGCCTTCTCCGCCATCGCGTTGACCACCGACGCCTCGGCGGTCACCGCCATCAGCAACGACTACGGCTACGAGGAGGTCTTCTCCCGCCAGATCGAGGGCCACGCCCGCGCCGGGGACGTCCTGCTCCTGCTGACCACCAGCGGCACCAGCCGCAACCTGCTGCGCGCCGCCGAGACCGCCCGGAAGATGGGCGTGCGCGTGTGGGCGCTGACCGGTCCCGAGCCGAATCCACTGACCGTGCTGTGCGATGACGTCGTCGCCATCGACGCCGACTCGCCGAACGTGCAGGAGGCCCACCTGATGGCCATCCACGGCGTGTGCCGGGCCTTCGACGCCGAGGTCGCGCGTCTGACCACCCGCCGCACCGCGACCACCGCGGTCCCCGCCGCCACCGCGGTCGGTGCCCGCGGCTCCCGTTCCCGTACCCGCGACCGCTACCAGGAGGCATGACCGTGAACATCATTGTCGTCGGTGACGTCCTGCTCGACGTCGACACCGCGGGCGCCGCCCGGAAACTCTCGCCGGACGGGCCGGTGCCGGTCGTCGACGTCGGGGGCGAGTCCCACCGCCCCGGCGGGGCCGGCCTGGCGGCCCTCCTGCTCGCGGACGCCGGACACACCCCCACCCTGGTCACCGTCCTCGGCGAGGACGACCACGCCGCCCGCCTGCGCGAGGGCCTGGCCGGCATCGATCTCGTCGCCGGCCCCTCCGGTCAGCCGACCCCGGTGAAAAAGCGCCTGATCGCCGACGGTCACGTCGTCGCCCGGATGGACCTGAACTGCGCCGTGGAGACCACCCCGCGGTCCACCCCGGACATGCTGGCGGCCATCCGTTCGGCCGACGCCGTGCTGGTCTCCGACTACGGCCGCGGCCTGACCGACGACCCCGCGCTGCGGGAGGCGCTGCACGACGCCGCCACGCGGGTGCCGGTGGTGTGGGACCCGCACCCCAAGGGCGGCGCGCCCGTGGCCGGGGTCGCCGCGGTGACCCCGAACCTCGGGGAGGCGCGCGCCACCGCGGGGATCAGCGGCGAGGACACCCGCGAGGTCTCCCGGGCCGCCCAGCGGATGCTGGAGCTGTGGCCGGTGCGCGCGGCCGTCGTCACGCTCGGGGGCGACGGGGCGGCCGTGTTCGAACGCGGCAATGCCCTGCCCCAGTTCATCCCCGTGGCCGCGGCCACCGGCGGCGACACCTGCGGCGCCGGCGACCGCTTCGCCGGGGCGCTGACCGCACAGCTCGCCCGTTCGACGCCGCTGGCCCGGGCGGTCGAAGCCGCCGTCGACGACGCCGCCGGCTACATCGCCCGTGGCGGGGTCGCCACCCTGGGCCGCCCCGCCGAACGGGAACAGCCCGCCGACGAGCTGGCCGCCCGGCTGGCCGAGGTACGCGCCCGGGGTGGTGTCGTGGTGGCCACCGGCGGCTGCTTCGACCTGCTGCACGCCGGCCACGCCCGCACCCTGGCCGCCGCCCGCGGCCTCGGGGACTTTCTGGTCGTCTGCCTGAACTCCGATGACTCCGTGCGCCGTCTGAAGGGCGAGCACCGGCCGATCATGCAGGAGGGCGACCGGGTCGAGCTGCTCGAGGCACTCGAGTGCGTCGACGCGGTCGTCGTCTTCGACGAGGACACCCCCGAGACCGTACTCTCCGAACTCCGCCCCGACCTGTGGGTGAAGGGAGGTGACTATGACATCGACTCGCTGCCCGAGGCCAGGTTGATCCGGGGCTGGGGTGGACAGGCCGTCACCGTGCCCTACCACCCCGCCCGCTCCACGACCCGGCTCGCCGAGGCACTGCAGGCCGTGGGCTGACTCATCCGACGCCCGCGACCGCACCGAAGAAATCATCCACCGAAAGGACAACACTGACATGCAGCTGAACTCCCGCAAGGTCCTCATCACCGGCGGCGGCTCCGGACTGGGCCTGGCCTGTGCCGACGCCGTCTCCCGCGCCGGCGGCACCCCGATCGTCCTCGACCGGGACATCTCCGACGCCGGTGACCACCGCGCCCACGAGGTCGACGTCACCGACCGGGCCGCGCTCGAGAAGGTGATCACCGAGGTCGCCGAGGACCTGGGCGGCCTGGACGCGATCGTCGCCGCCGCCGGCCTGGACACCCCGGGTGAGCTCGACGAGATCTCCGCGGAGCAGTGGGAGCACGTGCTGGCGGTCAACCTCCTGGGCACGGTCTCCGCGGTGCGCGCGGCCCTGCCGTACCTGAAGCGGTCCCACGGCCGGGTGATCACCGTCTCCTCCACGCTCGCGCTCAAGGGCGCGGGCGGCGCGACGGCCTACAGCGCCTCCAAGTTCGGCGTCCGCGGCTTCAGCCAGGCACTGGCCGCGGAGCTCAAGGGCGAGGTCGGGGTGACCAACCTGATCCCGGGCGGCATGAAGACGAAGTTCTTCGACGGCCGCACCGAGCAGTACATGCCCCAGGACGACTCGCGGCTCAACGAGCCGGCCCGGGTGGCGGAGTCGATCGTCTACGCCCTGACCCAGCCGGAGAACGTGGAGATCCGCGAACTGCTCATCGCCAACGAGCTCGAGGACTCCTGGCCGTGATCCTATTCACCATCCATTAGCGCACGGACATCGGCGTACACCGCGGCGGGCTCAATGCCCGCCAGGAAGGAGGGATCGTGTTCACAGCGTTCCGCCGTCCAGCCCACCTGGGTGACATCGGCCCCGCACTCGGGGCAGTGCGTCACCCAGGACATGTGGGTGCGGTGCAGACCCCGGCCCAGGGGGCCGGCGTTGATCAGGTTGCCCAGCCAGAACAGTCCCACCGTGCGGGTGCCGACCGCCATGGCCAGGTGCCGCGGGCCGGAATCGTTGCCGAGCATCACGTCGCTGAGGGCGAGCACGCCCAGCAGCTCGGGCAGCGAGAGCTTCCCGGTCACGGAGGTGACCGTCGGGGCGGCCTCCGCCCCCTGCTCCCGCAGCCGGCGCCGCGCGACGTCGATGATCTCTTCCGCGGCGTCGGCGTCGCCGTCGTCGCCGACGATGAGCACCTGCCAGCCGTCGGCGGCGGCACCGGCGGCCACCTCACCGAAGTTCTCCGCCGGCCAACGGCGGCGCGGGTCGGTGGCGCCGGGGTGGATCGTCAGCAGTCCACGGGCGCCCGCGTCCCGGTGCCGCTCGGCCGCCTCCCGCTCCCCGTCGGTGACCTCGAGGCGGGCCTCGAGATTCCGGGCGGGCGCGCCGGCCAGGCCCGCGACCTCGAGGCCGCGCATCGCCTCGTTCTGGTAGTAGATGTACGGCAGATTGCGCTCCAGGGCCTCCGCGTCCGGCGTGCGGGTGCCCACCGTGTGACGCGCCCCCAGCTTCAGCAGGAACGGGTTGGAGTAGCGGCCACCACCGTGGATCTGGACCGCCAGGTCGAACTTCCGCTCCCGCATCCGCGCGAAGAAGTCCTCGAGGGCCGCCGGATCCTCAGGGCCGGGGCGCACGCCCTCCGCGAACGGCAGCACCACCACCTCGTCGACGGGACCGGGACGGCCCTCCAGCAGCGCCTTCGCGGCCGGGGTGCCCAGCACCGTCACCGTCGCCTCCGGGTAGGCGGCCGCCAGCGCGGCGATCCCCGGCATCGCGAACATCAGGTCGCCCAGGCCCCCGCCACGGAGCACCGCGATGCTCCTGACCCGGGAGAACCTGGTTCCCGCCTCCCCCACGAACGTTTCGACACTCGTCTCAGCCATTGCACCTTTCCCAGTTCTTCATCGTTTTCCAGTGAGTTTCAATGAGGAGGAAACCATGACCACAGTTGACCAGGCCACAGTCCGCAGGACCGAGCTCAGTGTAGTTGATCCGACCACCGGTGAGCCCGTGGGCACGCTACCCACGGCCGGGGAGAACGAGGTCGTCGACGCCGTGAGCAGGGCACATGCGGCACAGGCGGGCTGGGCGGCCACCCCGGCCGAACAGCGCGGCGCCTACCTCCACGCCATGGCCGACGCCCTCGCCGGGGCGGCCGAGGAACTGGCCGAGCTCAACCGCCGCGAGACCGGCAAGCTGCCGGCGGACTGCCGCGGCGGCATCGAGGCGGGCATCGGCACCCTGCGCCAGTACGCCGAGCTCGGGCCCGTCCACCGCGGGCACAGCCTGCGCGGGAACGACCTCGCCGCCGACTACACCGTCACCCGCCCCCGCGGCGTCGTGGCGGCCCTGACCCCCTGGAACGACCCCGTCGCCGTGGCCATGGGCCTGATCGGCGCGGCACTGGTCACCGGCAACACGGTCGTCCACAAGCCGAGTGAACGCAATCCGCACCTGGGGCTCCGGCTCGGCGAGGTCCTCTCCTCCGCCCTACCCGAGAACGTCCTGGTCACCGTGACCGGGGCCGGCGACGTCGGACGCATGCTCACCGCCGACGAACGTGTCAACGTCTACGCCCACGTCGGCTCCACCGCCACCGGCCGCGACATCGCCCGCGCCGCCACCGGGACCGGGGCCCACGTCATCCGCGAGAACGGCGGCAACGACGCCCTGGTCATCGACGAGACGGTCGACCCGGCGTGGGCCGCCTCCCAGGCCGCGATCGGCTGCTTCGTCAACGCCGGGCAGATCTGCACCTCCGTGGAGCGCGTCTACGTCCACCGCGCCATCGCCGACGAGTTCCTCACCGCGCTCGAGGCCGAGGCCGACGCCTGGACCAACGCCGAAACCCCCCAGCCGGTGGTCGACCGCCCCCACCGCGATCTGGTCCACGGCCAGGTCACCGCCGCCGTCGAGGCCGGTGCGCAGCTGGTCACCGGCGGACAGCTCCCCGACGGCCCCGGCGCGCACTACCCCGCGACCGTGCTGACCTCCTGCACCCCCGACATGGAGATCATGCGTGAGGAGACCTTCGGGCCGGTCGCCCCGGTCCAGGTCGTCGACAGCTTCGACGAGGGACTGGAACGGGCCGCCGATGACCGCTACGGGCTGGCCGCCACGGTGCTCACCACCCGCCTCGACCGGGCGCTGCGCGCGGTGAACGGACTGAAGGTGGGCACCGTCAAGGTCAACAACGTCTTCGGCGGGGCGCCGGGCGGGGCCGCGCAGCCGCACGGGGACTCCGGCGAGGGTTTCGGCTACGGCCCGGAGCTGCTGGACGAGATGACCACCACCTCGGTGGTGCACCTGGAGTTCCCCCAGTCCCCGGACAACGGGGAGCAGCGATGACCATCTCCACGAAGCACACGTCGACGGCGGGCGGCCAGCCGGGCAGCCGGGCGGATGCCCGCCCCGCCGCGGTGCGGGCCACCACCGAACTGAACCCGGACATGCCGCTGCAGCTGGCCGCCCTGGCGCCGACCGTCACCGTCATCGGCGACGTCATCCTGGACACCTGGATCTACGGCACCAGCGAGCGGCTGGCCCGCGAGGCCCCGGCCCCGGTGGTCGACCGCACCCACGAGGTCTTCGCCCCCGGCGGGGCCGCCAACACCGCCATGAATCTCGCCGCCCTCGGCGCGCGCGTACGCATGGTCGGTCTGACCGGCGACGACGACTCCGGGGCCCGGCTGCGCGAACTGCTCACCGAGGCAGGCGTGGACACCGAACTGCTCCTGGCCGATCCGGCGGTGAAGACGACCACGAAATCACGCGTCGTCGTCGACGGGCAGGTTCTGTTCCGGCTGGACACCGCCTGCGGTGAGGCCC
The DNA here is from genome assembly GCF_000341345.1 of Corynebacterium halotolerans YIM 70093 = DSM 44683. Lineage (NCBI taxonomy): Bacteria > Bacillati > Actinomycetota > Actinomycetes > Mycobacteriales > Corynebacteriaceae > Corynebacterium > Corynebacterium halotolerans. The sequence continues at coordinate 1,173,329 of NC_020302.1, read as the reverse complement.
CCGACGGCGCCCTGGCCCGCCTGGCCGACGCCGGGTGCGCCGCCGCCACCGACACCGACGCCGTGGTGGTCTGCGACTACGACGGCGCGGTGCACCGCACGGAACTGGCCACCCGGTTGGGCAGCTTGGCCGAGCGGCCGCTGGTGGTCGTCGACGCCCACGATCCACGCCACTGGGCGCCGGCCCGACCCGACCTGGTCACCCCGAACTGCGGGGAGGCCGAGGCGGTGCTGGAGGACCGGCTGGGGGCCGGGAAGGACCGTGTCGACGCCGTGGTCCGCCACCACGTCGATCTGCTGGAGCGCACCGGTGCCGGGCAGGTGGTCGTCACGCTCGACAAGGACGGCACGGCCCTGGTGGATGCCTCGGGCCTGGTGCACCGTACCTGGGCGAATCCGGCGACCGAGAAACAGGCCTCAGGCGCGGGTGACACCTTCGTGGCGGCGTTGACGCTGGCCCGGGCCGCGGACCTGCCGGTGCCCGCGGCGGTGGACCTGGCGCAGGCGGCGGCCGACGTCGTGGTCCACCGGCTCGGCACCTCGCTGTGTTCCACCGGGGATCTGGTACGCCACCTCAGCGACGTCCACGACGCGCTGGTGCCCACCGACGAACTGCTGGCCCGGGTACGCGAGCACCGCGCGGCGGGGCAGCGGATCATCCTGACCAACGGCTGCTTCGACGTGCTCCACCGCGGCCACACCGCCTATCTCAACAAGGCCAAGCAGCTCGGCGACGTGCTCATCGTCGCGGTCAATGACGATGACTCGGTGCGCCGGCTCAAGGGCCCGGACCGCCCGGTCAACCCGCTGTCCGACCGAGCCGGGGTATTGGCCTCGCTGAGCAGCGTGGATTACGTGACCTCCTTTTCCACCGACACCCCGATCCCGCTGATCTCCGAACTCGAGCCGGACATCTACGTCAAGGGCGGGGACTACACCCCGGAGATGCTCGCCGAGACCGCCGTCGTGGAGGCACACGGGGGCCAGGTCCGCATCATGGACTACGTCTCCGACCACTCGACGACCGCGGTGGTCGAGCGGATGCGCCGCCGGACGGCGCTCAACGGGGCGCTCAACGGGGAAGGAGGTGGCGATGCCCGCGCGTAGTTCCGCCCGGTGGGCCGCCCCGGACGGGGGGCACGACACTGAGGTGCCGCTGGAGGTGCTCATCCCCTGCTACGGGCGCACCCCGGAGCTGGCGGTCACCCTCGCCGGACTCGCCGGACAGACCGACGTCGACTTCGGCGTCATCCTGGCCGACCAGTCCGATGAACCGGTCTGGGAGACGCACTCGGTGGCCGCGATGCTCCGGGTGCTGCGGGCCCAGGGACGCCCCGTGCGCTGCGAGCGCAACCTGCCCCGCCGCGGCCTGGCCCAGCAGCGCCACTTCCTGCTCGAGCGCAGCCACGCCCCGCTCGTGCTCTTCCTCGACAGTGACGTCTGGCTCGAGCCGGGCACGCTGACCCGGATGCGCGAGGCGTTGTCCCGCTACGGGGGTGGTTTCATCGGCTCGGCCGTGCAGGGCCTGTCCTACCTGGACGATGAACGCCCGGCGCAGTGGCGCCCCTTCGAACTCTGGGAGGGGCGGATCGAACCGGAGCCCATCCCCGACTCCGGCCCGGCGCACGAGCGGTGGCAGCTGCACAATGCCGCCAACCTCTGCCACATCGCCGACCGGCAGGACTTCGGCGGGGAGGATTTCCTCGTCTACAAGGTCGCCTGGGTGGGCGGCTGCGTGCTCTTCGACCGCGCCCGGCTCATCGAGTGCGGGGGCTTCGACTTCTGGTCTGAGCTGCCCCCGGAGCACGCCGGCGAGGACGTGCTCGCCCAGTGGCGGGTGCTGGAACGCCACGGCGGCGGCGCGGTGCTGCCCTCGGGGGCCGTCCATCTGGAGGCCCCGACCACGGTGACCGACCGGAGCACCGAAGCCACCGAGCTACTTGACGGTAGTTTCGGGGGTGAGACCATCCCCGACCCCGGGTCCCACCCCGGCCGACAGTCCGATCCCCGATCATCCACCCCGACCCACCACCGCTGAAGGAGACCCTCATGCGAGTCGTAGTCATCGGCGCCACCGGAAACGCGGGTACCGCGGTCCTCCGGGCGCTCAAGGACACCCCCGAAGTCACCGAGATCATCGGAGTCGCCCGGCGTCTGCCCGACACCACCGTCGAGCCCTACTCCGGCTGCCGCTGGCGGACAGTCGACATCGCCGCCGCCAGCACCGCCGAGGACGTCGCCACCGAACTGGGTGAGATCTTCCGCGGCGTCGACGCCGTGATCCACCTGGCCTGGCTCATCCAGCCCAACGATGACCGCGAGCTGCTGCGCCGGGTCAACGTCGACGGCACCGAGCGCGTCGCCGCCGCGGTGGCCGCCGCCGGTGTGCCGCATCTCGTCGCCGCCTCGTCGGTCGGTGTCTACTCCCCCGACGAAGCCCGCGGCACCGGCGGCACCCCTCCCCTGCGCGATGAGGACTGGCCCGCCGGGGGCATCGCACCCTCCCACTACAGCATCGACAAGGCGGACCAGGAACGGGTGCTCGACCGGCTGGTCGCCGAGCACCCCGAGATCACGGTCACCCGACTCCGTCCGGCACTGACGTTCCAGGCCGATGCCGCCTCCGCGATCCAGCGCTACTTCCTGGGCACCCAGCTGCCCGTCCAGGCGCTGCGTGCGGGCAAACTGCCGGTCATGCCCGTGCCCAAGGGGCTGGTGGTGCAGGCGGTCCACTCGGACGACGTCGGTCGTGCGTACGCGGCGGCCGTCGTCAAGCAGGCGCCGGGCGCCTTCAACATCTGCGCCGATGACCTGCTCGGCCCGAAGGAACTGGCCGAGGTCGTGGACCACGGCCGGGTCATCGAACTGCCCCCGGCCGTGGTGCGCGCCGGTTTGGTCGCCGCCCACAAGTCCGGAATGGTCCCCGCCGACGAGGGCTGGCTCGACATGGGCATGCAGGTGCCGATGATGGACAACTCCCGGGCGAAACGGGAACTCGACTGGCAGCCCCGGCACACCGCCGCCGAGGCGCTGTCCGAGCTACTCGAGGGACTGATCGAGGGCCGTGGCCGGGCCACGCAGGTGCTGCGGCCCCGGGACCCGCAGGACGCCCCGGTGCCCGGCACCGGTGAGCCCGCCGGCCGCGGCGCCGACACAGGCGGCAGGCGGTCCCCGGACGACGGCCCCGAGGACCTGCCGGAAGAGTTCACCAAGGACCTGCTCAACCTCTACCTCTCGGACCACCTGACCGGCGCGACCGCCGGGGCGAACCGCATCGCCCGGATGGCCAATGATTTCATCGACACCCCGGTCTACGCCGAGCTGTCGACCGTGGCGGCCGAGGTCAGGACGGAACAGGCGTTCCTGAAGCAGCTGATCCACGATCTGGGGATGAAGCAGATGCCCTACCGGCAGGCGGTCGCCTGGGCCGGCGAACGGGTCGGCCGTCTCAAGGGCAACGGCCGGGCGCTCAGCCGCTCGCCGATGACGATGCTGCTGGAGACCGAGCTGATGCGCGGCGCTGTGCAGGGCAAGCTGGGCGGTTGGCAGACCCTCCGCGAGCACGCGGAGGATCTGAATCTGGACCCCGAGGTCTTCGATGGGCTGATCGAGGCCTCGCGGCGACAGATCGCGGCATTCGACGAGATTCATGCGTATGCTCGTATACGAGCGTTCCGTGATGACCGACACATCTTCTGGGATTAGATCACACGGCCCCGTTCACGCAGATAGTTACCGCGATAGAAAGGACAACACCATGGCTGACCAGGACAAGAACGCCGATCCGGAGCGGACCGACGAGGACGCCGCCACCCACTCCGGCAAGGACGCCGAGAAGCACCAGCAGGGCCCGAAGGACAAGCAGGAACTGGCCGACGAGTGGGGCGAGGAGTCCTTCCCGGGCAGCGATGCCCCGGCCAACTACTAGCCCCACCGGCACCGCACCGAAACCGACGCCCTGACCATCCCGGCAATCCGGCGGCGCGGCAGCGCCCGCCGGATCGCCGGGCGACGACCAGAAACGGACGAGACCGACATGCCCCACTCCGACGCCGCCGAGGCGGCCGCAGCCGCCACCGCCGCCGAGATTTCAACGCTGGCGGGCGAACACGGCTTCACGGTGGCGGTCGCGGAGTCACTGACCGGCGGCAAGATCGCCAGCCAGCTGTCCGCGGCACCGGACTCCTCCGAATGGTTCGCCGGGGGCGTCGTCAGTTACGAGACCCGGATCAAGTACGAGGTCCTCGGGGTCCCGGAGGGCCAGCCGGTGATCACCGAGTCGGCGGTGAAGGCGATGGCCGAGGGCGTCGCCGAGCTGATGACCGCCGACGCGGTGATCGCCGCATCCGGCTGCGGCGGTCCCGGTGAACAGGAGGGCAACCCGCCCGGCACGACGTGGCTCGCGGTCCTCGTCCGCGGCGAGATGCGCACTCAGCTGCACCACTTCCCCGGCGACCCGCCCGAGATCCTCGCCCAGACCGAGGACCGAGCCCTGGCGCTCCTGCACACCGGGATGCAGGCCACGGCTGACCCGTCCACCGGGGGCTGAGTTCCCGCCGGCTGTTCCACCACCACAACTTCATAACCGCTGCGCCCCACGCCACCCCGACGACCACCCTGTACAGGAGGGATCGAAGTGAAAGCACTGACCTGGCAAGGAAAGCGAAACGTGAGTGTCGAGACCGTACCTGACCCGGTACTCCGTGAGGACAACGACGCGATCATCGAGGTGACCTCGACGGCGATCTGCGGCTCGGACCTTCACCTCTACGAGGTGCTCGGCCCGTTCATGGACGAAGGTGACATCATCGGCCACGAGCCGATGGGACGCGTCGTCGAGGCCGGTTCGGCCTCCAACCTCTCGGTCGGCGACCGGGTGGTCATCCCGTTCCCCATCGCCTGTGGGTCCTGCTGGATGTGTCGGCGCGGCCTGTACACACAGTGCGAGACCACCCAGGTCAGGGAACACGGCTCCGGAGCCAGCCTGTTCGGCTACTCCCGGCTCTACGGCTCAGTGCCGGGTGGGCAGGCGGAGTACCTGCGGGTCCCGCACGCGAACTTCAACCCGATCAAGGTCGGTGACGAGCTTCCCGACCACCGCTACCTCTTCCTCAGCGACGTGCTGCCCACCGCCTGGCAGGCCGTGAAGTACGCCGACGTCGGCGAAGGCGACACGCTGGCGGTGTTCGGGCTGGGGCCCATCGGCCAGATGTCCGCCCGCATCGGCCGCCACCTGGGTGCGCGGGTGTTCGGCATCGACCCGGTGCCCGAGCGCCGCGCCATGGCCGCCCGCCACGGTGTCGAGGTCTTCGACTTCGGTGAGGACACCAATGACGCCATCCGCGACGCCACCGAGGGCCGCGGTCCCGACGGCGTCGTCGATGCGGTCGGCATGGAGGCCCACGGCTCCCCGGTCGGCAAGGTCGCCCACCAGGCCGTCGGCATGCTTCCCGACGCCGTGGGACGCAAGATGATGAAGACCGCCGGCCTTGACCGCCTGGGCGCCCTGCACTCCTCCATCGACCTGGTCCGCCGCGGCGGCACGCTCTCCCTGTCCGGTGTCTACGGCGGAACGGCCAGCCCGATGCCGATGCTCACACTCTTCGACAAGCAGATTCAGCTGCGTATGGGACAGTGCAACGTCAAGGCCTGGATCGACGACATCCTGCCCCTGGTCGAGGATCCCGCCGACCCCCTCGGCGTCGACGACCTCGTCACCCACCGGGTGCCGCTGAGCGAGGGGCCGGAGGCCTACGAGAAATTCCAGAAGAAGGAGGACGGCTGCATCAAGGTCGTCTTGGACCCGCAGGCGAAGCCGGGAACCCCGGGCGGGGAGAGTGAGAACTGATGAGCACGTCTCTGTGGCATGACCACGCCCCGGACTATCCCACCTCCCCGTTCCCCACCAGCGCACACGTCGACGTCGCGGTCGTCGGCGCCGGGTTCACCGGCCTGATCACCGCGCTGTTGCTCGCCGAGGCCGGCCGCAGCGTCGCCGTGCTTGAGGCCCGCCAGGTGGGTGCGGGCGCCAGCGGGGCCACCACCGCCAAGACCACCCTGCTGCAGGGCACCCGCCTGTCGACGCTGACCAGGACCCACAACAAGGAGCTGGCGGCCGACTACCTGAGTGCCAGCCGGCTCGGCCAGGACTGGCTGCGCGAGTTCTGCCGGGACCATGGTGTGGACACTCACACCACCAGCGCCTTCACCTTCGCCGCCACGGAGAAGGGCGTGCAGCAGGTCGAGGCCGAGCACCGAGCGGCCCACGATCTGGGACTGCCCACCGTTCTCCACGACAACCTGGTCACCCCCTTCCCCGTGCAGGCCGCCGTAGAGTTGCCGGAGCAGCTCCAGCTCAACCCCGCCGACCTGCTTTCCGCGCTGTGCCGGGCGGTCACGGACGCCGGCGCGACCATCACGGAGCAGGCCCGCGTCACCGAGGTCCTGCCCCGCGAGGCCCCGTCCCGGGTGGAGATCAGTACCTCGGCCGGTGATCTGACCGCCGACCGGGTCGTCCTCGCCACGGCCACCCCGATCCTGGACAAACGCACCACCACCATGGAGCTGGTGCCCCAGCGCTCCTACCTGTGCGCCTTCGATCCCGCCCCGAACGCCGCCCTGCCCGACGGGATGTTCATCTCGGTGGAGTCCCCGTCCGTCTCGCTGCGCACCCACACGCTGGGTGAAGAGACGAAGCTCCTGGTCGGTGGGTACGGGCACCGGACGGGTCAATCCCGCAGCACCGTGGAGCGGCTGACGGAGATCGAGAACTGGACCACCGAGCACTTCCCCGGCACGCGCCGCACCCACGGCTGGTCCGCCCAGGACTACCACCCCGTCAGCATGGTGCCCATGGTGGAGACCCTCCACTGGGGCGAGGGACTGGTCCACTTCGCCGGTGGGTACAGCAAGTGGGGCATGACCTCGGCCCCGGCCGCGGCCCACCAGGTGGCCGACCTCGTACTCGAGCGGCCGGGGCGGGTGACCTTCGGGTCCCCCTCCACCCTGGGCACGGCGAAGACCACCGCGCAGATGCAGAGCGGTGCGACAACCTCGCAGGTGAGTAATCTGGTGCAGGCGGTCACGGGGGCAGGCGACGACCGGGGAGACGGCCCGGACGACTCCACCACCGACGACAGCGACGCGAACGTCGGCCGGGAGGGCCTGCGCCCCGTCGGTGAGGCGACCGTCAACGGTCAGGCCTGCCGGGTGAGCCTGACCTGTCCGCACCTGGGTGGAACATTGGCCTGGAACGACGCGGAGGAGTCCTGGGACTGCCCGCTGCACGGCTCCCGATTCACCGCCGACGGCACGCTGCTCGAGGGGCCCGCGGTTGGCGACCTGAAGCGGCTCTGACCCCACCGTGCCCGCTGTGCCCGGCCCCACCCTCATGAAAGGAAGGCACATGTCCGATTCCCCGCAGACCACGACCTCCGATCTGATCGTCGACCGGCTCCGCACCTGGGGAGTGGAGCGGGTCTACGGTTACGCCGGTGACGGCAACAACCCCCTGCTCGGTGCGCTGCGCCGGGCAGGGGGCTCCCCCGAGTTCATCTCCGCGCGCCACGAGGAGGGCGCGGCGTTCATGGCTGTCGGCGAGGCCAAGTACGGCGAGCGCGTCGGCGTGGTCTCATCCACGCAGGGGCCCGGCGCGGTGCACCTGCTCAACGGACTCTACGACGCGAAGCTCGATCATGCGCCGGTCGTGGCCCTGGTGGCCCAGCAGCACCGCTCGGCCCTGGGCTCGGGCCACCAGCAGGAGCTCGATCTGCAGCACCTCTTCGCCGACGTGTCCTCGCCGTTCATCCAGTTCGTGGCCGCCCCGGAGCAGCTGCCCATGGTGCTCGACCGGGCGTTCCGCTCCGCGCTGGCGAACTCGCAGCCGTCTGTGGTCATCCTGCCGCACGATGTGCAGCAGGCCCCGGCGCCCGACCTCGGGCAGAGCCACGGTGAGGTCGTCACCTCCCCGCGTTGGACCACCGGTGAGGTCATCCCGCGCGGGGAGGACCTGGACGCGGCCGCGGAGGTGATCGCCGCGGGCGAGAAGATCGGCATCCTGGCCGGCCGGGGAGTGCGTCACGCGCAGGAGGAGCTCATCGCCCTGGCCGAGCGCCTGGGCGCGGGCGTGACGATGAGTCTGCTGGGCAAGCCCTATGTCGACGAGTCCCACCCGTTGGTGGCGGGCACCATGGGGCACCTGGGCACCACTGCCTCGGCGCACGTGCTCCAGGAGTGCGACACACTGCTGATCATCGGCTCCGACGATCCGTGGACGGAGTTCTACCCCGTCCCGGGCACCGCCCGTGCCATCCAGCTCGACGTCGATCCCGCCATGATCGGCAACCGCTATCCCGTCGAGGTGGGGCTGGTCGGCCATGCGGCCCCGGGTATCCGGGCGCTGCTGGAACGCCTGCCTGAACGCGGGGACACGCCGTGGCGGCGTGAGGTCGAGGAGCAGATCAGGATCTGGCACGAGATCTCCCGCCTGCGCTCGGAGGTTCCGGCGCGGCCGCTCAACCCGGAGCTGGTGGCCCGCGGGCTCTCCGCCCGGGTGCCCGAGGACGCGCAGCTGGCCGTCGACGTCGGCAGCGCCGTCTACCACTACGTGCGCCAGATGTCCCTGCCGACCTCGGTGCCCGCGCATGTGTCGAGCACCCTGGCCTCGATGGGCTGCGCGGTGCCGTACGCCGTGGCCGCCAAGGAGGTGGCGCCCGACCGTCCGATGGTGGTGCTGGCCGGCGACGGCGCCATGGAGATGCTGGGCATCAACGAACTGATCACGGTGGCCGAGCGCTGGCGCGGCTGGGGCAACCCGCGCTTCGTGCTGTTGGTCCTCCACAACCGGGACCTCGCTGAGGTCAGCTGGGAACAGCGCGAGTCCGAGGCAGAGCCGCGTTTCGACGCCTCCCAGGAGGTCCCGCGCTTCGATTTCGCCGCCTACGCCGAACAGCTGGGCCTGCACGGGATGCGGCTGCACGATGCCGCGGCGCTGGACCGGGTGCTCGACGAGGCGTTCACCGTCGAGCGCCCCGTGGTCATCGAGGTGCTCACGGATCCGGATGTGCCGCTGCTGCCGCCGTTCCCGCACGGGAGGCAGATGCTGGAGTCGATGCGCCAGGGCCTGGCCGCCGAGGGTGAGGCCGGGAAGCATGGCCTCCAGCTGCTCAACCACTACGCGGAGATCGAGGAGCAGCGCAGGTAGAGGGGTCCGGGCCGCTCCCTGCTCCTGACCCTGCACGTGGCCGCGGATCAGACCGTCAGACCGAGACCCCGCCCGACCGGTTCCTCCGGTCGGGCGGGGTCTGTGACTGTCACGTGTGGTGTGGTCAGCGCCCGACGATCTTGAAGAACGTGCTCGGCTCGCCGCCGGACTTCTCGTCCTGGTAGAGCAGGGCGAGGCTCTCATTCTCGAATTTCTCGAACCATTCGTCCCAGCTGATGTGGGTGAGTTCGTCCTCCCCGGCCCCACCGGGGAAGTCGAAGCGGAGGATCCCCGCCTCGTCAGCACCGCTTTCGGTACCGGCGACAGTGGCGGGAACGCCGTCGCGCTCCTCCACCCACTTGCGGATGGTGTCGTGGTCGAAAGTCGTCTTGGCCTCGTTCATGTCCATTGTCCCTCTCCTTCTCGTGCGTGTGGTGGCCTGCGGTCGCCGTCAGACGGAGATGATCTCGAGGAGATCACCCACCCGGTCCTCGGGGAGGCTGCGGGCCACGTCGGCCTGGGCGAGCATGCCGACCAGGTCGTGATCGTCGATGACCGGCAGACGGCGGAGCTTGTGTTCCTTCATGGTGCGCAGTGCCTCGTCGACGGAGTCGTCCGCACCGATGGTCACGGGCTTGCCCTCGGCCAGCGAGCCGGCGGTGGCGGTCTTGGGGTCGTGGCCGTCGGCCAGACACTTGACCACGATGTCGCGGTCGGTCAGCATCCCCTTGAGCCGGTTGTCCTCACCGCAGATGGGCAGGGAGCCGACGTCCAGCTCCCGCATCTTCCGGGCGGCGATCTCCAGGGTGTCGTTCTCACCGATGCACTCGGCGCCGGGGGTCATGATCTCGCGTGCGGTCGTCATGTCTGGTCACCTCTCTGCTGTTGCAGGACGCGGCAACCGGCCCGGGGCCGTGGCAGTGGAGTTCTCGTCACGTCCCCGTCCGTCTCGCGTCCGGGAAATCTGTCGATCATCTGCCCACGCACCGCTGTGATCCGGTGCGTGGCCCCAGCCTAGGTACGCCGCCGCAGATAATCGAGGAGAGGTCAATCCCCCACCGGACTCGTTAGACAGTTGTTATATGTCCCGTTGGTCCCCGTCGGTCCCCGTCGTCGCCCCGCTCCAGCGCGGGGAAGACGACGTCCCGGCTCAACGGCGCGAGCACCGGATCCCGGGAATCCGCGGGGAACCAGCGCGCCTCGGCGATCTCCTCCCGCACCGTGGGCAGCGCCTCGAGGGGCTCGGACCAGACGAACACGTCGCACTCGACGCCGAAGCCGGGTTCGTTGGCCGCCGGGGCGGTGAAGCACCCGAGGAAACCCAGCCGCTCCGGGTCCAGTTCCCGGCCGAGCTCCTCGGCGACCTCGCGGACGGCGGCCTGCAGCCCGGTCTCCCCCGGCTCGAGCTTGCCGCCGGGCAGCATGAACGCCTCCGTGCCCGCCTTCCGCACGGACAGCACCCGGCCGGTACGGTCCCGGAGGACGACGGCGGCGATGCGCAGGGTCCCCATCCCTCACCACTCCAGCGCGAAATCGACGGGGAGATGGCCGTGCGCGGCGAAGTGCACGGCCTCCTGCTCGGCCCACATGCCCCACCACGGCGCGTAGCCGGGGTCGCGGGCCAGGGCCCGGGCCCGGCGCTCGTCGGCGGGGGCGTCGAGACGCACGGTGAGCACCTCGCCGAGGGCCCGGGCCGCGGTGACCGACGCCTCCGTGACCGCGCCGACCCCCTCGATCACCACCGATTCCGCGGGGTCGAGCGCCACCCAGTCACCGGGGGCGTCCGCCTCCCAGTCCCAGCGCCGGAAACCCGGGCGCACGGGGTCGAGCACATCCTCGACGACCATCCGGGACGCCGCCGCCAGCCCCGACCAGCCGGGGTAGAAGTCGTCGAGGTGGACCACCGTCAGGCCGACGCGGGCCGCGACCGCCTTGGCGAAGGTCGTCTTGCCGGCCCCGGACGGGCCGTCGACCAGCACCGTCACCCTGTTCACGCGACCCCCAGAAAACGGAAGGAGCCGGTGGCCACGGCGATGGCGATGGCGCTGCCCGACGCCGCCAGGGCGACGGCCATGACGATCCAGTCGATGGCGTGCAGCCGCGACTCCCGCGCCCACGTACGCCGTCCCGCCCGGCCGAATCCGCGGGCCTCCATGGCGGTGGCGAGCTTCGAGCCACGCCGCAGGGCGAGCACCAGCAGCCCGAAGGCCAGCGTGAGCCAGTAGCGGATACGCCCCTGATCGGCGATGCCGCGCGCCCGACGTGCCCGGCGCATGGAGGCCAGGTCGTCGCGGAACAGGGAGACCAGCCGCACGGCGGCGACCGCGCCGATGACGAAGCGCTCGGGCAGCCGGAGCACCTGGGCCAGGCCGTCGCCCAGGTCCGTGGGGTCGATGTCCGCGGTGAGCACCATCACCGGCAGGCCGATGGCGAGCACGCGGACGAAGATGGCAGTGGCCAGGGACAGGGAGTTGTCGGTGACGTGGATGAACAGCAGCTCGAAGTGGGTCTGCCCCTCGGGTCGCCCGTAGAGGGCCATGGGGATCGCCGCCAGGGGTGCGGCGAGCAGCACCGGCCAGCCGCGGCGCAGCAGTCGGGCCCAGCCGACCCCGCACAGGGGCGCGACCAGCAGGGTGAAGGCCAGGGCGACGGTCGCGGAGACCAGGTCGACCGACAGCAGCAGTGGGGTGGTCAGCAGAATCAGCGCCAGGATCCGGGTGACGGGGTTGACGCCGGCGATCAGGTTCACCGGATCTGCACCTCCTGGTCGCCGAGGGCGGCGATGAACGTCTCGTCGTGGGTGATCGAGGCGACCGTGGTGCCGGCGGCGGTCAGCTCGCGCAGCAGGCCGACGAGCTCCGCGAAGGTCTGGTCGTCCTGGCCGAAGGTCGGTTCGTCGAGGATGAGCAGCTGCGGGGCGGAGACCAGCGCGGTGGCCACCGACAGGCGGCGTTTCTCCCCGCCCGAGAGAGTGAAGGGGTTGGCGCCCGCCAGGTGCCGCAGGCGCAGCCGGTCCAGCAGGTGGTCGATGCGGTCCCGATCTCCCCCGCCGACCGCCATCTCCGCGGCGACGGTGCGGGCGACGAACTGGTGCTCGGGGTCCTGGAAGACGAAGCCGATGCGGTCGGCCAGGTCGGCCGAGGACCAGGTGTGGGCGGGACCCGACAGGCCGCGGCACAGGTGCTCGGAGTAACCGAGGACGCCACCCCGGGGCTCGAGCAGACCCGCCAGGGTCAGCGCGAGGGTGGACTTGCCGGAGCCGTTGGGTCCGGTGATCACGGTGGAGGTGCCCTCCGGCAGCGTGAGCGTGCGGGGTGGACCCCACTCGGTGAGCAGCTCGCGGGCGTCGAGAAGCGCGGGAGTGCCGGCCGGAACGCCGACCGCCGGCGGCAGCGCGGGCGGGGTGGGCAGCTCATCGGCGCCGATGTCCGCCAGGCCGTCGGCGGTCAGGTGCAGCAGCCGGTCGACGACCGGCACCCAGTGGTGGGCGCGGTGTTCGGCGATGATCAGCGTCGCTCCGGTCTCGGTGACGGCCTGGTCGACGGCCTCGACGACCTCCCGGCGGCCGGCGGGATCGAGGTTCGCGGTCGGCTCGTCGAGCAGGATGATGTCCGCCCCCATGGCCAGCACCCCGGCCAGGGCCAGGCGCTGCTTCTGCCCGCCGGACAGCTGCCGCGTCGGGTGATCCAGCGGCAGGTCGAGGCCGACCATGGCCAGGGCGGCCGGTACGCGCCGCCAGATCTCCTCGCGCGGGAGGCCGAGGTTCTCGCAGCCGAAGGCGACGTCGTCCCCGATGCCGGAGGCGATGACCTGGGAATCGGGATCCTGGAGGACCATGCCGGCGGTGCCGGTCGCCTCGATCGAACCGCGGGCCTCGCCGTCCTCCTCGTCGCCGAGCAGGCCGGCGACCGCCGCCAGCAGGGTGGACTTGCCCGCCCCGGAGTCGCCGGTGAGCAGGATCCGCTCGCCTGGGGCGACGTCGAGATCCACCCCGGAGAGCGCGAACGTCTTCCGAGAGGCGTGGCGCCAGGAGAAGGCGTGCGCCCGGATCCGGCCGGGCACGGCGCCCGTCATGCCGTGCGGCCGGCGGCGAAACGGTCGAGCGCCCCGGTCCGTGCCAGCGCCTTGACCAGCCAGTGGCCCAGCAGCCCGGCGAGGACGGCTCCGGAGACGAGCAGGCAGGTCAGGTAGATGGAGTTGAAGGTCAGCGACTTGGCGATGTTCGCCGAGGTGAACAGCTCGAGGACGAAGGCGCCGAGGCCGGCGGCGGCACCGGCGGCCATGGCCACGCCCACACCGAAGCGCCGGTAGCCGAAGACGGCGAAGACCAGCTCGGCGCCCACGCCCTGGGCCAGGCCCGAGTAGAGGGTCTCAATCCCCCAGTGGTTGCCCAGGGCGGCGGAGACCAGTGCGGCGATGACCTCGACGAAGACCGCGGCCCCGGGCTTGCGGATGACCAGCCCGCCGATCACGCCACCCAGCAGCCAGACGCCGGCGACCAGGCCGCCGAAGCCCGGGGTCAGGGCGTCGAGGGCGGTGAAGCCGGCGAAGCCGATACCGTTCCACACCCAGAAGATCAGTCCGCAGGCCACGCCGAGGACGGCGGCGATGATGATGTCGATCACCCGCCACGAGGGGCGCTTCCGGCGCCGGTCCGTCGGGCCGGCGGAGGGCAGGGTCGGGCCTGTGCTCATGTTTTCTCCCTAGCGTCGGTACTAACCGAATCAGGTTCGACGGTTCGCCGTGACGGCGTCTCAGCCCGGAATTTCACCGGGCACCCGTGGTGGTGTCGTTGCGCGACTACTCTAGCCCTCGAGATCGGCGGCGGTCCAACGGGTCCCCTCGTCCCCGCCGCGGCGTCGCCAGGCGACCTCGAGCCCGTCGCGGGTGCCGAAGCGCACGAGGTGCACGCCGACGACCCGCTCGAGCCGGTCGAGGGCGTCCTCGTCGCACTCCAGGTGGAGCAGCAGCACCCGGTCCCCGACGACCATGTCCACCTCGCCGATGGCCTCCCCGGCGAAGGTCAGGTGCCCGCGGCCGGACTCGGCGTCCCAACTGGTCTGCAGCTTGGTGGAGAAGTGGGAGGCCAGTTGCTTGCCGTAGCGTCCCGGCCGGTCGGTCTTCACGCGGGCGGTCGAGGAAGCGGTCATGACTGGCTAATCTACCCCAGCGCGCGCAGCAATCCCGAATGCAGGGGCGTATCGACGCCGTGGGCCGCCCCGATCCGGCACACCGCGCCGACCTGCGCGTCCAGCTCGCCGGGATCCCCCGCGGCCAGGTCGCGCTGCATGGAACTGGTGGCCTCGGCGGGCATCCGGTCGGCGAAGGCCATGGTGCGGGCGACCGCGTGGTCGGCCAGCGGCACACCGTCGGCCCGGGCGACGGCGTGGACCTCCCGCATCAGGGCCTCCAGACGGGTGCGTTCGACGGTGCGCAGGTGGCCCAGCGGCCGGCCCGTCCACGCTCCGAGGCCCCCGAAGCAGGTGACGAACATGGCTTTCTCCCAGACCTCGGCCCAGATGTCGGGGTGCACCGTGGCCTCGATGCCGGCCTCGTTGAGGGCGGCGGCCAGCTCGTCGACGGTGGCGTCCGCGCGCCCGTCGAAGGTGCCGAAGGTGTAGGAGATCGGCCCGCCGTGGAACTCGACCCGGCCGGGCCCGGTGTGGTGGAAGAACCCGCGGACCACGCCCGGCAGGGTGCGCCCGCGGCCGACGACCTCGGCGACCCGGGTGGGCACCTCCACCGCGTTCTGGGTGACGGCCACCAGGGCGTGCCCGGGCGCCCCGGACAGCAGCTCCCCCACGTTCGTCCCGCCGGTGGCCTTGACCGTGAGGAAGACGACGTCGCAGTCCCCCACCTCCGCGAGCGAGCCCACCGCGGTGACTTTCAGCGGTGGCTCGTCGTTGAGCCGGAGCCCCTCGGTGATCAGGGCGTCCAGGGTGGCGCCGCGGGCGACGAAGACGACGTCGTGCCCCGCGGCGGCCAGTCGGCCGCCGAACCAGCCGCCGACGGCGCCGGCACCGATGAATGCGATCCTCATGGCGTCCAGTTTAGAACCGGTGCTCCGGCACGCGGGCCATGATCTGGCTAATCTGGCGGTCACCGATGCACGTTCAACCGAATCCGAAAGGTGGCCCCGATGGCCGGTGGACTGGTAGCACTGCTCGATGATGTGGCGTTGATTGCGCGAACCGCGGCCTCCAGCGTGGACGATGTGGCTGCCGCCGCGGGCCGCACCAGTATGAAGGCCGCGGGCGTGGTGGTCGACGACGCCGCCGTCACCCCGCGGTTCGTCTCGGGGGTGACCCCGGCGCGCGAGCTGCCGATGATCTGGCGGATCACCAAGGGATCGCTGATCAACAAGCTCGTCATCATCCTCCCCATCGCCCTGCTGCTGTCGTGGATCGCGCCCTGGGCGCTGACCCCGATCCTCATGGTGGGCGGCACCTACCTGTGCTTCGAGGGCGCGGAGAAGGTCCTCGGCCGGGTGCTCGGCCACGAGAAGAAGGAGAAACCGGCGAAGGACAAGGGCCCCGACGCCGAGGACAACCTGGTCAAGGGGGCGATCACCACGGATCTCATCCTCTCCGCGGAGATCATGGTCATCTCGCTCAACGAGGTCGCCGACGAAACGTTCCTCCTCCGTACCGTCGTGCTCGTCCTCGTGGCTCTCGGCATCACCGCCCTGGTGTACGGCGCGGTGGCGCTGCT
Organism: Corynebacterium halotolerans YIM 70093 = DSM 44683; assembly: GCF_000341345.1. Lineage (NCBI taxonomy): Bacteria > Bacillati > Actinomycetota > Actinomycetes > Mycobacteriales > Corynebacteriaceae > Corynebacterium > Corynebacterium halotolerans. The sequence goes on along the minus strand of NC_020302.1, from coordinate 1,157,417 downwards.
GGTGAAGATGGACGACATCGGCCTGGCCCTGGTCGGGCGCGGCGGAGCGGCCGCCGGCTTCGGTCGTGGTCTGGTCGCCGCCATGCCCAAGGTGCTCGCGGCGATCTCGATCGTCGGCACCTTCGCGATGCTCTGGGTCGGCGGCCACATCATCGTCCTCGGGCTCGAGGAGTTCGGTCTCACCTGGCCCTACGACTTCATCCACGGGCTGGAGGTCGGTGCCGGGGGCGGTTTCCTGGGCTGGCTGGTCAACACCTTCTTCTCCCTGATCGTCGGTCTGATCTGGGGTGTGGTCGTCGTCCTCCTCATCGAGGGCATCAAGAAGCTCACCGGCGCCGGCCGCGAAGCGCACTCAGGGCACTGAATCCGATCCGGTGGCGGTGCCGCCGACCGGCACCGCCCCGTGCGGGATACACCGGTGCCGAGGCGTCGAACTCACCGCCGGAGCGGGGCCCACCCCACCCCCGCCACAGCCCTAGATGAACAGCAGCAGGGAGACCGCCATGATCGCCATACCGGCGACGAGCCCGTAGATGGCGGTGTGGTGGCGGCCGGTGGCCACGGCGGTGGGCAGCAGCTCATCCAGGCAGATGAACACCATGATGCCGGCGACCGCGGCGAACGACAGCCCGAGTGTGACCGGCCCCAGGAAGGGCATGAGCAGGGCGAAGCCGACGAGCGCGCCGGCCGGTTCCGCCAGGCCGGAGACCGTGGACCAGGCCAGCGCCTTACGCCGGGAGCCGGTGGCCTGGCGGATGGGCACGGCCACCGCCACCCCCTCGGGGACGTTGTGGATGGCGATCGCGAGCGCGACGGGGATCGCGATGGACGCGTCCTCCAGGCCGGCGATGAAGGTGGCGAAGCCCTCCGGAAAGTTGTGGATGGCGATCGCCCCGGCGGTGAACACGCCCATCTTCATCATGCGCCGGCGTTGCGCGGACAGCTGGGGGTCCGCGCTGATACCCCGCTCGTGCGGGTTGATCGGTTCCGGCACGAGCCGGTCGATGACCGCGATCAGCGCGATACCGGCGAAGAAGGCCCCCACCGCCGCCCACGCGCCGGTGCGCTCCCCCCATGCCGTGCCGAGCTCGTCGAAGGCCTTGGGCAGAATCTCCAGGAAGGACACGTAGAGCATCACACCCGCGGACAGGCCGAGGGCGCCGGCCAGGAACCGGGGTCCCTGGTCCTTCCTGAGCACCGCGATCAAACCGCCGATGCCCGTCGCGAGGCCTGCGAAGAGTGTCAGCCCGAAAGCGAAGAGCACCGTCGACACGTCATACATGACAGCTCAGTCTAGCTACCGGCCGGTTCGCCCCCGGAGCCGGACTCGGGGCCCGTGGTCTCGCCCGGTTCCACCGTCTCCACCTGGGCCTTGCGCAGCTCCACCCGGATGATGCGGTTACCGGAGATCTCGGCGACCTCGAGCTGGTAGCGGATGAGCCCGGGGTTCTCGTCATCCTCGGCGTCGGCGGTGAACGACGCCGGGACGGGCACGGTGTCGCCCTCCCGTCCGAGGCGGCCCAGTTGGGTGATCATCCAACCGGCGACCGTCTCGTAGGGGCCCTCGGGCAGGGTGATGCCGGTGGCGTCGGCGAAGTCCTCCAGGTTCGTCCCGGCGTCGAGCAGCCGCGACTCGTGCAGGGCCATGACGGCGCGGCGTTCCTCGCGGTCGTACTCGTCCCAGATCTCGCCGACGAGCTCCTCGAGCAGGTCCTCGAGGGTGACCATGCCGTCGGTGCCGCCGTACTCGTCGACGACGATCGCGATGTGGTGGCCGGAGGCGCGCATCTGCGACATCGCCTTCGGCAGCTTGGCGGTCCCGGGCAGCTGGAGGATCGGGCGGATGAGCTGGCGGATGCGTATCCCACTGCGGCCGGTCGCCGCGTGTTCGAGGAGGTCGCGGACATGGATGAAGCCGATGACCATGTCGATGGAGTCCTCGTAGACCGGGTAGCGCGAATAGGGCCGGCCGGTGATGTCGGCGGCGACCTCGTCGACGGTCTGCTCTCCGTCGTAGGCGATCATGTCCGAGCGGTGGCGCATGACCTCGCCGACGAGCCGGTCACCGGCCTCGAAGACGTCGGTGACCAGCTCCCGCTCGGAGGGGTCGAAGCCGCCGTGGCTGGTGACGATGTCGCGGACCTCCTCGTTGCTCATCTCCTCGGTCCGGGCGTTCGGGTCGAAGCCGAGCGCGCGCAGAAGCAGGTTCGACGAGGAGTTGACGATCCAGATCACCGGGCGCATCAGGGTGGCGAACACGCCCAACGGCGGGGCGACGATCAGGCTGAAGCTCTCGGCCTTCTGCATCGCCATGCGTTTGGGGACCAGCTCGCCGAGGACCAGTGAGAGGTAGGAGACGATCAGCGTCATGACCACCAGGGCCGTGATCGAGGCGGCGCCCTCGCTGAAGCCCCAGCCCTCCAGGATCGGGGCGATCTGCGGGGCGATGGTGGAGGCGCCGAACGCCGAGGAGAAGAAGCCGGCGAAGGTCACTCCGATCTGCACCGCGGAGAGGAAGAGCCCGGAGTCCCGGGCCAGCGTCGCGACCTTGCGGCCCGCCCCGGTACCACGCTCCATCTTCCGGATCTGCGACTCGCGCAGACTGACCAGGGCCATCTCCGTCGCGGCGAAGACCCCGCCGATGATGACGAAGATGACGACGAGAAGCGCGTTCAACGCGATGCCGCCCATGGTTTAGCCGACCCCGCTTCCGGGTTCCGTGCCGGGCAGGCACCCCTCCGGGCCGCACACGAGCGCCCCGTCGGTGTTGTCCTGCCCCGGCAGACTCACCAGCCCAGTGAAGCTGAAGCCGGGACTCGGGGGTTGGTCGGGATCTCTCTGGTCCATATCACTATTCATACCGATTGACACAACGCCACGGGAACGGTTTTAGTTCCCGGTTCACCTCTCCGCCTCACCCGGCGCGTAGTTTGGGGTCCATGCACCACCACTTCGAGTTCAAGGTCCCCGGCGGCAAGTTGGTCGTCGTGGACGTGACCACCGATCCCGCCGAATCCGCCGCCCCCGCCACCATCTCCTCCGCCCAGGTCTCCGGCGACTTCTTCCTCGAACCCGAGGAGGCCTTCGAGTCCCTCGGCCCGGCCCTGGTGGGCGCGGAGGTCACCGAGAACACGGACTCGCTGCAGCGGCGTCTCGACGCCGCGCTGGCCGGCTTCGGCGGGGAGCTGGCCCTGCACGGTTTCAGCACCCGCGACATCGCGGTGGCCGTCCGCCGCGCGGTGGTCGGCGGCACCGATTTCACGGATCACTCCTGGGAGGTCCTCCACCCCGGTCCCCTGCCCACGCAGGTCAACGTGGCCCTCGACGAGCTGCTGCTCGACCAGGTGGCCGCGGGGCAGCGGGGCCCGACGATGCGGATCTGGGAGTGGGATGACCGGGCCACGGTGATCGGCTCCTATCAGTCGTACGTCAACGAGGTGGAGCCCGCGGGCGTCGAGAAGCACGGGATCACCGTCGTGCGCCGCATCTCCGGCGGCGGGGCGATGTTCATGGAGGGCGGCAACTGCATCACCTACTCCCTCTACGCGCCCGCCTCCCTGGTGGCCGGCTACAGCTACGAGGACTCCTACGCCTACCTGGATCAGTGGGTGCTCGCCGCGCTGGCACGGCACGGCGTCGACGCGTGGTACCAGCCGATCAACGACATCACCTCCACCGGAGGCAAGATCGGCGGGGCCGCGCAGAAGCGACGCAAGGGGGCGGTCCTGCACCACGTCACGATGTCCTACGACATCGACGCCGACAAGATGGCCGAGGTGCTGCGCGTGGGCAAGGTCAAACTCGCCAGCAAGGGGCTGCGCAGCGCGAAGAGGCGCGTGGATCCGCTGCGCCGGCAGACGGGCGCGGAACGTGCGGAGATCATCGACACCCTCGTCGACGAGTTCAGCAACCGTTACGGCGCCCGGCCGGCCGAGCTCCCGCAGGCGGATCTCGACGCCGCGGCCCAGCTCGTGGAGGAGAAGTTCGGCACGGAGGCCTGGACGCACCGGGTGCCGTGACCCTCGGCGCGGGGCCGGAGCGGGCCGGGTCGTCCTAGACTGGTTCTCCCCTACCCTGACAGCCGCATCCTCGGAGACATCCATGGCCGGAACCCCCGTCACCGCTCCCGCCGACACCCACGACGTCATCCGCGTCCTCGGTGCCCGGGAGAACAACCTGCGCGGGATCGACGTCGAGATCCCCAAGCGCCGTCTGACGGTGTTCACCGGTGTCTCCGGCTCCGGCAAGTCGTCGCTGGTCTTCGCCACCATCGCTGCCGAGTCCCAACGGCTGATCAACGAGACCTACCCGTCCTTCGTCCAGGGCTTCATGCCCACGCTGGCCCGTCCGGACGTCGACCGGCTCGAGGGAATCACCACCGCGATCATCGTCGACCAGGAGCCGATGGGAGCGAATTCCCGCTCCACGGTGGGCACCGCCACCGACGCGACCGCCATGCTGCGCATCCTCTTCTCGCGTATCGCCGAGCCGAACGCCGGCGGGCCGGGCGCCTACTCCTTCAACGTCCCCTCGGTCAGCGCGGCCGGGGCCATCACCGTGGAGAAGGGCCGGCAGAAGAAGGTCCGCGCCGACTTCAGGCGCACCGGCGGCATGTGTCCGCGGTGCGACGGCATGGGGCGGGTCTCCGACATCGACCTGGACGAGATCGTCGACGAATCGCTCTCGCTGAACGACGGCGCCATCAGGGCACCCGGCTTCAAGCCCGGCCAGTGGGCCCACCGCATGTACGCCGAGTCCGGCCTCTACCCCGCCGACCAGCCGGTGCAGGACTTCACGGCAAAGCAGCGCGAGGCGTTTCTCTACGCGGAACCGGAGAAACGGAAGATCGCCGAGATGAACATGACCTACGAGGGGCTCATCCCGCGGATCAGAAAGTCCATGCTCACCAAGGACCGGGAGTCGATGCAGCGGCACATCGGCGAATTCGTCGACCGGGCCGTGACCTTCATCGAATGTCCCGGGTGCGGCGGCGCCCGGCTGGCGCAGCACGCGCTGGAGTCGCGGATCCGGGGCAGGAACATCGCCGAGCTGTGCGCCATGGAGATCCGCGACCTGGCCGAGTGGTTCCGCGAGGCCGGTGACCTGGGTGCGCCGTCGGTGGGTCCGCTGCTCCAGGGCATCCGGGAGACCCTCGACAACTTCGTGTCCATCGGGCTGGGGTACCTGACCCTGGACCGCCCGGCCGGCACCCTGTCGGGGGGCGAGGCCCAGCGCACCAGGATGATCCGCCACCTGGGTTCCGCCCTGACGGACGTGACCTACATCTTCGATGAACCCACCGCGGGCCTGCACCCGCACGACATCCGGCGGATGAACACCCTCCTGCTCGAGCTGCGCGACAAGGGCAACACCGTGCTGGTCGTCGAGCACAAGCCCGAGACCATCGCCATCGCCGACCACGTCATCGACCTCGGCCCCGGCGCGGGCACCGACGGCGGCGGGATCTGTTTCACCGGCGACGTCGGGCAGCTGCGGGCCTCGGACACGCTGACCGGCCGCCACCTCGACGACCGCGCCCGTCTCAGGGACGGGACACGCACCCCCACCGGCGCCCTGGAGATCCGCGGGGCGGGCCGCAACAACCTCCGCGACGTCGACGTGGACGTCCCGCTCGGTGTGCTCACCGCCATCACCGGGGTGGCCGGCTCCGGCAAGTCCTCGCTGATCGCCGAGCTACCGTGCTCGGAGACGACCGTGCTGGTCGACCAGTCCCCCATCCGCGGCTCAAGACGCTCCAACCCGGCCACCTACACCGGTGCCCTGGACTCCATCCGCAAGGCCTTCGCGAAGGCCAACGGGGTCAAACCCGCCCTGTTCAGCCCCAACTCCGAGGGCGCGTGCCCGAACTGCAAGGGTGCCGGGGTGGTCTACGTGGACCTGGGCATCATGGCCGGGGTCGACATGCCCTGCGAGGTCTGCGAGGGCAGGCGCTTCGAGGAGAGCGTGCTCGACCACCACTTCGGCGGCCGCAACATCGCGCAGGTGCTGGCCATGCCCGTCGAGGAGGCGGCGGAATTCTTCGCCGGCCCGGACTCCCGGGTGCCGGCCGCGGCGAAGATCTGCACCCGGCTGGCCGACGTCGGCCTGGGCTACCTCGCCCTGGGGCAGCCGCTGACCACCCTGTCCGGCGGTGAGCGCCAGCGGCTCAAGCTCGCCGCCCACCTGGCGGAGAAGGCGGAGATCCTCATTCTCGACGAGCCGACCACCGGCCTGCACCTCGCGGACGTCGAGAAGCTGCTGGGGCTGCTCGACCGGCTCGTCGACGACGGGCGCACCGTGATCACCATCGAACACCATCTGGCCGTGGTCGCCCACGCCGACCACGTCATCGACCTCGGCCCGGGCGCGGGCTCCGAGGGCGGCGAGGTCACCTTCACCGGCACGCCCGTGGAGATGGTCGCCGACGGCACCACCGTGACTGGGCGCTACCTGGCTGAATACGTCTCCTGATCCCCGGCCCGGGTCCCGCCGCGCCGCACGGGGCCGCGCCCGCGGAGTTGTTAGACTTCCGGCATGCCGTTCACTCCCTACGCCCTGCCCGCCCGGGCGGTCGGGACCAGCAACCGGATCGCCGTCGCGGACCCCAACCAGGCCATCCTCTTCTCCCACTTCCACGACCGCGCCATCCACGACGCCGTCGAGGTACCCGTGACCCTGCTGCCCGACCCCCGCGGCGGCGGCTTCAAGGTCAAGTGGGACTTCGGCGTGATCGGCACGCTGCCCGCGGATTTTCGGGAACAGTTCCCGCAGCTGGAGCGCGTGACCGGTTCCCAGCTCACCCCACAGGTCACCGCCGAGGTGCGGGTCGTGCCCAACGCAGGCCTCGGGGTGTCCGTGCTGCTGGTGGACCCGCAGTGGTGCGTCCCGGTCAACGATCCGTTGGACGAACCGTGGACGCTGCTGCCCCCGGGGCGCGCGCTCGAGCTGGATCCGGCGGTCGACGGCGACGTCGGAACGGACGAGCTCGCGGCGCTGGGTACTGTGCAGCTCCTGGTGGAGCTCGTCGAGGTCGACGGCCGCGTCACGGTCCTCCACGACGGCCGCGTGCTCGGCGTGGCCACCCGGTGGGACTCGCTCAAGCTCAGCGACGCGCTCGCGCACTTCGCCGCCCTCGGCCTGCGGGTGATGGCCCGCGCCTTCGTCCGCGACGGCGCCGTGAGCGTCGAATGCGCCCGCACCTCCGACCTGGACGATCGGGATCTGGAACCGGAGATCTCACCCTTGCCGACGCTCGCGGTGCCCGCCGCCGTGGCCGGACCGGAGGGCGCCGGCGTGCCGGACCTCTCGGAGGCCGGGGTGTCCGTCGGCGCCGACGGGAGCTGGTCGGTGCACATGCCCTCGAACTCCTTCGAGGCCGTCACCCCTGCGCGGGCCGAGAGCCACCGGAGGCGCAGCATTGTCTCCCCCACGCAGCGCAGGGATGAGACGGCGGGCAAGGAGCCGGTGACCCCGGAGCAGGCACCGGCCGATGAGGCACCCGCCGACAAGGCCCCGGTGGCCCCGGCCCCCGCCGAGCGGGCCCATGCCACCGAGGTGATCCGCGTGGTGGAGGATGACGACCTGCCGGACGCGGCCGGCCCCGCGAAGGCCGCGGAACCCGTGCAGGGCATCCCCCGCTCGGTGGCGGAGGCGCGCAGGGTCCGCGGCGGCGGCGCGCACCGGGCCGACCGTCAGCGCAGCGACCGGATCCGCTGGTCCGGGCCGTGGTGGATCGTGGTGCTCGCGGTCGTGGTGCTCATCACCCTCGCGCTGATCGTGCTGCTGGGCTGACCCGGCGCCGGGACCGGTGGCTGCGTCTACGAGACGTTGACCCGCACGCCCGTCGAGGGGCGGGTGAGCATCTTCGTCCACGGGAAGGCCACGTCCTCGATCTCCCCCGAGATCGACACCTGCGGCCGGCACAGCGCCACCACTGCAGCGGAGAGCGCCGTCATCGCGATCTTCTCCCCCGGGCAGCGGTGGCCCTCCAGGACATCGCCGCCGCCCTGCGGGATGAACGAGGTGATCTCCTCGGCGTCCTCGACGCCGAGGAAACGCTCCGGCTCGAAGGCGCCGGCGTCCTTCCACTCGGTCGGGGCGGTGTTGGTACCGAGAATGTCGAGGAGCACCCGCTGCCCCTTCTTGATCGGGCATCCCTTGATCTCGGTGTCGGTGGTGGCCAGCGCCGGCAGCATGGGGACGAAGGGGTAGGTGCGGCGGACCTCATGGGCGAAGGCCACCGCCTCCGGAATATCGATGAGGCCGCCCCCGGCCGCCACCGAGGCCGCGCGGATGCGCTCGACCCACTCGGGGTGCTCCACCAGGGCGGCGGCGGCGAAGGCCGCGAAGCGGCCCACGGCCACGGTGGGCCGGGTCAGGTTCTGCAGGTCCACCCCCGCGGTACGGTCGTCGACCAGTTCGCCGTTCTCATCGTGCAGATTCGCCATGCGGGCGAGCACGGAATCCGCGGGAGCCTGAGTCCTGCCGGAGCGGACGTCGCGAATGAGCCGGGTGGCCCAGCGGTCGAGCCGGAAACGGTCCACCCAGGCGATCGCGTTGCGGCTCGGCTGCCCGAAGGCGTCGACCAGCCGGCTCATCCGGCGGGCCTGGGCCTCCATCTCGCGGTCCGACAGCGGCAGCTCCGCCCACCGGAACGCGGCCCGTCCGTAGGCGACGGCGGTGTCGTCGAAGACGTTGCCGGAGCCGGTGGCCCACTTCCCCAGCATCGTCTCGAGCTCCTCTGCCACCAGCTCCTTGAACCGTTCGACGTGCTCGTCGTTGTAGGCCAGGTCGACCAGGACGGTCTTCCGGGTCTCGTGCGCCTTACCGTCGAGGTTGTGGACCGCGCCCGGACCGAAGAGCGGGTTACGGATGAAGATGGGCATCGCGCCGTTGCGTTTCATCCGGTCCCCGTCATAGAACAGGCGCACCCCCTCCTCACCCCGGACCAGGACAGCCGGTCTGCCGAGCATGCGCAACTTCACGGGAGTGTCGGAATCCGGGGCGACTCCCGCCTTGTCGCGGATGCGGGAGGCGAAGAGATAACCGGAGCGCAGGAAGTTGAGTCCCTGCTCGAAACGGACACGGGCGGGGGCGTTCGAGGTCATGAGCGGTACCTTCCACGGGGTCGGTGCGGTCTTGTGCCCCACGGTACGTGAGAATCCGGCGCCCCCGTCGTGGGTCCGGTCAGAAGGTGCAGCGGGGCGAGTACCGCTCCTCCAGGCCGAGCTCCAGCGCGATCGGGCAGTAGATCAGGTACTGCAGCGACATCGCCGACAGCGACGTGCCCAGTGCGCTCGGGGCGGTGACCGGGTTGTCGAAGAGGGAGAAGTAGAAGTCCCACCAGGCGAGTGCCACGGGTTCCGCGGACTGGCGGAACGCGTCGGCGGAGGTGTCCGCCTTCTGGGCGGTGGCGGCCGGGGCGGTGACGAGGGCGATGGCGAGGGCCGCCGCGGCCGCCGGGGAGGCGAACGTCTTCCGGAATGTCATGGCGGGATCCTCTCGGCACGATGACGATATGGCTGTCAGGGTACCGGGGGCGACCATCCCGCGGGCGGTTTCCGGCCCACCGGCTGCATCGCGCACCGCTTCGTGGGGCCCGCGCTCCCCCGATCTCCGGGCAGCCTCCGTCAGTTGGCGTAGACACGGAAGGTGACACCGAAGTCCGCGCCGAGGAGGGCGCCGTCCGCGGCGAGGATCTCCGGGAGGAAGTCCGCCGGGGCCGGGTGGTCCGGCAGATCCGCGAGGTACTCGGTGTGGCACTCGAGGGAGGCGACGGCGGCATCGCGGTCGGCCTGCCCGACGGCGGTGCCGTGGGTGGGTGCGCCGTGGCCGGCCACCAGGATGTGGCCGACGTGCCAGGTCTCCAGTCCCTCCTGCTCGATCTGCTCGCGGAACACCCAGCGGTTGCCGGCGTCACGCACCGCGTCGACGGCGGCGAGACCGGCGGCGCGGTGGTCGGCCTGGTTGAGCCCCCACGGCGCCTCAAGATCGAAATTGGTGGTGATGACGGCGTCGGGACGCAGCCGCCGGATCCGGCGGGCGATGTCGCGCCGCAGGTCGAGACCGTAGACCAGGTGGCCGTCCGGGTGGTTGAGCAGCATCAGGTCGCTGACGCCGACGGCCTCACAGGCGTGGCGCTGTTCTTCGGCTCGCACACGGCCGGCCTCCTCGGGCGGGCGCTGCATACCGGCCTGGCCGTTGGTGAGCAGAAGGTAAGAGACCTCCACTCCGGCATTCGTCCAGTGGTGGACGGCGGCGGACAACCCGTATTCGGCGTCGTCGGGGTGCGCGACCACGACCAGGACGCGTTTCCAGTTGCTCCAGTCCAGCTTCTCTACGCTCGATTCCATGTCCGGGGCCACCTTCCAGTGCGTTGGGGCTGTGTGCCCCCACCCTAGCCAGATCACTCACGGGCGGCGGTCAGACCCAGGCCTCCCGGTCCAGGTCAGTATCCAGCCCATCATCCGATCAGCCTTTCCGGTGGCAACGCGGCGGTCACGCCCCCCTTACCGCCCCACAGAAGAACAACGGCGCGGGCGGCCGACTGCCGGGAAAATCCCCGCAGCCGGCCGCCCGCGCCGTTGCCTTATCAGAGGGCCGCCGGGCTATTCGCCGGTCCTGCCACGAGAGGCGGTGCTGCCCGTGTCCCGGTCATCGTCCCGCTCACCGTCGGGGCGGGCAGCATACGAGCCGCCGGTTCCCTCCGGGTCCTCCGGGTCATCGTGATTCCTCGAGTACTCCTCGAGGACGGCACCGACCACCGCCGGGTTGATCACCGTCTCGTCCCCGTTGTCGTCGGGAATGTGGTGGATCGGGCCGATCGGCTCCGGGGAGGGAGATTCCTCGTTACGTTCCCATTCCTCCGCGGTCTGGGCGGAGTCCCACTGTCGGGTGACGGTGGGCATCGGATCACCGGTATCGTTCTTCAGCGCCACGCCGAGACTGAACATCATGATGAAGCCCATGATGAAGAAGGGCAGCCCGACCACGATGATCGTCTGCTGGAGTGCCGACAGTCCACCCTCACCGGTGGCGGCGAGCAGGACGGCCGCGACCGCACCCATGAGCACCGTCCAGATGAGCTTCTGGTGGGTCGGAGCGAAGGCCGGTTCCCTGCCGGAGGCGATCATGTCCGTGACCATGGCCGCGGAGTCCACGGAGGTGGTGAAGAAGATGATCACGATGACGATCGCCAGTCCCGAGACGAAGGTGGCGGCCGGGTAGTTCGACAGGAACTCGAACAGCGCACCCGGGATGTCGCCCTCGACAGCCACCGCGTTGACGAGCCCGCCATCGCCGTTGCGCTCGATGTTGAAGGCGGAGGTGCCGAAGGAACCGAACCAGATCAGGGAGAAGGTCACCGGCAGGCCCAGCACGCCGACGACGAACTGACGGATGGTGCGACCCCGGCTGATCCGGGCGATGAAGATGCCCACGAAGGGCGACCAGGTGATCGTCCAGGCCCAGTAGAAGACCGTCCAGGTGTTCTGCCAGGTGGCGTTGTCCGGGGAGTTCGGGACCGTGTTGTTCCAGAACGCCAGCTCGGGCAGCCAGCTGAGGTAGGTGCCCACGGACTCGATGGTGCCCTTGAGCACCAGCACGGTCGGGCCCGCCAGAATGACGAAGATCATCAGGCCGATGGCCATCCAGATGTTGATGTTCGACAGGATCTTGATGCCCCGGTCCAGGCCGAGCGCCACCGAGACCGACGCGATGGCGGTGACGACCACGATCACCACCACCTGGACGAGCGGCGAGAACTCGATGCCGAACAGTTCCGCCAACCCGGCGTTGATCTGCAGGGTGCCGAGTCCCACGGATGTCGCGACGCCGAAGACGGTGCCGATCAGGGCGGCGACGTCGATGGTCTTGCCGATGGGTCCGTAGACCTTCGCCCCCAGCAGCGGGGAAAAGATGGAGCTCACGCGCGGCGGCATCTTGCGCTTGTAGATGAAGTAGGCGAAGCACAGCGCGGGCAGCGTGAAGATGGTCCAGGTGTGCAGCCCGAAGTGGTAGTGGGTGATCGCGATGGCCTGCTCCGCGGCCTCGACCGATCCCGGGACGGTATCGCCGATCGGCGGGTTCGCGAAGTGGGAGATCGGCTCCGCCACGCCCCAGAACATCAGGATCGTGCCGATACCGGCGGCAAACAGCATCGCGAACCAGGCCAGCGTGGAGTACTCCGGCCGCTCGTCGTCGGCGCCCAGCCGGACGTGGCCGTACCGGCTCAGGGCGACAAAGACCAGGAAGATCAGGAAGACCGTGACGCCGAGGACGTAGAACCAACCGAGATTGGACAGCACCCAGTCCGAGGCGGTGCCGAAGACGTCGCTGACCCAGTCGCCGAACAGGATGGTGACAGCCACGAAGACCACGACAATGCCGACCGCCGCAAAGTACACCGGAGGGTCGGTTTTCAATCTGAGGGACCTCGCCAAGCGTTCGAGCATGGGGTTCTCCTTCACAAATGAACGAAAAAAGGGTATCCCATTCAACGTAACGCGCCTTCGCCCCGCTGGGGTGACATCGGCTGAACCGTGGGCGGCCGGAGGGGGCGGAAATCCCCGGTGACCTGCCCCTGTCCCGAAGATCACAATTCCCTAACAGGGGAAACCATTTGTCTTGCGCGGGCGTTCTACAGGATCCCGGCAATCCGGGCGATGTCCCTGTAGGCGGCGGCCAGGTCGGGTACCTGCGCGTGCGCGTTCAATCCGCTCGGATTCGGCGCGACGAACAGTTCCACGCCGGGCCACGGCGACTCCTGCCGCCCCACCTTCGCCCTGGGCCGGGAGAACGCCGTGCGGTAGGCGGTGATGCCGAGGATCGCCACCACCTTCGGGGCACGCTCGGCCACGAGCCGGTCCAGTCGCCGCAGACCGGCACGCAGTTCGTCGTCGTCGAGTTCATCGGCCCGGGCGGTCGCCCGCGGGGCGATGTTGGTGATGCCGATGCCGCGGGAGGTCAGCTGCGCCAGATCGGTCTCGGTGAAGCCCTCGGAGGCGTCGATGAGCGTGTCCGTGATGCCCGCGCGGTGCAGCGCCGGATAGAAGCGGTTGCCGCGCTTGGCGAAGTGCGCCCCGGCCGCCGCGCTGGTCAGTCCCGGGTTGATGCCCACGAACAGCAGGTTGAGCGGCTCGGGCAGCAGGTCGGGGACGGTGCACCCACGGAAGGTCTCCAGCTCCTGCCTGGTGTAGCCCACTACTTCCCCACCACGATCCGGTTGCCGGCGTCCACGCGGCGGGTCAGGCCGAGCTCGTCCATGTGCTCGAGCAGCGGGATGGCGATGCGCCGGGAGGTGTCGAGCGCCTTGCGGGCCTGGCTAGTGGTGAAGGGCTGATCCAGCTGACGCAACGTTGCCACCGCCTTGCGCGGGGCGTCGGGAAGCAGCACGACCCCGTCGGCCAGGCGGAGGATGCGACCGGCGCGCTCGGCGGCGGCCAGCTGCTTCGCCCCCAGCTTGAGGTCGGTGAGTTCATTGGCGTCGGGGGCGGCGAAGGGTTCATCGCGCAGCCATCCCTCGATGGTGGCCACGGACTTCTCGGCGGGGCCGAGGTCCACCTTCCGGCCAGGCTGGCGGATGTGGCCGCCCTCCTGCTCGAGCCCGGCGGCGGCGACGACGGCGTCGAGCAGCACGTCGTCGGGCGAGGAGATCAGATCCCGGGCGGCGCCCCGCGACAGGCCCGGCGACAGCGGGTCGAGCTGCTCGACGGCCTCGCGCAGGCGTCCGCGCCAGGTGTCGACGAGTACGGAGTCCACCCACCAGGGGCCGAAGGCGGTGATGCGCGCGGGCGCTTCGGCGGGCAGCTCCAAGCCCATGCGGGTGAGTTCGTCGACGCGGACGAATCCGCGGCGGGTGACCTCGAGAACGGCGTCACCGGCCGGGTTCATGCCCGCGAGCGCCTCGCCGCGTCGGCGGCCGTCGCCACGGCGGGTCAGTTCCGGCGGGTCGACGTCGAGGACCTGCACGCCGGCCAGCACCGAGCGGCTGCCGGAACCGCGCAGGACGAAGCGGTCGCCGAGCTCGAGCGGCAGGCGGCGGTCGAGCGTCAGGCGGGCGTGGTCGTCACTGAAGGGGCGCAGCTGCGCTTCCACCGCGACGGTGCCGGTATGCACGACGATGGTCTGCGGCCCGTCCGACAGCGGCGTACCGGTGGTGCGGCGCACGTCGACGGTGTCGACGACCGACCAGGCACCGGGGCTGACCAGTACGTCGCCGCGGTGGATGTCGTCGGCGGATTCGCCGCGCAGGTTGACGGCCACGCGGTTGACCGGTCCGATCTCCGGGTGGGAGCGGTTCTGGCTGTGCAGCGCGCGGATGGTGACCGGGCGGACGGCCTCGCGGCCGATCAGCTCGAGGCGTCCGCCCTCAACCAGGGTGCCTGCCGCGAGCGTGCCGGTGACGACGGTGCCCGCCCCCTTGATGGTGAAGGAACGGTCGATCCACATCCGCACGCGCTCGTCCGGATCCGGGGCGGGGGCGGAGGCCAGCACGTCGTCGAGGGCGGCACGCAGGTCGTCGATCCCCTCCCCCGTCACGGCGGAGACGGTCACCGCGGGGGCATCGGCCAGCGGGGTGCCGGCCAGCTCGGTGCGGACCTGGGCGAGCACCTCATCGCGGCGAGGCTGGTCCGCCCGGTCGGCGCGGGTGAGCACGACCAGGCCGTGTTCGATGCCGAGGGCGGCGACGGCGTCGCGGTGGTCGGTGGACTGGGCCTGCCAGCCCTCGTCGGCGGCGACGATGAAGCAGACCACCGGGGCCGGGCCGAGGCCGGCGAGCATGTTGCCGAGGAAGCGCTCATGCCCGGGCACGTCGACGAAGGCGACGTGGCGGCCGGAGGGCAACCCCGTCCAGACGAAGCCGAGGTCGATGGTCAGGCCGCGGTCGCGTTCCTCGGCCCAGCGGTCGGGTTCCATACCGGTCAGGGCGCGGACCAGGGTGGATTTTCCGTGGTCGACGTGTCCGGCGGTGGCTACGACGAACAATGCTTCAGTTCCCCTCTTCCAGCGTGGTGAGCTTGGTGAGCGCGGTGGTGACCGCGGCCGTCAGCCGGTCGTCCTCGTGCGGCGGCACGCACCGCAGGTCGATCAGGCACGCGCCCTGGTGGACCCGGGCGAGGACGACGGGCCCGCCGGCGCGCAGCAGCGGGGCCAGGGCCTCGGGCAGTTCGACGGCCAGGCCGGGCAGCGGGTGGCCGGGCGCTCCCCCGCCGCCGACGCGGCCGTCGTGTTCGACGACGCGCCCGCCGGTGGCCTCGGCCAGGGCCCCGGTGCGTCGCCGGATCTGTTCCGTATCGGGATGGAGCGCCTGCTGCACCGGGGTGGGCCCCCCGGCCACGGTGGCCTCGAGGGCGGCCAGGGTGAGCTTGTCGACGCGCAGCGCGCGCGCCAGCGGGTGGCGTTTGAGGCGGGCGATGACCTCCGCGCGGCCGAGCAGGATGCCGGCCTGGGGGCCGCCGAGCAGCTTGTCGCCGCTGGCGATGACCACGTCCGCCCCCGCCCGCAGCGCGGCGTCGATGTCGGGCTCGTCGGGCAGCACGGGGTCCGGGGTGAGCAGGCCGCTGCCGAGGTCGGCGATCAGTGCCAGGTCGTGCTCGTCGGCGATGCGCCGCAGCTCGGGGACGTCGACGGAGGAGGTGAAGCCCTCGACGCGGAAGTTGCTGGGGTGGACCTTGAGCAGGGCGCGGGTGCGGTCGGTGACGGCGTCCACGTAGTCGGCCGGGTGCGTGCGGTTGGTCGCGCCGATCTCGCGGAGGCGGGAACCGGTGGTCTCGATGAGTTCGGGCAGGCGGAAGCCGGCGCCGATCTCGATGAGCTCACCGCGGCTGATGATGATCTCTCCCCCGTCGGCCAGCGCCGTGGTGGCCAGCAGCAGGGCGGCCGCGCCGTTGTTGACCACCAGCGCGTCCTCCGCCGCCGGGCACGCGGCCAGCAGCGCCGCGCGCGCCCCGGCCCCGCGGGTGCGCGAGCGCAGTCCCGTGGCCAGGTCGAGTTCGACGTCGACGTAGCCGGCGGCGGCGGTGAGCGCCTCCCGCGCCGGGGCCGACAGCGGGGCACGACCGAGGTTGGTGTGGACGATGACGCCGGTGGCGTTGAGCACCGGGGTCAGGGTGCTGGTGGCGGTGGCGGCGAGCGTGCCGACGACCGTGTCCGTGACCTCTTCGGGGGAGATCCCACCGCGGCGGGCGTCGTCCTGCGCGCCCCGGATGATCGCCCGGATGCGGGTCTCGCTCAGGCGCGCGCGGGCTGCGGCCACCTCGGGCAGGGCCAGCAACTGATCCGTTCGCGGAATGCGGCGGCGGGGATCGTCACCATTGCCCACTGCACCCTCCTGGCCTGGTATTTCAGCTGCCGTGCGACAGAAGTCTGGCGGAGACGGACGGGAATCGAACCCGCCAGACCGAGCTACTCGGCCTCACCGGTTTTGAAGACCGGGGCGCCCACCAGGACACGTACGCCTCCAAGGGGAAACCCTAGCACCGCATATCCCTGGCGCGTCAGCCGGTTCCGCCCTGAGGGGTTAGGCTCACAGGTATGACTGGTACCGAGCCCTCCCTGACAGCAATCGACGCCATCCAACTAACCGGCTACGCGCACGGCGGCGGCTGCGCGTGCAAGATCCCGCCCGGAGAGCTCGAGGACGCCGTTCGCGGCCTGACGGGGGTCGCCCACCCGGATGTCCTCGTCGGCCTGGATGACGGCGACGATGCCGCGGCGGTGCGCATCGCCGACGGCCTCGCGGTCATCTCCACCGCCGACTTCTTCACGCCCATGGTCAACACCCCCTACGACTGGGGCCGTATTGCCGCCGCCAACGCGCTCTCCGACGTCTACGCGATGGGTGGGCGTCCCGTCACCGCCCTCAACCTCGTCGGCTGGCCGCGGGAGGTGCTGCCGATGGAGATCCTCACCGAGGTGCTGCGCGGTGGCATGGACGTGGCCAACGAGGCCGGTGCCCCGGTGACCGGCGGGCACTCCATCGACTCCCCCGAGCCGACGTACGGCATGGCCGTCACCGGCATCGCCGACCCGGACAAGCTGATGCGCAACGACGCCGCCGAGGCCGGCCTGCCGATCACGCTGACGAAGCCGATCGGTGTGGGCCTGCTCAACAACCGGCACAAGGCCACCGGCGAGATCTTCCAGGCGGCGATCGACAGCATGACCGCCCTCAACCGGGACGCCGCACAGGCCGCGCTGGCGGCGGGTGCGCGGGCCGCCACCGACGTCACCGGCTTCGGCCTGCTCGGCCACCTGTACAAGATGTGCCGGGCCTCCGGCATCGGGGCGGTGGTCGATTCCTCGGCGGTCCCCCACATCGACGGTGCGGACGAGGCCCTGCGCGACGGCTTCATCCCCGGCGGCAGCCGGCGCAACCTGGACTGGGTCCGTCCGAACCTCAGTGTCGGTGAGGGGGTGACCGAGGACGACCTGCTGGTGCTGGCCGACGCCCAGACCTCCGGCGGGCTGCTGGTCATCGGCGAGGTCCCCGGCTACCCCGTCATCGGCGAGACCGTCGCCGGGCAGGGCACCGTGACCGTGAAGTAGGCGCGGCACAGCGGATTCTCCGTGCGACCCCTTCAGACCCGCACAGCACCGGACCCCACCGCCCAATAAGCTCCGGGGCACAACAACTCCCCCACGCTTTGAGTAGATTCCCACTCGTTTGAATCGGGATGACATCACCCGAAGCGTGGGGTGTCCCGCTGCGCCCCTCCCGCCCGGCACGGTCAGTGGAACGGCGGCAGAATCTGGTGTCCCACGAGGTCGTCGAAGAGCTGCAGCAGACGGGTCTCGTGTCCAGGGAGTCGTGGAAACCGGCCTGGCGGATCTTCACGGTGAAGGTGGTGTTGTCCGCCTTGTAGTGGAAGAGGAAGTCACCGACCGGCCAGCCGACGCGCTCATCAAAGGGGGCGCCCACCACACCGTGACGTTCCACGAGGCGCTTCCACATGTCGCGGCGGGTGGTGCGGGCGGGCAGAGCAAGCCCATGGGCGCCAGCCATGACGCCGGCCCCACCTCCCATTATTCTGATTTTTTGCGGTGACCCCTCCCGGTCCCGGACATGACGAAAGGGCGCGTCCCCGGAAGTGGAAGCGCGCTCCGTCGGCAGCCGTTCCCGCGGGAACGGCCCGTCTTACCGGACGGTGGTGATGGAGTCGGCGACCTTGCCCTGCGCCTGCCGCTCCGCCAGGCGGCGCTTCTGCGGCTCGACGGTGTAGCGCGGGTCCTTCGCCGAGTTCAGGCCGGCGTGCAGGACGCCGAATCGCGTCAGCGCGGAACCGGCCAACAGGGCGGCACCGGAGGCGGCGGCGACGATGCGGTTGCGGCCCCCCAGTAGCGCGCCCAGTCCGCCGCCGATGACCAGCTTCTCGCTCAGGCGGAGGAACTTCCCGGGCCTGCCCTGGTGCATCGGCTCATTGGCGACGGGGTCCATCTGCGCGTCCATGGTGCGGGTGGCGACGACATCGCCGACCGCCCCCGCCACCGCGAGGGCGCGGGCCGGACCCGCCTCCTCCACCGGGGTGGTGATCATGGCCAGACCGCCGGAGGCCAGGCTGGCGGAGCTGACGAACACGAACGGCAGGTGGTCCTTCGCCGCGTTCCACGTCGGCACCGCGGTGTCCGACAGCAGTACCGAGGTGTAGACCGCCAGCGGCGCACCGAGGGCACCGGAGGCGAGCCCGGCCGGACCGGACAGCTTGTGCAGGATGTTCCGGGCGAACTTCGGCAGCGGTACCTTCCGGCCGGTCATGTCGTCAAGCTCAGCGACCGCGGCCACCCCCGCGGGCGTGGCGAAGCTGACCAGGATCCAGGAACCCACGCTCATCGGGGAGCTGAGCTTGAAGGTGCGCAGCATGTTGAGGAACCGCTCGGGACGGCCGAGATCCGCGACCAGGGCCAGCGAGCCGAGCGCGGCTCCACCGAGCGCGGCCAGTCGGCCGTTGCGGCGCAGTTTCGTGCGCCCGGTCAGCTGTCCACCCACGCTGAGCAGCGCGGAACCGCCGGCCACGCCCCCCAGGAACAGGTAGATCGCGATGGGGTTCTCCCACGGCGGAGCCTTGACCACCTGGCGGCCGTAGTAGGAGGAGAACTCCGCCTCCGGCACCATCGGCATCGGACGGGAACCGTCTCCGCCCGAGCCGAGCCATGCGTTGCGTTTCTTCTTCTTTCCGCCGTCCCGGCGCTTGCGGGACTTCTCCGGTGGCCGGAGGCTGTCGAAACGGGAGGTCGTCACTTGCGGCCTCCCATCAGGAACGCACCGGCCACGGCCCCCAGCATGCCCAGTGCCGCGACACCGGCCTTCTTCGCCATCTGCGGCAGGTCAGCGGTGGGCACGCGCGGATCCGGCGGAAGACCGTAGACCTCGGGTTCATCGAGCAGCAGGAAGATGGAGCCGGTGCCACCGACGCCGTCCTCGGGGTTCGCGCCGTAGAGGCGCGCCTCGGTCATGCCCTGCGCGTGCAGCTCGGCCACCCGCGCCTGGGCGATCTCGAGCAGCTCGTCGTGCTCGCCGTACTTGATGGAGGTGGTCGGGCAGGCCTGGGCGCACGCCGGGGTCTGGCCGTCCTTGATGCGGTCGTAGCACAGGGTGCACTTCTGGGCGACGCCGACGTTGTGCTTCGTGTCGTCCGCGCCCGGGATGAAGTCCTCCTCCTGCGGGGCCTGGCTGCGGTCCTCCTTCACGCTCACCCCGCCATCGGAGCGGCGCTCGATCACGCCGAAGGGGCAGCCGGCGACACAGGTGCCGCAACCGTTGCAGACGTCGTCCTGGACGACGACGGTGCCGTGCTCGGTGCGGAAGAGCGCACCGGTCGGACAGACGTCCAGGCAACCGGCGTGAGTGCAGTGTTTGCACACGTCCGAGGACATCAGCCAGCGGAAGTCCGGGGTGTCCGGCGGAGTCGTGTCGACGTCGCTGAGATCCTGCTTCTGCTCGGCCGGCGAGCCGATGGACGGCATGCCCAGACCGACCAGCTTGCGGCCGGACTCGCGGGCCTCCTCGAGGCGGTCCTTCCCCTGCTCGACGAAGGCCACGTGCCGCCAGGTGTCGGCACCGAGAGACTCGGTGTTGTCGTAGGACGACTCCGACAGCTTGAAGTCCGAGTCCACCGGGTTCTGGTTCCACTCCTTGCAGGCGACCTCACAGGCCTTGCAGCCGATGCAGATCGAGGTGTCCGTGAAGAAACCCTTGCGCGGCTGTGCCTCGTCCCCGTATTGGATGTGCGTGGGCGTCTCGATCAACGGGTTGATCGTCATCTATTTCTCCTTCCCGTCGTCGTTCCCGGATTCCAATTCGGCCTCCGGATCGGTCACCTTCTCGTTGCTGGTTTCGGTCGTCAGTCCTGCCCGCTCGTGGTACTCGTCAATGAGCTTGAGCAGGTCCTTGCCCCGCGGACGGCGACCCGGCCGGATATCGCAGGCACCGATCTTGGACTCCTGAATCTGGACATTCGGATCCAGCGTCACGCCCAGTAGATCGTTGGCGGAGTCGCCGCTGACCACGGCATTGTCGCCGTTCGCCCAGTGATACGGCAGGCCGATCTGGTGGAAGGTCTTCCCGCCGACCTTCAACGCCTTGACACGTTCAGTGACCAGCACCTTCGCCTCGATGGCGGTACGCGGCGAGATGATCGTGGCCCAGCCGTAGTTCTCCAGACCGCGTTCCTCCGCCAGCTCCGGGGAGATCTCGCAGAACATCTCCGGCTGCAGCTCCGACAGGTACGGCAGCCAGCGGCTCATTCCACCGGCCGTGTGGTGTTCGGTCAGCCGGTAGGTGGTGAAGATGAACGGGTAGACGTCCGTGCCGGCGGCCCCGGCGCTCTGCGCACTGAGATTGTCCTCGCGCGGGAAGATCAGCCGGGCCGGGTTCGCCTGCTGCGCGTACAGCGGGTTGTCGACCGGCGACTCCTGTGGCTCGTAGTGCGTCGGCAACGGACCGTCGATCGTGCCCTTGGGGGCATACAGCCAGCCCTTGCCGTCGGCCTGCATGATGAACGGGTCAATGCCCGAGAGTGCGGCGACACCGGTGGCGTCCCGGTCCGGACGGGAGTCCGGAGCGAGACCGACCGGGAAGTCCGGCACGTCGTCGCCTACCCACTTGCCCTGCTCGGCGTCCCACCAGATGTACTTCTTGCGCTCACTCCACGGCTTGCCCTCAGGATCAGCGGAGGCGCGGTTGTAGAGGATGCGCCGGTTGGCGGGCCAGGCCCAGCCCCACTCGAGTGCGGTCTCGTTCTGCTCGCGCCCCGGCTTGCGCCGGGCGGCCTGGTTGACGCCGTCGGCGTAGACCCCGGTGTAGATCCAGCAGCCGCCCGAGGTTGAGCCGTCGGCCTTCATCTCGGTGAAGGCGGACAGCGGCTGCCCAGCCTTCTCGCCGGTGAGGTGGTGGCCGTTGATCTCGGCCAGCACCGCCTCGGCGTCGGGATCGCCGTGCTCGTCGGTCGGGTAGTCCCAGGTGACCGACTGCAGCGGCAGATCACGCGGATCCGTGGAGTCCGCCACCTTGGCGCGGATACGTTGGCCGAGCTTGTAGAAGAACTCCAGCTCACTCTTGGCGTCTCCCGGCGGATTGACCGCCTTGTGGCGCCACTGCAGCATACGCTGCGTCTGGGTGAAGGTACCCGCCTTCTCCACGTGGGTGGCGGCTGGCATGAAGAACACCTCGGTGTCGATGTCCTCGGTGCGCAGCTCGCCCGTCTCGATCTCGGGACTGTCCTTCCAGAAGGTGGCCGTCTCGATCAGCTGGAAGTCGCGGACGACCAGCCACTTCAGGTGGGACAGACCTTCGCGCTGCATCCGGCCGTGGGCGGAGCCCACCGCCGGGTTCTGGCCGAAGACGAAGTAGCCGTCGACCTTGTCCTCGATCATGGCCATCGTGGTGTGGTACGTGTCGTGGGCGCCGTTGATCTTCGGCAGGAACTTGTAGCCCCAGTCGTTGTCCTCGGTGGCCGCGTCGCCGAACCACGACTTGAGCAGGCTGACGGTGTAGGCGTCCGCATTCGACCAGAAGCCCTTCTGCTCCGGTGAGGCGATGTCGCGGACGTACTCCTCCAGCGTCTGTTCCTCCACGCTCGGCATCGGAAGATAGCCGGGCAGCAGGTTGAACAGCGTCGGGATGTCGGTCGAGCCCTGGATACTGGCGTGTCCGCGCAGCGCCATGATGCCGCTGCCCGGACGGCCGACATTACCCAGCAGAAGCTGGAGAATTGTCGAGGTGCGGATGAACTGCGCGCCCAGGGTGTGCTGGGTCCAGCCGACGGCGTAGGCGAAGCAGGTGGTTCGCTCGCGTCCGGAGTTCTCGGTGATCGTGCGGGCGAGGTACTCGAAGTCCTCCCGCGGGACACCGCAGGCCTCCTCCACCATCTCCGGCGTGTAGCGGGAGTAGTGGCGCTTGAGGATCTGGAAGACGGTGTTCGGATCCTCCAGCGTCTCGTCTGTCTCGAAGCGCCAGGATTCGACCTTGGGGCCACCTGCACCATAGGCGTGGGGCCGGGCCTCCTCCGCCATCTCCGCGCCGTCGTCGTTGCACTCGCCGACGGCCTCCGCCTGATCCCCCCGGGCCTTGTAGGCCCAGGACTCCAGGTCGTACTCCCCGGTCTCCGGGTCATAGCCGGAGAACAGTCCCTCGAGGTCCTCGGTGTCCCGGAATTCATCACGGATGATCGTGGCCGCATTGGTGTACGCGAGCACGTACTCCTTGAACCACAGATCGTTGCTGAGCACGTAGTTGATCAGCGCACCGAGCAGCACGATGTCCGAACCGGCACGCAGGGCGATGTGCCGGTTCGACACGGCCGAGGTACGGGTGTACCGCGGGTCAACGTGGATGACCTTGGCGCCCCGTGCCTTGGCCTCCGTCACCCACTGGAAGCCCACCGGGTGGTTTTCGGCCATGTTGGATCCCTGAATGACGATGCAGTCAGCATTCGCCATATCCTGCAGCGACTGGGTGGCGCCGCCGCGTCCGAACGAGGTTCCCAGACCGGGAACCGTGGCGGAGTGTCATATGCGGGCCTGGTTTTCCAGCTGAATCGCGCCGGCGGCGGTGAACAGCTTCTTGATGAGGTAGTTCTCCTCATTGTCGAGGGTCGCTCCACCGAGGCCTGCGATGCCCATGGTGCGGTTGATCGGACGGCCCTGATCATCGGTGTCCTGCCAGCCGTTGCGACGGGCCTCCATGAACCGGTCGGCGATCATGTCGATGGCGGTGTCGACGTCGAGTCGCTGCCATTCCTTCGCCTTGGGCGCACGGTAGAGCACCTCGGTCTGACGGCTCGAGGAGTTCACGAGCTGCTCACTGGCGGAGCCCTTCGGGCACAGGCGGCCGCGGGAGACCGGTGAATCCGGATCCCCCTCGATCTGGATGACCTTCTCATCCTTGACGAAGACCCGCTGGCCGCAGCCGACGGCGCAGTACGGGCAGACACTTTGGACGACCCGGTCGGCGGTGGTGGTGCGCGCGGTGAGGTCCTTGGACTTTTGGGACTGGACGTTTTCGCCGCGGCCGAATGCATCGCCCGACCGCAGCTGCCGGATTACCGGCCACTCCAGGAGACTTTTTCGCGACATGCCACAACCCTAGCCCTTCTCCCTCTGGGCTGCCATGCATCGCCCTCGAGATGACAAGGTTTCGGTGTCGTTTCGGTGTCCGCCCGGGCAACGGGCGTCAGAAGGCTCAGAAAGTCAGTACAAGACGACCGCGTACCCCGCCCGCCTCCAGGCGCCGGTGCGCCTCCGGAGCCTGTTCCTTCGGCAGCACATCCGCCACGCGGAGGGAGACAATCCCCTGTTCAGCCTGCTCGCGCAGTATGTCCAGCTTCTCCCGCTCGCGGGCGTAGTCCACCACGAGGATGGGGCGGAAGGTGATGCCCCGTTCACCGGGTTCATCGTAGCCGCGGATGGTGATGATCGTCCCGCCGTCGCGGACCGCGGGGGCGAACCGCTCGAGCAGCAGAGCCCCGTCGACGCCCCCGTCGACGCCGTCGGGGTACCGCTCGCGCACCAGATCCGCGAAGCCGTCGCCGCGCCGCAGCACGACGTCGGCCCCGAGCGAGCGCCCGAGCTCTTCGTCCTTCTCGGCCGCATCCGCCACCACGGTCAGACCGTCCGCCTTGGCCAGCTGCACGACGTAACCGCCCATCGCCCCGGCAGCGCCTGTCACGGCGATCACGTCTCCGGCGGACAGCCCGAGGGTGTCGAGCGCGAGCCGGGCGGTGAGCCCGTTCATCGGTAGGGTCGCGGCCTCCACGTGATCCGCTCCGCGCGGGGCGGAGACGACCGAGTCCGCCGGAACCGCGAGCAGCTCGGAGTAGGCGCCGTGAGAACCACTCGGCACGACGACCGCCATCACCGCGTCGCCGACCTCGAGGTCGGTGCGCGTCCCCGAACCGATCTCCCGGACCACCCCGGCGGCGTCCATGCCCGGCACGAAGGGCGGCCGGTGGTTGCCGGCCGCTCGCTGCCCGGCGCGGCCGACGGTGTCGGTCGGGTTCACCGCGGCGGCGTGGGCGCGGATCAGGATCTCTCCCTCGCGCGGCGCGGGGTCCTCCAGATCGACGACCTCGAGGACCTCCGGTCCGCCTGTCCCATGAAATCCAATTGCCTTCATACCCGGCCAACGGGCCAGACCCCGGCGAAAGTTCCCCCGGACTGTGTCAGGGACCACCTTTTCGAGAGGGGCTACCGTCAATGCCAACATCGATCCAGGTCAGAGACCAAAACCTTGTCAGTGCCCACCGATGTGTGCAACATGGGGGTTACAAAAGCGGCGGTCGGGCGACCGTAGCAGAGGCGTTTCGACCCCGCTGAACAACAATCGAGGAGGTCAACGTGAAGCTCCCTTGGCTCAAGTCCGCACTCGAGAACAATGACGGTCCTTTCCTGTCCGTCTATCTCGACACCACCCGAACAGACCCCACCGCCGCTTCAGAGCTTGAAACCCGGTGGCAGCAGTTCCGTTCACAGGTCGCTGAGGAGGGCGCGCCACGGGCAATCCTCGATGAGATCGAGGAGAGCATTCTCCGCCAGCCGTCGATCGGCGGTCGCCACGGTCGGGCGATCCTGGCCACCGACTCCGAGATCGTGCTCGATCGTGTGCTGCCCGTCCCACCGCATCAGGAGCTGGCCCACTGGGGCGACCGGCCGAAGCTGCTGCCCCTGCTGCAGCTGACCCCGTACGCCGTCAGTCAGCTGCTCATCGAGGTCGACCGGGCGGGTGCGGATCTGCACCTGCGCGCCCCCGAGGACCCGAACCTGTCCAAGAGCGCCAATGGTCGGGGTGATGAGCTCACCGTCGACGGCGGTCACGATGAACTGCACAAGACCCGCTCCTCCGGTGCCGACTCCGGCCATTCGGGGCACGGCTGGCGCTCCGACAACTTCGAGGCCCGCGTCGAGGACTCCTGGGAGCGCAACGCCGAGGCCGTGGCCGAGGCCGTGAACAAGTTGGTGGCGGAGCGCAAGCCGCACATGGTGCTGCTCACCGGCGATGTCCGGGCCCAGGGTCTGCTCAAGGCCGAGCTCAAGCGCGAGGTGCTCGACCGGCTGGTCACCCTCTCCGGTGGCACCCGCGGGGTCAGTCTTGAGCGGGACTCCTTCCGCGAGGAACTGGCGAAGGCGACCCAGGAATACATCGACAACAGCCAGCGGGAGCTGGATGAGCGTTTCCAGGAGACCCAGGGCCGCGACATCGGTTCCGTCTCGGGTGGTGCCCGGGTGGCCGAGGTGCTGCAGCGCGGCCAGGTCGACGAGCTGATCTTCATCCCGGGCCAGGAGCCCGAGAACATCGAGGAGCTGCTCTACCAGGCGATCCAGACCGATGCGGGCGTGTACGCGGTGGACGACGAGTTCACCGAGCTGCCCGGCGGGGTCGCCGCGTTCCTGCGTTGGGACGATGACGCCACCCCGTCCAGCCAGGTGCCCAGCATGTCCAATGATCCGCGCCGCGAGCGCGCCGTGGACCCGGATCGCGACGAGGTCTCGCCCCGGCAGGCGGAGGAGGAGAAGCTGAGGAGCTGACACAGCTGATGGACCACTCCCCCAGGGAGTGAATTCCGGAAACGACCCCGGTGGCATCCCGCCGGGGTCGTTTCCCTTTCCACCCGCGGCGGACCGGACAAGTGACGACATCCTGCCGCGGTCACGGTCCTCCGGTAAAATGTGGCCATGATCCGTCAGGCCACGGCGGCCGACGCGAGGACCGTCGGCACGCTGCTCCACCGGTTCAACGCCGAGTTCGGGGTACCCGAACCCGCGGCGGTCGAGTTCGCGCGGCGCTTCGAGACGCTCCTAGCCCGCGACGATGTCATCGTTCTCCTGGCCGGCGGGGAGGAAGCGGTCGGCTTCGCATTCGCGACGCTGCGCCCGACCCCCTACCACGACGGCCCCCTCGCACAGCTCGAGGAGCTCTACGTCGAACCTGCACGCCGCAGTGAGGGCATCGGCGGCCGGATTCTGGACGAGCTGCTCCGGCTCGTGCGGGCCCACGGCTGCGAGGAGATGCACATCGGCGTCGACGCCCCCGACACTGAGGCCCGGCGCTTCTACGAACGGCACGGTTTCACCAACATCGAGCCCGACGGCGGCGGCGCGATGCTGCTGTATCTGCGCGAGTTCGGGTAGGCCCCTTCAGCCCGGCATCGCCAGGCAAAACACGTTGCTCCCGCCATCGTCTGCCGGGACCTCCCTGCATCCCGCCCGTTCACATTGCCTGGCCACCTCTCCTCAGGGGCGCCTGGCACACGCATGCACACCTACCTGCGCAAGCACGGAATCTGGCAGGAGCGCGGGACACGCTCGCGCGCGGTCGCGTTACTGCACCGAAGCCACCCGCTCGTGGAAGTGGCGATGCGCCTGCGCCATCCACAACTTGCCACGTCTCATCGCGCCGGGACACGGAGAAACAGGCGTCGATTGCAGTTCATGAACCACCGCCATCTCATAAAGGTGCGCAGCCACCCCGAGGGCCGGCAATCCCCCTTATCGCGCCGAGGCATTTTCCTCCAGAAAATCATCTGCCACCCGCCCCCTTTAGGGGGTAATTACGGAAATCCCAAGCAAACTACGCCCTTATAAGTCAAATTCCCACGCAGAGCCACATTTTGGGGTGAGAGTCAGAACAGATCGGCCATTGCTCAACGCAATAGCAAATAGTTCTATTTATCCGCCTTACCTACAGTTGTTCGGGTCTGACAATCTTCTGAAAGTCTTCTCACCGCAGGTACATGGGGCGGTGAGCGTGGTATTTCAAGAGGAGGAACTCATGACCACGGTTGATCCCCACCCGCCGAACGACGTCCTCGAAGGTGCTGACGACGGGGTGTCCAATCAAAAACCTTCAATAGAGAGATCACGCTCTCCGGTCAACTGGCCGGTGTTCGTGACCTCAGCGACCCTCATCATCGCCTTCGTCCTGTGGGCGTGGCTCGCCCCCGGGCAGGCTGAGGTAGTGATCTTTGGCGCCATGGACTGGGTCGCCACACATCTTGGCTGGTACTACATTCTCACCGCCGGACTCGTTGTAGTCTTCGTGCTGGTCGTGGCTTTCTCAAGGGTCGGAAACACCAAGATGGGCCCGGACCACTCCACCCCGAAGTTCAATCCCTTCACCTGGGCGGCGATGCTCTTCGCCGCTGGCATCGGCGTTGACCTGATGTTCTTCGGCATCTCCGGTCCGGCCACCAACTACCTCACCCCGCCAGAGGGTGCGCCACTGTCCGAAGATGCCGCACGTATGGCCCCGTTGTGGACGATGTTTCACTACGGCATCCCAGGTTGGGCAATGTATGCGCTGATGGGCATGGCCTTCGGACTGTTCGCCTACCGCTATCACCTGCCGCTGAGCATCCGCTCGGCGCTGGCTCCGGTCTTCGGCCGCCGGATCCACGGTGCGGCGGGGCACGGTGTCGAGATCTTCGCCACCATCGGCACCATCTTCGGCATCGCTGTCTCGTTGGGTATCGGCGTGGTGTTCCTGAACTTCGGTTTGTCCTATCTCTTCGACATCCCCACCACCACTGCCGTCCAGATTGGCTTGATCGCCCTGTCCGTCATCGTCACCATTGTGTCCACTGTGTCCGGTGTGGACCGCGGAATCCGGCGCCTGTCGGAGCTCAACGTCGTTCTGGCCGTTGCGCTGATGCTGTGGGTGCTGTTCACCGGGAAAACCACCGATCTACTCAACGCGCTGGTCCAGAATATCGGTGATTTCTTCAGCCGTTTCCCGTCGATGATGCTGAACACCTTCGCTTATACCGACGGTGCCCCGGGTTACGCGGCGGACCAGTGGTTGGCTGATTGGACCCTGTTCTTCTGGGCGTGGTGGATCGCCTGGGCTCCCTTCGTCGGCCTGTTTCTGGCGCGTATCTCCCGCGGCCGCACTCTGCGGCAGTTCGTCCTCGGTGTGCTTCTGATCCCCTTCGGCTTCATCCTGCTGTGGACCTCCATCTTCGGCAACGCTGCCCTCGGGTTCTTCCGGGACGGGGACCGGGCCTTCCTCGAGATGGCCGTCAATACCCCGGAATCCGGCTTCTTCAACCTGTTGGCACAACACCCGGGCACCACCTTCACGGTCGCCCTGGCAGTGATCACCGGCATGCTCTTCTATGTCACCTCCGCGGACTCCGGGTCCCTCGTGATGGCCAACATGACGTCGAAGCCCTCGGCCACCGACTCTGACGGGGCGCCGTGGCTGCGTATCGTCTGGGCGGTGCTGACCGGTGCGCTGACGCTGGTGATGCTGTTGATCGATGGTGTCTACACGCTGCAGGCGGCCACTGTGCTGATCGGTCTGCCGTTCTCGGTGGTCATCTACCTCCTGATGATCAGTGTTTGGCGGGTGCTGCAGTCCGAGCGGTACGCCCTCGATTCACGACAGGCCTCGCTGGCTGGTGCGCTCTCGGGTCGCATGCGCGACGCCGGTGGCCGCAGCAACTGGCGTCAGCGGCTCCTCCGCCGAATGTCTTTCCCCTCAGCCGGGCAGGTGACCAAATACGTGGAAAACGTGGCCGCCCCAGCGGTCGAGGAAGTCGCCGCAGAACTGGAGACACTCGGCGTCGACGTCTCCTGTCACCGGGGCGAACACCCCGACTATCCGATCCCCTACGTGGATCTGGTGGTCAAGTTCCCGGATCAGGACAACTTCAAGTACCAGGCCTACCCGGTCGCCTGTTCCGTCCCGAGCTTCGCGGTCAACCTCTCTGCGGTCGAAGACGTGTACTTCAAGCTCGAGGTCTTCTCCCTCACGGGTTCCCAGGGCCGCGACATCATGGGCTACTCCAAGGAACAAGTCATCTCCGACATCCTCGACGCCTACGACGCCCACCTGACCTACATGTCCCTGACCGGAGTCCGCGGCACTCCCACCCGGGAGGTTCACGCCGGTGCACCGGAGGAGTGGGTCGACACCGATCAGATCGATCCCGACGCCCCTCCCATGGACTTCGGCACCGCCCCATACCCCAACCCACAGAACCCATAACGGAGGCACAACATGACTGAACAACGCCACGACACCGCCACCCTCTACATTGACGGGAAGTGGGAGTCCTCATCCTCCGGAGAAACCCGCACCGTGATCTGCCCTGCCGACGGTTCCACCGTCGGGGTCGTCTCCGAGGCGGCGACGGCAGACACCGAGGCCGCCATCGCCGCCGCCCGGCGCGCTTTCGATTCCCGCGTGTGGGCTGACCGCCCGGCAGCCGAACGCGGTGATTTCCTGTTCCGGGTCGCGGACGCCCTGACCGAACGCAAAGACGAATTCGCGCGCGCCGAAGCGCTCGACACCGGCAAGCGCCTGGTCGAGGCCGAGGGCGACATGGATGACATCATCTCCTGCTTCCGCTACTTCGGGAAGATCGCCGACCAGCACCCCGGCCGTCTCGTCGACGCAGGGGACGACTCCGTGATCTCCCGCGTCGTCTACGAGCCGATCGGTGTCTGCGGCATGATCACCCCGTGGAACTTCCCGCTGCTTCAGGCAGCATGGAAGATCGCCCCAGCACTGGCCGCCGGAAATTCCTTCGTGATCAAGCCCGCCGAACTCACTCCGCACACGACGATCCTCATCATCGACGTGCTCGACCAGCTAGGTCTGCCAGCGGGCGTCGCCAACCTCGTGCTTGGCGACGGTGGCACCGTGGGCGCCCCCCTGTCCTCCCACCCGGACGTCGACCTGGTCTCCTTCACCGGTGGTCTGGTGACCGGCCGGAAGATCGCCGAATCCGCCTCAC
This sequence comes from Corynebacterium halotolerans YIM 70093 = DSM 44683, assembly GCF_000341345.1. Lineage (NCBI taxonomy): Bacteria > Bacillati > Actinomycetota > Actinomycetes > Mycobacteriales > Corynebacteriaceae > Corynebacterium > Corynebacterium halotolerans. The sequence continues at coordinate 1,127,187 of NC_020302.1, read as the reverse complement.
GCACCATCAAGAAGGTCGCCCTCGAGCTCGGCGGAAAGAACCCGAACATCGTCTTCGCGGACGCCGATTTCGACGCCGCGCTGGACAACGCTCTGAACGCCGGTTTCCTGGATTCCGGCCTGGTCTGCTCCGCCGGTGCCCGGTTGATCGTCCAGGACACCATCGCGGAGAAGTTCGTCGACGAACTGGTTCGCCGCGCCGAGGGGATCGTCATGGGCGGCCCCTTCGACGAGAAGGCGGAGACCGGACCATTGGTTTCCGCGGAGCACCGGGACAAGGTCACCGACTATGTCAATCGCGGCATCGCGGCCGGGGCCCGGCTGCGCACGGGCGGCCACTGGGGCGGCCCGGAGCACGAGAAGGGCTTCTTCTACGCGCCGACGGTGCTCGACCGGTGCGCCTCAGGAATGGCGGTTGTCGTGGAGGAGGGATTTGGCCCGGTCATCACCGTCGAGACCTTCTCCACCGAGGAGGAGGCTGTCGCGCTCGGCAATGACACGGAATACGGTCTCGCCGGCGCGGTGTGGACCTCGGACGCGGGCATCGCCAACCGGGTCTCGCGCCGCCTGCGCCACGGCACCATCTGGATCAACGACTTCCACCCCTACCTACCGCAGGCCGAGTGGGGCGGTTTCAAGATGTCCGGCGTGGGGCGTGAACTGGGACCGACCGGCCTCGAGGAGTACCGCGAGGCCAAGCATATCTACCAGAACACGGAACCCGCGGTGTCCGGCTGGTTCCCGGAGAAGCACTAGGGGATTCCATCCGCCGTAACAGGGGCAACAACCCCAAGCAAAACCAACGTGCTGTTCCTTACCCGCGGAACGGCACCCACAACTGAAAGGGAAAGACATCTTGACGGTAAAGAACACCGAGCAGAACCCGGAGCAGAGCTACGACTACATCGTCGTCGGCGGCGGATCCTCGGGAGCCGTGGTCGCGGCACGCCTCAGTGAGGACCCGAACGTTTCCGTCGCGCTGGTCGAGGCCGGCCCGACGGACACCGACAAGGACGAGGTGCTGCAGCTCAAGCGTTGGCCGGAACTACTGGAATCGGGATTGGACTGGGATTACCCGATCGAGCCGCAGGAGAACGGAAACTCCTTCATGCGCCACTCCCGGGCCAAAGTGCTCGGAGGTTGTTCCTCGCACAACTCCTGCATCGCCTTCCACCCGCCGGCGGAGGACATGAATCTCTGGGAGGAGCTCGGGGCGGAGGGCTGGAACGCTGAAATCATCCTGCCGCTGATCAAGCGCCTGGAGACCAATGACCGGGCAGGTGAGCACCATGGCCACGACGGTCCGGTCCACCTGATGAGTGTTCCACCGAAGGACCAGCTGGGTGTGGCTCTCCTGGACGCCTGCGAACAGCAGGGTATTCCGCGCACCCCGTTCAACGAGGGGGAGACGGTCGTCAAGGGCGCCGATTTCTTCCAGATCAACTCGAAGGCGGACGGCACCCGGTCGTCCTCCTCAGTGTCCTATCTGCACCCGATTCTGGAGCGGGAGAACCTCGACATCCTCACGGACCGTCAGGTCGCCCGGATCCTGTTCGACGAGGACAAGCGTGCCACCGGCATCGAGTACCTCGACAATCCCTTCGGCCGCACCTCCATGATCAAGGCGAACCGGGAGGTCATCGTCTCCGCGGGGGCGATCGACACCCCGAAGCTGCTAATGCTGTCCGGTATCGGTCCGGCCGAGCACCTCGCGGAGGTCGGTGTCGAAGCCCTCGTCGACTCCCCCGGCGTGGGCTCCCACCTGCAGGACCACCCGGAGGCCGTGATCTCCTGGGAGTCCAAGGTCCCGATGACCCGGGAGGCCACCCAGTGGTGGGAGATCGGCATCTTCTCTCAGGTCGATGAGGACATCGATCTCCCGGATCTGATGATGCACTACGGATCGGTGCCCTTCGACATGCACACCCGTCGTCACGGCTACCCCACCGCCGACGAGAGCTTCGCGCTGACTCCGAACATCACGCATGCGAAGTCCCGCGGCACCGTGCGTCTCCGCTCCTGCGATTTCCGGGACAAGCCGAAGGTCGATCCGCGCTACTTCACCGATTCGGAGGGCTACGACATGCGCATCGCGGTCGAGGGGATAAAGCTCGCCCGTGAGATCGTTGCCCAGCCCGCCATGTCGGAGTACGCCGGGCGGGAGCTCTTCCCCGGCGAGGATGTGCAGTCCGACGCCGACATCGCGGAGTACGTGTCCAAGACCCACAACACCGTCTACCACCCGGCCGGTTCCTGCCGCATGGGCGCCGTGGACGACGAGATGTCTCCGTTGGATCCGCAGCTGCGGGTCAAGGGCGTGCGCGGCCTGCGCGTGGTGGACGCCTCCGCCATGCCGCAGCTGGTGGCGGTCAACCCGAACATCACCTGCATGCTCATGGGTGAGCGCGCCTCCGATCTGATCAAGGCCGATCAGGCGAAGTAGCGTCCGCCGGCCCGTCGGCTCCGAGTGCCTGGTTACCCTGCCCTGGAGCGCGTTATCGATGCGGCCACTGCGAAAGCGGGGCAACGGTAGCCAAGTGCAGCCGCCATCTGAAAGGCGTATGGTCGATGCCCGTGCACCTTTCCCCGTATCTCCTGGTGTCCTCCGCTCACCCGAAGTGGTCCACGGCGGTGCGGAAGGCCGCCTCGGCCTCGTCGCCGAACGGAACGAAAATGACCTGGCGCACCACCCCGCCGACCTCGTCGGTCATGGCCGCGGCGGTGTTCACGGCGATGCGTGCGGCGTCGACCATGGGCCAGCCGTACACACCGGCCGAGATCGCCGGGAACGCGACGGTTGCCACCCCCAGCTCCGCGGCCACCCGCAGCGATTCGCGGTAGCAGGAGGCCAGGATATCCGAACGGTCTTCGCCCTTGGCGTATACGGGACCAACAGTGTGGATCACCCAGCGTGCGGGCAGCTCGCCTGCGGTGGTGGCCACCGCCTGTCCCGCCGGCAGGCCGTCCGGTAGCTTCCCGGCCCGCAAGCGCCGACACTCCGCCAGGATCGCGCGGCCTCCGCGCCGGTGGATCGCCCCGTCGACTCCTCCGCCGCCGAGCAGGTTGGAGTTTGCCGCATTGACGACGGCGTCGACCTCGATGGTCGTGATGTCCCCGGGTTGAATGCGCAGTTCCACGCCCTCAGAGTAGCCACGTCCCCGCATCCCCGGCAACGGGTTTCCGCGGTCGACGGAGCCTTGGAATCGGATGACCGCAGTTGTAGCATGGGTCACATATCAGCTCCTCCTGCCGGCCCAGCTCCGACGAGGCCGGGGAAGGGACGACATGACGCACGGACAACCGGCGGATCGCCTGCGGCTCCGGGCGACGATGCGCGACATCGACCGTACCGGGTTCCTGCCGCCCCGGCAGCGCCCGCACGCGGGACAGGACGTCCCGCTGCCCATCGGCCACGGCCAGACCAACTCCCAGCCGACCACCGTGGCCACCATGCTCGAACTCCTTGAGGTGCGCGCGGGTGACCGCGTCCTCGACATCGGCTGCGGCTCCGGTTGGACCACCGCCCTGCTGTCCCGTCTGGTGGGAGAATCGGGCCAGGTCACCGGCGTGGAACGTATTCCCCAGCTGACCGAGTTCGGCCGGGACAACCTGGCCCGGCTGGAGCTGTCCAACGCGGAGATCCGGCAGGCCGTCCCGGAGGTGTTCGGTCTCCCCGACGACGGCCCCTTCGACCGCATTCTCGTCTCCGCCGAGGCCGATGAGCTCCCCGACGAACTGGTCGACCAGCTCGGTGCGGGCGGCATCCTGGTCATCCCGGTGGCCGGCCTGATGATCAAGGTCCGCCTGAACCACCCCGGAGCGCCGCGGGTGACCTACCACGGCGGTTTCCGCTTCGTCCCGCTGCTGCGCGAACGCTGATGTTCCATGGCCCGGGAAACCGTCAGCCGGTGAAGTGACGGCGGCACCGCGCCTCGTACATCTCCGCCCCACCGACGCGCGCGACGGACGATTCGCGGGCGTCGGCGTGCGCCTCGGGGTGCCGGAGCTGGTGGAAGGCCGCGTCCCGCCCACAGATCTCGCACGCGGCCGTGAGTTTCGTGATCTCCTCCGCGTGCGCCATCAATGTGGCGATCGGCTCGTAGGGTCCACCGTCGAAGGTCATGCACAGCCCCGCGATGTCGACCGGGATCCCCGCGTCCAGGATCCGGTTGAGCACCGGGACGAGTCCGATACCGAAGAACTGGGCCTCGTCGACGGCGACGAGATCCACCGGCCGGGCCAGGGCCAGTCCGGCGACGGCCTCGGCGTCAGTGACCGCGTGGGCGGGAGTGCTCAACCCGGTGTGGGAGGCCACGATCCGTCGTCCGTAACGGTCGTCGAGGGCGTGGGTGACCACGACGACGTCGTCCCCCTGCTGTCTCGCACCCCGGATGCGGTGCAGCAGATCCTCGGTCTTGCCCGCGAACATCGGCCCGGTGATCACCCGCAGCCGACCGGCCTGCCTGTCGTGCATACCCGCACCGTACTACGTCCGGCCGGGTGAAACCGCTGACGCGGCGGTGAATGCTCTGTAGCGTGGAGGGCACACGAGAGCCGAGCAGGTCCGGAAAGATTCCGCCGAGGCACGTCGCTGCACCGCATGGTGGGCTTTCCCGCATTTGCCCGGGTCATCCACGAGAGGAGCCATCATGCGAATCACGCCCCGATCGACCACCACCAGAACCCTGCCCCGTGTCCTCACCGCCGCCGTGGGAGCCGTCGGACTGCTCGCCGTCAGCGCCTGCGCCACCAACGGCGAGGCGCAGGACACCATGGACAACTCCCCCGCCGACCAGACCACCCAGCCCGTCAACACCGCCACGGAGACCGACGGGACCACGACCAGCGCCGCCGCCGCCGACGACGCGGAGCTCACCGCGACCATGAACAACGCCGACGGCTCGGAGCTGGGCACCGCCGAGTTCAACGAGACCGACGGCGCCGTGGAGATCGGCGTCGAGCTCTCCGGGATGGAGCCGGGGTTCTACGGCCTCCACATCCACCAGATCGGCACCTGCGAGCCGGACAGCGCCGCCCCGGACGATCCGGCCGACACCGGTGACTTTATGTCCGCCGGCAGCCACATCGGCTCCGACGAGTCCGAACACCCCAATCACACCGGTGACCTGCCGCAGCTGCTGGTGAAGGAGTCCGGGGACGCGATGATCACCTTCGAGACCGACCGGCTGAGCCTGTCGGACCTGGAGGATGAGGACGGCTCGGCGCTGATGATCCACTCCAACCCCGACAACTACGCGAATATCCCGGAGCGCTACGCCACCGACGGCATCGATGATGAGACGTTGAGCACCGGTGACGCGGGCAGCCGCCTCGCCTGTGGCGTCATCGGCGGTTAATCCCCCCTCCCTCCCCGCACACGCCGAAGACCTCCCGGACGGAACCGGGAGGTCTTCTCGCGTCCCTGGGTGTATCCCCGTGTCCTGTCAATCGAGCGGGGCGGGATTCAGGTGCGAGACCGTCAGCTCCCCGTTGCGGGAGTCCAGATAGTACAGCTGTGCCACCACGGGGACGTCGGGTTCCAGCACCAGCCCCAAGGGGACGTCCAGCGGCACCGCCTCCGGTTCAATCAGGCCGTTGATCCGCTGGTGTTTCACGCGCCGCGGCTCCACCCGGATCTCGTAGGCCCCCACCGGATCGGAGTCCTCGTGGTAGACCATCAGGCTCACGCAGGCGGGGGTGTCCCCGGTGTTGAGCAGGCACAGTGTGTTGCGTGAGGTGAACTCCGGCTCGCGGCCGGTGCTCTGACTGGGGGCGAAACCCGCGGAGAACACCCAGGTGGTGCGTCCCAGGCCGGCGGATGTGTTCTTGCCTGACTGTTTCATCGTTCTCATTCCCCTGTCTCCGCGAACAGCTCGCGCAGGTAGTCGTTCATGAACACTCCCCCGGGATCCATCTCGCGGCGGATCCGCTGGAAGGTTCCCCATTCCAGGTAGAGCTCGGCGCCCTTGAGCGAGTGCTTCTTTCCCCAGTGCGGCCGGCCACCGAAGCGGCGGAACAACGGTTCGAGGTCGTCGAAGTACTGCTGGAACGCCAGCGTGTTGTTCTGCAGCAGAGCGATGGTCATCGTGGGCCGCGTCTGGGCGTTGGACAGCATCGCCCGGTCCGGTGCGATGGTGCGCACCAGCACCCGCCATCCCACGGTGGCGCGATGCCGTGTCTTGACGCGTTCACGCACCTGCCGGAACGCCTCCAACTGCGTGTCCAGCGGGAGCATGTACTCCATTTCCTCGAAGTGCAGGTGCCGGTCGTTGGGGATGATCTCGTACGAGGGGCCCGTCCGGTCCTCCTTGAGCCGCCCCTCGGGTACGAGATCGGGTTCCTCGCCGGGTTTGTTGAGCATGCGCACCTGGGCGAGATCGCTGCGCGGATACCAGTAGAAGTCCACGCTGCGGTTCGTCTCGATCAGCTCGGCGAAGTTCTCCAGCACCCAGTCGATGTGGGTGATCCAGTTCTGCCGGTGCAGTTCGTAGGACTCCTCGAGCCGCAGGGTCAGCGAGGTCAGGATCCCCAGGCTGCCCAGTGAGACCTGGGCGGCGCGCAACAGATCATGCTCCCGGTCTTCCCCGGCGTCCACGCCGAAGGCGACCTCCTCCCCCAGGCCGTTGACCAGTCGGCCACCGATCAGGGTGGAGGAGAGATTGCCCAGGGCGATTCCCGTGCCGTGGGTGGCGGTGCCGATCGCCCCAGCGATGGTCTGGTAGTCCACGTCGCCGAGGTTCTCCATGGCCAGACCGTGCTTCGCCAGTTGTCTACCCAACTGGTGCAGCCCGGTGCCCGGCAGCACGCGCGCCCGGTGTTTTTCCGGGTCGGCGTCCGCCACCCCGTTCATGCTGTCCAGAGACACAAGGGTGTCGCCGGTGTTGAAGACGGGTTGGGAGGAGTGGCCGGATCCGACCGGGCGGAGGGTGCGTGAGGCCTTGCGTGCCCCGGTCACCAGCCGGGTGACCTCCCGGGTGTTCTTCGGCTGCGCGCGGTCCGAGGGCGTGAACCTGATGCTGCCCGACCAGTTGACGAATTCCTCCGCCACTTCTGTCCTCCTGTGTCTTCGTCCGGCGCGCCGAAACGGGTGAAGCGGCGGGACCGGGACCGTGTCCCTCTCCCGCCGCTTCAGCTCATCCGCCGGCCGTCAGTTTCCCTGCCCGCGGAAATGACTGTTATCCCTCGTCGCCACCGGTGCGCGGCAGGTTGCCCAGCGAGCCGTTGAGGACGTCCTCGGCGGTGGCCTGGTGGTTGATCACCGAGCTCGTCTGCTGGCCCCACTGCTTCGGGTCGATGACATCACCGTTGTCGCCGAGGTTCTCGAGCCGCTTGTTCTCGTCGTCGGTGAACGTCTGCCTCGGCAGCGGCTTGAGGTGCTTGACGTCGTCGGCGGTGAGACCGATGATCTCGCCGACGCGCTTGCCGTAGTCGTCGTGGACCATGAAGAAGTGCCAGAGCATGCGCTCCTGGACGTCGCGCTCACAGTCGGAGAGCATGCCACCCAGGACCTTGACCAGCTCGTCGCGCTCCCAGTCCATCATGGTGTTGTAGCGGCCGCGCGCGTGCAGGTAGTCGTTGGTGCGGTCCAGCTCCGCGCGCATCAGCTGCCCGGTGACCTCCGGCGGGTAGTTCGGGGTCTTCTCCGACTCCTGCAGCCCGTTGTGGATACTGGGCTCGTAGTTGACGTGCGGGTTCTGGTCCGGGTGCAGATCCACCCCGTAGGACATCTCGCCGCCGCGCTGGTTGGTGTGCACCCGGCCCTTGACGCCCTTGGGCTGGTTCACCGGCAGCTGCAGGTAGTTGCCGCCGACGCGGTAGCGCTGGGTGTCGGAGTAGCTGAAGGTGCGCCCGACCAGCATCTTGTCGTCGGAGAAGTCCAGGCCGTCGACCAGCACGCCGGTGCCCATGGCGATCTGCTCGTTCTCGTTGTGGAAGTCCTCGACGTTACGGTTGAGCGTCATCACGCCCACGTGGCGCAGCGGGAACTGATCCTCGGGCCAGGTCTTGGTGTCGTCCAGCGGATCCCAGTCCAGCTCCTCGTGGTAGCCGTCCTCCATGATCTGCACGTAGAGGTCCCACTTCGGGTGGTCCCCGCGCTCGATGGCCTCGAAGAGGTCCTTCGATGCCGTACCCAGGTCCTGTCCCTGGACCTTGGCGGCCTCCTCCTCGGTGAGGGAGGCGACGCCCTGGTGCGGGTGGAAGTGGTACTTGACCAGAACGGTCTCACCGTCGGCGTTGACCATCTTGTAGGTGTTGACGCCGAAGCCCTCCATGTGGCGGTAGGTGGCGGGGATACCGCGCGGGGAGAACAGGTGGGTGAGCATGTGCATCGACTCCGGGGACTGGCTCATGAAGTCGAAGATGCGGTTGGGCTCCTGGCGGAAGGTGACCGGATCCGGCTTCAGGGCGTGGATGACGTCCGGGAACTTGATCGCGTCCCGGATGAAGAAGATGGCCAGGTTGTTGCCCACCAGATCCCAGTTGCCGTCCTCGGTGTAGAACTTCACCGCGAAGCCGCGGGGGTCGCGGGCCACTTCCGAGGAGTCGCGGCCGCCGATGACCGTGGAGAAACGGATGGCCAGCTCGGTTTTCTTGCCGGCCTCCTGGAACAGCTTGGCGCGGGTGTACTTCGAGGCCGGCTCGTCGCCGATCTTGCCGGTGGCCTCGAACTCGCCATAGGCCACGAAGCCGCGGGCGTGGACCACACGCTCGGGAATCCGCTCGCGGTCGAAGTGGGAGATCTTCTCCAGGAAGTGGTAGTTCTCCAGGGTCGCCGGTCCGCGGTTGCCGACCGTGCGGGTGTTCTGGTTGTCGGGGACGGGGTGTCCCTGTCGGGTGGTCAGGATCTGGTCATTGTCAGTCATGTCGCTCCTCCGGTTGCGTCATGTCCGCCCTGACGCCAAGTGCCTCGGCCATCAGGCGCAGCTCGTGATTCAGGTCACGGGTTCAGCATAGCTACGTCGGTCTTTTCCTGCAGTGACACGGATGTTCCACTCACAGGTGCGGATTGTCCGAGAGGTCGAGCACCAGCGCACCCCGCACCTCGTCGGCGTCGAGACGACGGTGGGCCTCCGCGACGTCGGCGAGGGGCACCGTTTCCACCGGCAGCTTCAGCCGCCCGGCGGACACCGCGTCGAGCAGCTCCAGCATCTGGGCGGAGCCGAGCTTCACCAGGGGCATGGCGATGCCGTGCGAGTCGCGGGTCTCGGGGACCAGGGTGATGGCCGCCCCGCCGGCGCCCTCCAGGGAGTCGGCGTACTCACCGGTCTCGGGGGTGCCGCGCAGATCGATTGAGGCCGCGACCGGGTCACCCTCGGTCGCGGCCTCGATGCGCCCGGACAAATCGTCGCCCTCGGTGACCGGCACCGCCCCGAGCTCCCTCAGGTACTCCCGGTTCTCCTCGGCGGCGGTGGCGATGACGCGCAGCCCGCGGGTCACGGCCAGCTGGATGAGTGCTGTACCCACTCCCCCGGCAGCACCATGGATCACGATGACATCGTTGGGCTCGAGATCGAAGTCCTGGAGGGCGGACAGCGCCGCCTGCCCCACGGCCGGCAGTCCGGCGGCCAGTTCCCACTCCATGTCCCCGGGCCGGGCGGCGAGCCGGTCGGCGGTGACGTCGACCAGGTCCGCTGCGGCGGCCTCGGCGCCCCAGCCGATGACCTCCTCGCCGACCTCCCAGCCGGCGTCGTTGGATTCCACGACCACCCCGGCGAACGCTCCGCCGAGGGGGACGGGCGCCTCGCCGCCGAGGCTGCCGGTCCGGCGGCGGGCGTCGAGCTGGTTCACGCCGGCCGCCCGCACCGCGACGCGCACGCCGCCCGGCGCGAGATCGGGCATGTCCCGCTCGTCGATCGTGATCACGTCGGGTCCGCCGAACTTCTCGGCCACCACAACTCGGCTTCGCGTTGGCATGTGGGTCCCTCCTCTGGGAAACGGGTGCTCTCGTGCTGAGGGCGGGTGCCGCCGGAGCCGGCCGGAGCACGGGAGTTCCCTCGCCGTCCTCCGGTGGACGGCCACCTGCCCCCGACGTTACCGGGACTTCCGTCCGTCGGCCCGGAAAAATCACTACCCCGCCGCCTGCCGACGCCCGCGTCGCCCGCCCGGGCGGCGGCGGAAGACCTGCCGGGGCCGGTGGCGTACGCCCCATTTCTACCGGTGCCCGCCGGAGGGATGCTCTCCCGCCGCATCATTGCAGCTCAGCCACCTGCTGCAGTGGTCGTCGTGGAAGAAACGCCGAGCCACCCCTACCCTGGCGGACATGCGAGCAATGACCTATTACGAGTACGGCGACAATGACGTTCTGCAGCTGCGGGACATCCCCGACCCGAAGGTGGGCCCGGGCCAGATTCTGGTGCGCGTGACCCGCGCCTCGGTCAATCCGGTGGATTGGAAGGTCATGTCCGGGGCCCTCGATTCCATGCTGGAGGCGCACTTCCCCGTGGTGCCGGGCTGGGACGTCGCCGGTGTCGTCGAGGGGCTCGGCCCGGACACCCCCGAATTCGCCGTGGGCGACCGGGTGGCCGCCTACGCCCGCAAGATGGTCGTCTCCGGCGGCACCTTCGCCGAGTACATCGCCATGCCCGCGGAGTTCGCCGCCCCCATCCCCGAGGGTGTCAGCGATGAACAGGCCGCGGCGCTGCCCCTGACCGGGCTGACTGCCAAGCGGTCGATCGAGGCCCTCCAGGTCACGGACTCCGACATCGTCCTGCTCCACGCGGCATCGGGCGGCGTCGGGTATCTCGCGGCCCAGCAGGCGGTACTCCGCGGCGCCAGGGTGATCGGCACCTGTTCGCCGGACAACTTCGACAAGCTGCGCGCCGTCGGCGCCACGCCGGTCGAGTACGGCGACGGGCTGACCGAACGCCTCCGGGAGGCGGCCCCGGAAGGCATCGACGCCGTGGCCGATTTCGTCGGCGGGGTCCTCGGGACCACGCTCGAGGTGCTGGGCGACGGCGACCGCCACGTCTCGATCGCCGACCCGGAGGTCACCGAACACGGCGGTCGGTGGTTGTGGGTCCGCCCCGACGGTGCCGGGCTCGCCGAGTTGCTGCAGCTGGTGGCGGCGGGCGACCTCACGGTCGACATCGACCGCATCCTGCCGTTGGGCGAGGTGGCCGAGGGCTTCCGCCTCAGCCGGAACGGCGAGGCGAACGGCAAGATCGTCATCGACGTAGAGCGCTGATCCCGACCCCTCCCCGCACCGAGAAGGAGGCCCACATGTCCGGCCCCGACCGCACTGTCCTCATCACCGGCGCCACCGGCGGCCTGGGCCACGGCCTCGCCCGCGCACTGAGCGGGGAACCCGGACGGCTCATCCTGCACGGTCGCAACCCGGACCGGCTCGCCGATCTGCGCTCCGAGCTGGCTGGCGCCACCGCCACCGTCGAAACCGTGACTGCCGACCTGTCGGAGCAGGCGCAGGTCCACGCTCTCGCCACGCAGGTCGCCGACCTCACGGACCACCTGCACGTGCTGGTCAACAATGCGGGTGTCGGCCCCGGCCGCGGCGACCGGCGGGAGCTGTCCCCCGACGGCGTCGAGCTGCGCCTGGCGGTCAACCACCTGGCACCGTTCGCCCTGAGCCTGCTGCTGCTTCCACTGCTGCGGCGCGGCGCCCCGGCGCGCATCGTCAACGTCGCCTCCGCCGCCCAGCAGGAGGTGGAGCTCGAGGATCTCCATCTCCGGCACGGCTACTCCGGCTCGCGGGCCTACGCCCAGAGCAAACTGGCGATGGTCGCCGCCGGCTTTGAGCTCGCCGAACACCTGGACCCGGCGGAGGTCACGGTCAACAGCCTGCACCCGGCCACGCTGATGCCGACGGCGATGGTGCACGAGGGCTGGGGCCACACCATCGACGAGTTGTCCACCGGCATCGCGGCCACCCGCCGCCTGATCGACGCGCCCGAGCTGGCCGGGGTCAGTGGCCGGTACTTCTCCGGGACGCGGGAAGCCCGCGCACTCCCCCAGGCGCAGGATCCGCGGTTCCGGCGCAGGCTGTGGGAGATCAGCTCAGAACTGACCGGCACGCGGCTGTAGCCGCAGGTGCTAGCGCAGCACCCAGCGCGGGATGGCGCGTCGATAAGCGTCGTACTCGCCGCCGAAGGCCCGCTCCAGCGCCGCCTCCTCCGCGGGGATCTGCCAACGGTCGATGGCCAGCACGAACCCCAGCACAGGCAGCAGGCCGGCCGGCGAGCGCCGGTGCACCGCGTGCGCCGCCAGCATCCCGGCCAGCCCGACGTACATCGGATTGCGCGTCCACGCGTTCACGCCGTCAGTGACCAGGGCCTGCGCCCTGTCGACGTCCATCGGGTCGACCGTGGTACCCCGCGAGCGGAAACGCAGCACGGCACCGACGGCCAGACCTGCGGAGGCCACGCCGAGCACCGTGGCCGCGCTCGTCGTCGCCCGCGCAGCGCGGGCACCACGCGTCATCGCCAACTGGGTGAGACCGGCACCGGCGGCCCACACTGCGGGAGGGATCCTCATGGCACCACAGGATACCGGCTCCTACCCCGCCGAGGGCAGCGCCGACACTCCCGCGGGGCGGCGCCGGGCGAAGACGGCGACCAGCATCGCCACGAAGGTCAGCAACCAGGCGCCCACCGCCACCCAGATCCAGCCCCGGCCGATCGCCGCCACCATCGGCAGGTCATCGGCGCGCCCGAGCTGCATGCCGGCCACCGCGTACATCCCGAGCGGGAAGACGATGCTCCACTGCGCGGCCTTGTAGTGCAGCGGAATCCCGTGCACGATGTGGCGCCAGAATCCGACGGCGACCAGCAGGGGAATCAGCGCGGTGGCGAAGCACCACATGATCACGCTGACACCGGAGATCAGCTGCTGGGAGGCCGTCACCATCGGCGAGCTCCCCGGATCGAGCCCCACGATGAGGGATCCGCCGACGATCGTGACGGCCATCGCCCCCATGGTGATCCAGTAGGACTGGTTCATGTCCGCCGGCCCCACGGGCTGACCGGTCAGGCGCACGAGGACCAGCGCCGCGACCGCCAGGTACAGCACGGCCCCGGCCGACCACCCCATGACCGACACAGTGGCCAGTTCATATGTCCACCCGGGGAACACGGGTGAGAGCATGGCCGCCAGGACGGCCACGGACTGGGCGGCCACCACCCACACGAACCACGTGCCGTCGACCACCCGCAGCGGCGGTGGTCCCCCGCCGAGCGCCGCCAGCCACGGCACGACGTACCCGAGGATGACGCCCGCCACGAGACCGATGAGCAGGAGAACCAGCGCCGCACGGTAGGCCCCGTGCTCGGCCAGGGCCACGCCAAGCACGTCGGTCCCGGCCACAAACGTGAAGAACCCGAAGGAACGCGCCGGGTCGCGGAGGTCCCCCACCAGCAGATGACGCCAGCGGAGCAGCCGCACCACGGTCATGACGACGAGCGCGAGGTAGCCGACGCCGGCGACACCGATCAGGACCCAGGATGCGGCGGCCAGGCCGACCAGATCCAGTCCCACCGCCACGATGCCGGCCGCCATGACGAAGGCGAAGGCCGCCGGCGGCAACGTCATGATCAGCTCACGCACGCGGGTGCCCATGAAAGTCCTCCTCGTCTGCTCGGCCGGTGTGCTCCGCGACCGTCACCGGTGGTGAGCACGACACTCCCACGCTACACAGCCCACCCGCCCTCACCCGACGTCCACACACCGGGTCGTCGCGTGGCAGCCCCGTGCGATAATCCGGCCCTACGATCATCCGTCCGACGCGGGCGTTCCGCACCGGACTCCCCGCGGGGTGTGGTTGACTTGCTGAAAACTCACCTCGGGGGACCAACGACGTGGAGGGACCAAACCCAGATGGCAACCAGCGAGCTCGATTCCTCGTCCGGCATCCCCATGTACAAGCAGATCAAGGAGATCCTGCGCACGGAGATCCTGGAGGGGGTGGCGGATCCCGGCACGCCGATGACCGAGGCGCAGCTGCTCGAACGGTTCGGGGTCAGCCGCGCCCCCATCCGGCAGGCTCTGCGGGAACTGACCAACGAGGGCTACGTCTTCCGCAAGCAGGGCAAGGGGACATTCCCCGTGAGCGGGGCGCGGGTGGACCGGCCCGCCGACCTGCGGGTGGGTGGCCTGCACCGCTACCTGTCCGACCGGGGACTGCACCCGACGTCGGCCGTCTCAGCCGTCAGCCGCGTGACACCGCCCGCCCATGTCCAGCGCCACCTGCAGGTGGAGCAGGACGAACAGCTCCTGCACTTCAGCCGGGTGATCTCGGTGGATGATTCCCCGCTGCTCACCGCGGACGTCTATGTCCGCCCGCCGGCCGACTTCCACCCGACGGCCGCGGATCTCGAGGCCTCCGGTTCCGCCTTCGAGCTGATGGAGCAGCAGTACGGCATCCTGCTCGACCGCGCCGAACACGTCACCTGGGCGACGTCGGCCTCGGCCGAGCACGCCGCCATTCTCGGGGTGGCCGAGAACAGCCCCCTGTTGGCGATAGAGACCACCTTCTTCACCACGGGTGGGGTCCCCGCGGGCTGGCGCATCGCCCTGCACCTGGCCGAGGAGTTCAAGTACCGCTTCGTGGAGAACCGCTAGGAACCCCTGTCCGGGCGCCATCCGGGCTCGGCCCCTGCGTCGCGGGCCCTCCCCGACGTACCGGCCGACCGCGCATGTGCGCGACGTCCGTCCTCCGGTAGATTCGACCCCGGATCCCGGATCCATGACCCATCCCACCAGAGGATGCGGCCAGAGCAGGGACAACATTCCCACCGGTGGACGGCTCAGGCCGCGGAACGGGGGACCGGGGATGCGGCGGAAAGCACCTCCCCGGGGCCCCGGAAAATTCGGAACACCCCCGTTCACCGCCCCTTTCAGGGGAAAGATTTCACCCGTTCACCCCGTTCTTGACTTTGGCATGTCAATATGTCAATCTATTCCTAAGAACGTAAGGAAGGTCACATTAAAGGGACAGTGTGCTGCGGCTCGCCTGGCGGACACCGAGCTTTCCGGCCCATTGCTTCTCCTGCGTTTGCTGCCGCCTGCACCGCTTCATCACCGAACCGATCCCGGCCGATGCGGTGCCTGAATATTCACGGCGCGTGATGCCCGGGCGGCATCACGCCAACGAAAGGTAGTGCCAATGACAGACGGAAAGACGGTCAACACGGTCCTCGGCCCCGTCCCCGCGGAAGAACTGGGGGTCGTGGCTGTCCATGAGGCCCTGCTCTCGGTGTTCCCGGGGGCGCAGTACGCACCGGACATCGACTTCGACCGCGCCGAGATCTTCGACATCCTCAAGCGCAAGCTCACCGACTTCAAGGAGCACGGCGGCGGAACCATCGTGGACTCCACCGGCATGTTCCACGGCCGCGACCTGAAACTGTACGAGACCCTCTCCCGCTCCACGGGTGTCAACATCATCGCCTCCACCGGCCAGGGCCCGGAGGAGATGCTCGGCGGTTATTTCCTGACGCCACAGACCAACCCCCCGACGCCGTGGCCGGCCGAGAAGTTCGCCGACCTCTTCGCCAAGGAGGTCACCGAGGGCATGGTCGTTCCCCGCGTCGAGCGCCGCGCCGGCGCCGGCATCGTGACCACCACCGCCACCCGTGAGGGCATGACCGCCACCGACGAGAGCCTCTTCCGGGGCGCGGCCCGCGCCGCCCTCAGCACCGGCGTGCCGGCCTCCATCCGCTTCGGCGCCGACGCCGTGGCCGAACTCGGCATCGTCCTCGACGAGGGACTGCCGGCCGAGCGTGTCCTCGTCAACGGCCTCGACCGTCGCGACGCCGTCGAGGCCGGCGCTCCCCTCGAGATCGCCCGCCGGGGCGCCTACGTCGGGCTCGACCACGTCGGCCTGGACGACGACGCCGACCACCTCACCGACCGCGAGCGCGTTGACCTCGTGCTCGAGCTGGTCAAGGAAGGCTTCGCCGACCGTGTCATCCTCTCCGGCAACGCCATCGGCGTCGCCAAGGGACTGCCGGCCTACGAGCTGCCCTACAGCTACGTCGCCGCGACCTTCATCCCCTTCGCCAAGGAGCAGGGCCTGACCGACGAGGACGCGAAGCGCATCCTCGAGGACAACCCCCGCGACCTGCTGACCGTGCGCTGACACCGCCGCGTTATCCCACAGACCACAGAAAACAAGAGGTGAACAAGTTGTCCAAGGTCAACACCGTGCTGGGCACCATCCCGGTCGAGGAACTCGGCTTCGTCGCCATCCACGAGCACATCGGTTACGGCATGCCCGGCTCCGAGCTGGACACCAAGTGGTGGAAGGCCCCGGAAGTCCGCTACGAGGAGACCGTCCCGAAACTGCGTAAGTTCCACGAGTACGGCGGCGGCACGTTTGTCGACGCCACCGGCATCTGCAACGGCCGGGACATCCCCTACTACCAGTCCCTGTCCGAGAAGACCGGCGTGAACATCATCGCCTGCACCGGCTTCGTCGGCGGTGACACGGCCCTGCCGCACTTCGCGCAGGCCTCCGTCGACTACCTGACCAAGGTCTTCATCCACGAGATCACCGTGGGCATCACCGGCTCAGGCGCCAAGGCCGGCATCATCAAGGTCGGCGTCTCCCGCGGGGGCCGCATGACCGAGCTGGACAAGCGCATCTACCGCGCCGCGGCCCGGGCCGCCGTCGCCACCGGCGTGCCGGTCATGACCCACCTGGCGATCGACGCCGAGCCCGCCATCGCCATCTTCCAGGAGGAGGGACTGGATCTCGACCGCGTGCTCTTCGGCCACGTCGATGACGGCGTCAACCACGCGCAGACCCCGACCGAGCGGATCCTCGAGGTGGGCGGCCGCCTGGGCTTCGACACCTTCGGCTACGAGACCGAACTGCCGGACCCACCGTTCTGGGCCCGCCCCCGCAAGGACCGCATGGACCACTTCCTGCGCACCCTGGCTGCCGGCCACGTCGATAAGGTGCTCGCCTCGGCCGACGCCAACTGCTCCCCGC
The DNA here is from genome assembly GCF_000341345.1 of Corynebacterium halotolerans YIM 70093 = DSM 44683. NCBI lineage: Bacteria > Bacillati > Actinomycetota > Actinomycetes > Mycobacteriales > Corynebacteriaceae > Corynebacterium > Corynebacterium halotolerans. The sequence continues at coordinate 1,110,243 of NC_020302.1, read as the reverse complement.
TCGGCTGGCCCGGAGTCAAGGGCCACACCATCAACTACATTTTCGAGGTCCTCATCCCCGACCTGCAGCGCAACGACATCGACGAGGAGACGATCAACCAGATCTTCGTCGACAACGCCCACGACTTTCTGGCCATGCAGGCCTGATCCTCCCCCGCTCCACCAGCAACTTCCCACCCCACACCCGGCGCGCAGAAGGCGCCGCATCCCGGAAAGAGAAGAACCATGCAGGCTTCCGACATCAAGAACCTGAACATCGCCGTCATCGGCGGCGGCTACGCCGGCGCCACCGCGGGCCTGGCGCTCAGCCAGATCGGCGCCAACGTCAAGGTCTACGAGCAGGCTCCCGCCTCCGGGGAGGTCGGCGCGGGCATCGGCCTGCGCCCGGCGTCGGTCAAGCTCTTCAAGAAGCTCGGTATCTTCGACGCCATCGAGAAGGTCACCTCCCCGTCCGACTACTTCGAGATCCTCGACGCCAAGGGCAACGTGATCACCCGCGAGGAGTGGCCGCACCTGTCCGAGGGCGGCGAGAAGCACAACACCCGCATGATCCACCGTCGCGACTTCATCGACGCACTGGTCAGTCAGCTGCCCGAGGGTGTTCTCCAGCTCGGCCACCGGGCCGAGGAGATCACCGACAACGGTGACTCGGCCACCGTCAGGTTCTCCAACGGCGTCGAGGAGACCTTCGACATCGTCGTCGGCGCCGACGGCATCAAGTCCAAGGTTCGCGGCCTGTGGTCCGATTCCCAGCCGGTCATGCAGCGCGCCCACGCCTACCGCGCCGTCATCGACGGCTCCCTGGGCGAGGGACTGCTCGTCGACGACAACCTGCGCCTCTACCTCGAGGCCGAGACCGGCCGCATGATCTACTTCCTGCCGCTGCGCCACCGCGGTGAGAACGGCCAGATCTCCTTCGACATCACCGTTCCGCACGACGACACCACCTGGAACCCGAACGTGTCGAAGGAGGAGGTGCTCGAGATGCTGAAGAACTTCGACGAGCGTCTGCTCAGGATCGTCGAGAAGCTCGACTGGGACGAGGTCAACCAGCGCGCCGCCGCGGATCTGGACCCGCAGGACAAGTGGAACTCAGACGCGGTCGTCCTGATCGGCGACGCCGCCCACGCCATGCTGCACCACCAGGGCCAGGGTGCGAACTCCGCGGTCATCGACGCCGGTGTGCTGGCCGACTGCCTCGTCGAGGCCGACACCGTGCCCGAGGCGCTGGCCCTCTACACCTCCCAGCGCAAGGAGCCGGTCCAGGAGCTGCAGCGTATCTCCCGCGAGTCCTGGAACGCGGAGTCCGCCGGCAAGACCGCTTTCCCGGAGAAGGAGAAGATCAACTACTGATCCCCGCCCACGACCGCACCACCTGACGGCGCCGGTGCGACAACCATACTGGGGCCAGGTTGCCGCGCCGGCGCCGTCGCCGTACACGAAAGGAATGCATCACCCATGACCCTGCACCCCGAGATCGCCAGGATCGTCGAGCAGATCCCGCCCGCCTCCACCACCCCGCCGAACCCGCAGGCCATGCGCGAGGCCGAGGCCGGCCAGGTCCCGCCGCCCGAGGATCGCCTGCCGCTTCACGACGTCGCGGACACCACGGCGTCGACGCCCGCCGGTGATGTGCCGGTCCGCATCTACACCCCGGTCGAGGCCGATTCCTTCGGCCTGATCGTCTACTTCCACGGCGGCGCGTTCTTCTCCGGCAGCCTGGACACCCACGACCACGTGGCACGTTCACTGGCGAAGGAGACCGGCCACAAGGTCATCTCCGTCGGCTACAGTCTCGCCCCGGAGGCGGCGTTCCCGACCGCGCTCAACGAGTGTCTCGGCGTCGTGAAGTGGGCCGCCGACAGCGGTGACCGGCTGGACTGGGACGGAAGGAACCTGGCCCTGGCCGGCGACAGCTCCGGCGGCAACTTCGTCGCGGCCGTGACCGCCATGGCCCACGACGAGGGCTTCGACCGCATCACCCACCAGGTGCTCTACTACCCGTCCGTGGACCTGGACTTCGACCGGTCGCGTTGGCCGTCGCTGCAGGAGAACGCCGAGGGCTACGGCCTGGAGTACAACGGCCTGGCCCCCTTCAACTCCTTCTACCTGGACAACGGCGCCGATCCGGCCGACCCGCTGGTCTCCCCCATCAAGCGCGAGGACCTCTCCGGCCTGCCGAAGGCCTTGATCGTCACCGCCGGCTACGACCCGCTGCGCGACGAGGGCGAGGCCTACGGTCAGCGTCTGGAGGACGCCGGCGTCGAGGTCACCACCAAGCGTTACGACGCCGCCAACCACGGCTTCGTGGCCAACTTCTCGTGGATACCCGAGTTCTACGAGGTGTTCCACGACACCGCCCGCTTCCTCAACGAGGGCTGACCGCCCCCGCACCACGAGCCGCGCCCGCCCCACGGCGGCCCGGCAGTGAGCACTCCTCCACAGGGGCCCCGCTTCCCCTTTCCCCACCCAGACGACCCCGCAGCATGACCGGGTCGTCCGGAAGCCATCCCATTTCACGGAAGTTCGTGAGCCTTCCCCCTCCCCCATCTACTGCACTGAGTGCCCCACGGAGGACACCACGTCACGTAAGACCCCCTTCTGGACCTACGAGAACAAGCTCGTCACCGTCTTCTTCTTCGCCGTCGGACTCGTCTTCTTCGACCGGCTGGTCATCAACTTCCTCATGCCCTTCATCCAGGCCGATCTCGGTCTGAACAACGCCCAGGTCGGTCAGCTGGCCGCCGCGGCCGCCCTGACCTGGGCCTTGGCGTCGATCGTCGGCGGGCGCATCTCCGACAAGGTCGCCAGCAAGCGGACGTACCTGGTCACCCTGCTGGTCATCTTCTCGGTGGCCTCGTTCATGCAGGGATTCGCCGCTACCTTCGTCCACCTGATCATCCTGCGTCTGATGATGGGGCTGTTCGAGGGCCCGACCATCCCCGTCACCCAGTCGGTGCTGGCCATGGAATCCTCGCCGCACCGCCGCGGCTTCAACCTGGGCTTCACCATGAACACGGCCAACGGCCTGTTCGGCAGCATCCTCGCCCCGCTCGTCATCGTGGCGCTGGCCAATATCTTCGACTGGCGCACGGCGTTCTTCTTCACCATCCTGCCGGGCCTGATCATGGCGTTCGTCATCTGGAAGGTCATGCGGGAGCCGGAGGCCACCTCCGCCGAGGCCGCCCAGTACGGCGGGCCCGCCGAGAAGGGCCAGCTCAAGGAGGTGCTGCGGAACCGGAACGTGCTCCTCTCGGTGATCATGTTCTCCGGCTTCATGGTCTACCTCATCGCCCTCCAGGTCTTCGCCCCGCTGTTCCTCACCAATATCCGCGGCACGTCGGCCAGCTCCATGAGCCTGATCATGTCCGCCTTCGGCCTGGGCACCGCCCTGTGGGGATTTATCGTGCCCCTGATCTCCGACCGGATGGGCCGCAAGCCCACCGCCGTGGTCTTCGGGCTGCTCTCCGCTCTGGCACCGTTGTCCTTCCTCGTGATCGAGAACCCGGTCCTGCTGGGTCTGGCGGTCTTCGTCCTCGCCGCCGGCATGGGCGTGGGCGGCATGGCCATGTCCGTCATCCCCGCCGAGTCGGTGCGCCCGGCCGTCGCCGGCCTGGCCGTCGGACTGCCGGTCGGCCTCGGCGAACTCTTCGGCGGCTTCCTCAACCCGATCGTCACGGGCGCGGTCGCCGACGTCTACGGCCTGTCCAGCGCGCTGCTCATCTCCAGCGGGGGTGCACTGGTGGCCACCTTCTTCGCGCTGTTCCTGAAGGAGACCGCGCCGCGCATCGTCCGTCGTCGCGCGGGGGAGGTCGTGCAGCAGACCCCGGCCCGGGACGGGGAGCCGGACGCCGTGAAGGCCTGAGCCTGCTCCCGGTGAAGCCCCACTCCCGGTTCTCCGGATGGGCGGGGCTTCGCGTTCTGTTATGAATGGGCGGTTTGAGGCTGAAATGGCTCGAAAATGCCCGGTTCCAGCTTCAAACCGCCCCGTTATAACGTCCCCGGATGCAGTGCAGGATCCTGTGTGTGAGAATCCGGGCATGAACCGGGTAGGGGGACCGCTGATTCACACGGCCGGAAAGCCGGCGGCGGAGCAGATGCGGATTATTCGGCGGTATCACCGGGGGCAGCTGTCCAGGCTCGCTCCCGGCGTCTACATCGACGCGGCGGAGCACCGCCGGCTGGACCGCAGTAACGCCCACGTCGCATGGATCACCGCCCAGGCGGTGTCCACCCCCGGCGCGGTCGTCGTCGGCAGGAGCGCCGCACTGCTGTGGGGCCTGCCTCTCGACGTCACGACCACGGATCTCCCGGTGGAACTCGCTGGTCCGCACCGCAGGCGGGGACAGGTCGGCAGGTGGATGGTGCTGCGCACGGTGTCCGGGGAGGGCGGGATCACGGTGCTGCGGACGAGATACGGGCAGGTCCGGGTGACGGAACGGGTGCGCACCTGCCTCGACCTGGCGCGCTGGCACACTCTGGAGGACGCCACTGTGGCGCTGGATCATTGCCTGCACCACGGTTTGTGCGGCCGCGGTGAGCTGGAGGACGGCGTCGGCAAGCTGGTGGGGAGCACGAACGTGTCCGCCGCGCGCCAGGCGGTCCGCTTGGCGACGGCGGCCTCGGAAAGCCCGCGGGAGTCCTCGCTCAAGGTCCGGATGTGGCGGCAGGGGCTGCCGGCGCCGGTGCAGCAGGCGGAGCTGTACAACGAGGCCGGCGATTTCCTGGGCCGGGTGGACTTCTTCTTCCCCGATACCGGCCTGGCCGTCGAGTACGACGGCCAGGGAAAGTTCGAGGGCGAGTTCGGGCTGGACCCGCTGACGGCGATCCGGGATTCGATGCTGCGGCAAGATGAGCTGCTCAACGCCGGTGTGGTGCTGGTTCGGATCGACCGGGACTCCTACCGGGACGGCAGTGGCATGGCGGCGGTGCTGCGACGGCACCACCAGTTGTTGAGGAGCGGCTACCGCCTGCCGCGGAGTCAGTGGACGTCCGCGGGTCCCGCCTGGCGGTGAGACCGGGATGTTGTGGAGGGGCGGTTTCCGGCAGGAGCAGAGCGATAACGGCTCATTTCGGCCTCAAACCGCCCCGCCACAACGGACAGTCCCCTACTTTCCCCCGAACAGCCGCCGGTAGCCGTCCAGGGTGGTGAAGAACGGCGAGGGCTCGAGTGTGGGGTCGCCGGTGTAGCCGAGCTCCTCGGCCACGGCCCGGAACGGCGAGTAGGTGGAATCATCCGTCGCCAGACCGTGCTCGATCGCACGGCGGGCGGCCTCACGCACGCGGGCCTCGATCTCGAGGGATTCGGTGATCGCGCACATGGCGTCCTCGGCGCCCAGCTCCACGGGGTAGGCGACGCCCTCGGAGGTGCGGTACGGGTGGCCCATGTACATGCGGGCCGGCCTGACCTCGTCGCGCAGGTGCTCCAGCGACGCCCGGTAGGCGTCGGGGTCCTCGTAGCCGGGGAAGCCGTTGGCGGCACCGTGGACCTGGACGGCGTCGCCGACGAAGGCGTCGTTCTGCCCGTCGACGACGTAGGCCACCGAGCCCAGGGAGTGGCCCGGCACGTGGTGGACGGTCACCGTCACGCCCCCGCCGAGGTCGAGCTTCTCCCCTCCCCTGACCACGACATCGGCGGACATCTCCCCGGAGATCGCCTTCGACGCCATCTGCGTCTGCTGGGCCTCGGCGTCGGGGTTGTCGATGTAGTTGGCGCGCAGACCCAGGTAGTTGTCCACGTGCGCGCGGCGGGACTGCAGGTACCTCAGATCCTCCTCGTGGATGACCACCTTGGCCCTGCGGCCGGTCAGCTCCCACAGGGCGTGGGCCCCGCCGAGGTGGTCGATGTGGCCGTGGCTGAGGAGGATCCACCTGACGTCCTCGACGCGGCGGCCGAGCTTCTCCAGCTCAGGGATCATCCCCTCGGTGGGGGTGGTGGAGATGCCGGTGTCGACGACCGCGGGTTCCGGGGCGTCGATGAAGAAGGTGTAGAGGCTGAACCGGCCCCAGGGGGCGATCAGCGGGCTGATGGTGGTGGGCTGGGTCATGGGTGCTCTCCTGGGGTCGGAACCTGCGTTAACCGGATCATAGGGCCTTGCGGCTCCCACTTTATTATAATAATATTTCAACTATCACGCTGTGTCGCAACCCACACGCTGACTCCGACGCCCGTTTACCTCATTCCTAGGAGCTGGACACCCATGAGCGACTTCACCACCATCGACGCCGGCGGGCAGCCGATCGCCGTCCGCAAGGACCTGCGGGTCCCCATGCGCGACGGCGTCCACCTGGCCGCCGACGTCTACCACAAGCCGGATGAGATCCCCCGCCCCGCGCTCATCGCCCTGAGCCCCTACGGCAAGGAGCTCCAGGCCTTCTCCCTGAAGATGCCGGGCCAGTACCGCCCCTCGGTCCTGTGGGACGGCTGCATCGAGGCCGGCGACATCGCCCGGGTCGTCTCCGAGGACTACGTCCACGTCATCGGTGACATCCGCGGCTCCGGCCACTCCGAGGGCGAGCACATCGGCAACTACAACGCCGGCGGGGTCTCCCTCGGCGAGGACGCCTACGACTTCATCCAGTGGGTCGCCGAGCAGCCCTGGTGCGACGGCAACGTCGGCATGATCGGCACCTCCTACTTCGGCTCCATGTCCGTGCTCGCGGCCGCGGAGAACCCGCCCGCCCTGAAGGCCATCTTCGTCAACGGCGGCCACTACGACTTCTACGAGACCACCTACCACGGCGGCGTCATGTGGCTGATGCCGCGCGCCGCCCGCGAGGGCCGCGGCGGCGACTCCGGTTGGGCGTTCACCGACCGCGTCAAGTCCCGCATGCTGGAGGAGTTCTCCGCCGAGGAGATCAAGCAGAAGGTGGCCGAGCGCCTGCAGGATCCGGACGTGGCCAACTGGCCGAACATGTTCCACACCCTGCTCTACCCGAAGCACCACGAGGCCTGGTTCGACATCGTCATGAACGACCTCGACGGCGAGTGGTACGAGGAGCGCAACCCGATCACCCTGGCCGAGAACATCACCATCCCGACCTACCTGCAGATCGCCCAGGGCCGCGGCTGGACGATGGACGGCACCATCGAGCTGTTCAACACGGTCCAGGGCCCGAAGAAGCTGGACATCCTGCCCTACCCGCCGATGAACTCGCGGCCCTTCGTAGACGCCCACGACGAGATGTTCCGCTGGTACGACCAGTGGCTCAAGGGCAACGACAACGGCGTGCTGGACGAGCCGGTCCTCAACGTCCACGTCGAGGGCTCCCACGAGCAGGTCACCGGCACCCAGTTCCCGCCGAAGGAGGTCGAGTACCGGCCGCTGTACCTGCGCCCGCGCCACGTCCTCTCGGAGCGTCCGGAGGCCCTCGGCGTCGAGTGGGCCGCCCCGGAGTCCTTCACCCAGCTGCCGATGACGCTGACCAACGACACGGCGATGATCTCCTGGTCCACCGCCCCCTTCACGGAGCCGACCGAGATGATGGGCACCGGTGCCGCCCACATCTTCGCCGCCCTCGACGTCGACGACACCAACTTCATCCTGCGCCTGTGGGACGTCGCCCCGAACGGCAGGCGCCAGCTGATCACCACCGGCTACCTCAAGGCCTCCCAGAACGAGCTGGATGAGGAACTGTCCTCCGAGGGCAACCCGGTCCACCCGCACACCCGCAAGCAGCCGGTCACCCCGGGCGAGATCAACGAGTACATCATCCGCATCTACCCGTTCGCCAACTCCTTCCAGCCGGGCCACAAGCTGGTCGCGGAGCTGTCGAACAACGAACCGATGTCGGACGAGCACAACTCCCTGCTGCCGCCGGACGCCTTCCACCTGCCGGTCGGCCGCAAGACCACGACCACCGTCTACCGCGACGCGCAGCACCGGTCGCGCCTCGTGCTGCCGTACACGGTGAAGTAGAACCCGTCCTGCGCCTCACCCCCGGACCGCCCCGGTGCGGCCGGGGGTTTGGCGTCCGCTTATCGACGCCCCCATGTCCCCCGTGTCCCCAACCCCGTCACGGCGGGCGGAACTTCCCCACAATGGGAGGCATGAAGATCACCCGACACATCCACGCCTGCGTGCGCATCGAACACGAGGGCACCCGCGTCCTCGTGGACCCCGGCTCCTTCGGCGTGCCCGACGACCTCGCGGCTGTCGACGCCGTGCTGGTCACCCACGTCCACCCCGACCACGTCGATCCGGAGGCGCTCGGCGCCGCCCGCCACGACAACCCCGATCTGCGGATCTTCGCCCCCGCGTCCGTCGCCGCGCACCTGGCCGACGACGTCACCGTGGTCACCCACGGCGACACCTTCCGGGTGGGCGCCCTCGACGTCCGGGTCGTCGGCGCCGACCACGCCGTGGTCACCCGCGCCACGCCTGTCGCGGAGAACACCGGCTACCTGTTCAACGGGCAGGTGCTGCACGCGGGCGACGCCTTCCACCCGATCCGGGACGTGGACTGCGTCCTGCTCCCGGTCAACGGACCCTGGGTGAAGATGCTCGACATCGAGGAGTTCCTGTCGCAGTACCCGCCGAAGCGCTTCATCGCCATCCACGACGGGATCGTCAACGACCACGGCCTGGCGATCAACCGCAAGCAGCTGAGCAAGCTCGCCGGGGAGCACGGCAGCGAGTACCTGCCGCTGGCGCCCGGGGAATCCGTGGAGATCGGCTGAAGGTCCCCTCGGCCCCGACAGCGCTCATCGACGCCCGCCCGGACCCCGCTACGCCCCGACCGGAAGCTCCTCCGGTTGCCCGGCCGCGGCGCGTTCGCGGCGGGCCCGCAGGAGACGGCCGCCGATGAGCCCCCCGGAGACCAGGACGAGAACACCTCCGAGCACCTTCGACGACACCGCGGCCCCGGACGCCGGCAGACGGCTGCGGTTGCTTGACCGTTCGCACGCCCTGCGCAGCCCCCGCTGTCCGGCCGCCATCACCGCGTCGTGGGCCCAGGTGGCGACGGGACGCACCGCCCCGATCAGGCGGCGGCGGGTGACCACGCACCACGTGATCGTCAGCCGGGTTCCGTCCGCGTCCTGGTGCGCGGTGAAACTCCCCTCGCCGCGCAGGTCGCCGTCCACCGTGAGCTCGGCCGAGGTGGGCGGTTCGGAGGACAGCAGAGCAATGGCGAAGCGCAGGCGGTACCCCAGCGGGCTCTGCACCATCAGCGACGCCCGGTCCCCGCTCCCGCGCATCCGCGCGGTGCGCATCCCCGGCCACCAGTCCGGCCAGGAGGAGACGTCGGAGAGCACCCGCCAGACCTGTTCCGCCTCCGCGGGCACCCGCCAGGTGGTCTCAAAGTGGAAGGGTGCGGATTCCCCCTGCCGCGCGAGGGTGTGCCGGTGTGCCATGTCGGTTCCTTAGCTTGTCGCCGGGCTCCTGCCGGGTGGGAGGAGACCATGCCGCCAGGATAGGGACGCAGGCACCGGCGCGTGGCACGCCAAACCCCCGCGACCCGGGTCGCGGGGGCTGACCCCCGCCGGAGATCTCCGGGTCAGGGGCGCGAAGGAGGGGCCCGGGGATTAGAAGTCCCAGTCGTCGTCGGTGGTGTCCTCCGCCTTGCCGATCACGTAGGAGGAACCGGAACCCGAGAAGAAGTCGTGGTTCTCATTGGAGGACGGATCCAGCGAGGTGCGCACGCCGGTGTTGAACCGGCAGTCGTCGGCCGGGAAGAGGCCCTCGTAGCCGAGGTTGTTGAGTGCCTTGTTGGCGTTGTAGCGCAGGAAGCCCTTGACGTCCTCGGTCCAGCCGATCGCGTCGTAGACCTCCTCGGTGTACTTGGCCTCGTTCTCGTACAGATCCAGGAGCAGTTCCATGGTGTCCTCCTGGAGCTGCTCGCGCTCGGCCGCGGACAGGGACTCGAGCTGGCGCTGGTACTTGTAGCCGATGTAGTAGCCGTGGATGGCCTCGTCGCGGATGATCAGGCGGATGATGTCCGCGGTGTTGGTCAGCTTGGAGTGCGAGGCCCAGCGCAGCGGGAGGTAGAAGCCGGAGTAGAACAGGAAGGACTCGAGCATCACGGAGGCGATCTTCTTCCGCAGCGGATCCTCACCGTTGTAGAAGTCCAGGATGCGGCGGGCCTTGTACTGCAGGTGGTCGTTCTCGCGCGACCAGCGGAAGGCCTGCTCGATCTCGGGGGTGGACGCCAGGGTCATGAAGATATTCGAGTAGCTCTTGGCGTGGACGGCCTCCATGAACACGATGTTGGAGAGCACCGCCTCCTCGTGCATGGTGGTCGCGTCGGGGATCAGCGAGACCGCGCCGACGGTGCCCTGGAGGGTGTCCAGCATGGTCAGGCCGGTGAACACCCGCATGGTGGCCAGCTTCTCGTCCTCGGACATCGTGTCCCAGGACTTGAGGTCGTTGGACACCGGGATCTTCTCCGGGAGCCAGAAGTTGGACACCAGGCGGTTCCAGATGTCGTGGTCCATCTGGTCGGGGATCTCGTTCCAGTTGATCGAGTCGACCACCTCACCTGAGGTGTACTTGGCGGGGGAAACAACAGGTTGCAACGTGCTCTCCTAGATCAGTCTTCTTCGTGCGTGGCGTCGAATTGGGTTTCGCTCCACGCTTGTTCGACAGCTTTCCGACGCCGCGGTGCTCGCCCGCGCGCCGTCGGCCCGGACCCGGGCCCGGGTCCGTGGTGGTCGTGTCCGGAAGTGCCGCCCGTGTGCGATCCACCATCTGGGGCAGACCACCTCCGCGACGGTCGCGGCGGGGACGGATAGGCACAGTTTACCGATCCCCGGACGGAAGCGGTGGGCGGGTGGCGGACCGGGGCGCCACCGGACTCAGACGCAGGTGGGATGGTCTTTTTGATGCGGAAGTGACCGGGCGGTGACCTCCCCCACAGGCTTCCCACGTCCATGGGGATGCGCCCCGCAACGAAGACCCCCCGACGCCCCCGGCCATCACGCATTCATCACCCGAGGCAGCCCACGTCCGCTCCGGGGAGTTCTCGACGCTGATGACCAGTGTCCACCGGGCTCGTCGAGGGCCGTCCGCGGCTCGCGCTGCACCAGCAGACGTCCCGCCCCCGGGCTTGACCGAGCATTCCCGAATCCGGCATGACGCAGAGGGACCCGCAATCTGCCAGGCTGAGAGCATGACTGACCACGACACGATCACCGCTGACATCCTCGACCTGGCCGCCGGGCACGGCCTGTCCCTCCAGCCTGAATCACTGCGCATCAACGAGATGGGACTCGATTTCCGGGTCGCACTCGCCCGCACGGACACCGGTGAGGACTGGGTGCTGCGCATCCCCCGCCGCCCGGAGGTGATGGACCGCGCCGCGCCGGAGGGAAAGGTCCTGCAGCTGGTCGCGCCTCGTCTCAGCGCCGCCGTGCCGGGCTGGCGGATCCACTCCGCGTCATTGATCGCCTATCCCCTGCTGCCCGGCGAACCCGGACTGGAGCTCGACGAGAATGGCACACCGGTCTGGCAGGTTGACGTGTCCTCCCCGGCGTTCGCGGAGTCACTCGGCGATCTGCTGGCCGAACTGCACGGGACCCCGCTTGACGACGCCGCGGCCACCGGCGTCGAGGTCCACAGCCCCGCGGGGCTCCGTCAGGCCTGGCGGGACGACATCGAACGGGTCGCCCGGGAATTCACCGTGGCCGGACACCTGCTGGACCGGTGGGAGGCCTGGCTGGACGAGGACGGCTACTGGCCGGAGCACACCGTGCTCACCCACGGCGAGATCTACCCCGGCCACACGCTGATCCGGGGCGGCCGCATCAGCGCCGTCCTGGACTGGACCACCGCCTCCGTCGGCGATCCGGCCCGGGATCTCTCCTTCCACCAGGCCACCGCCGCACCCGAGGCGTTCCAGGTGACGGTGGACCGGTACGTGCGGGGTGGTGGCCGGATCTGGCCCCGCCTGGCGGAGCACTGCGCCGAGATGTTCTCGGCCAACGCGGTCGGCTACGGCATCTATGTCCTGGACACGGGCGATGAGACACACCGGGAGGCGGCCGCGGCGCAGCTGAATCCGCCGGAGGAGTGAATGCGAGGGAACAGACGCCTACGCGTTAACTCGACCACGTTTCGTCCTCAGCCAACCCCCTACGGCAACCATCGCCACTGGCCCCGCACACCGCGTGCGGACACTGGCTCGATGGTGATGCGTCAGGTTCACCGTGAATGGACAGCGGTGTTGCCGGGGCCGTCTGGTGTGGCCGCGGTTGAGCGAAACCGCTCCACCCGGCATCAGTCCAGCAGGTCTTTTTCCGGGGACACCCTGCAAACCATGCTTGAGGAGGATCCCGGATCACTGTCACGGTCCGTACTTCGCTGGCGGTTGAGGCGGCTCTTGCCTTCCGACATTGGTGGCGCACTGGCCGAGGTTGGGTGCGCGGTGTGGAGCAGTGGAAGATAGGCGACAGCGAAACCCATGCCCAGTGCCCCCAGTCCGCCCGTTGCCATATCGCTGATCGTGTCCTCATAGGTGACATAGATGTCGGAGGTGATGTAGGCGTAGCCCAACCATTCCACCATTTCCCACAGGGAGCCCAGGGCCAGCCCGAATGTGGTGGTGAGGATGACACCGCCCGGCGATGTGAACCCACTCGTGAACGGGGTGGGCACAATCCGCAGGCGTGCGAGAAACAGGTAACATCCCACCGCCAGAACTCCGACACAGAAGAAATGCACGACCAGATCCCACCAGGTGATTCTCGTGTACAGATCGAGGACGCTACTCCAGGCAGCGACGAGCAGCGTGACCGAGAGCATGATGTCCGGCCATGGCTTGATTCCGATGAAGCGCGGTGCGACAAGTCCGGGCAGGGTGAACGCGATGACTCCGGCGTCCGTCAATTCGAAGAAAACGGCGGCGAGAATAACACTGAGCGCGCCAAGCCCACGGAGGGTGTCGGCCACTACCTCGCTCAGGCCCCGCGGCGGGCGTAGAAAATTATCGATCATTGAGCACCACTGTTCTCGGGCGGAAGCATCACGGCTTGCACCGGCAGGTGATCCGACGCCCATCCTCCGTCGTGACGCTGCGGATTGGTCGCGGCACGGAGCACCCGAAAGGTCGGCGAGGCCAAGATCCAGTCGAGGCGGCGCCCGCCACGGCGGGGCGCCCGGTAATTCGGGAAGGTGCCCCAGGCCTCACTGTCGTGGGCTTCCGCCGTCTCCCACGTGTCCACGAGCTCTCCCTCCGTAAGCAACTCGCGCAGCGGCGCACTGCCCGCACCGTCATTCAGATCACCGGTGACCACGGCAGACAAGCCACTGTCGGACACGACCCGGAGAACCGCCTGCGCGGATCGCACCCGCGAACGCCGGGAGAGGTGATCCAGGTGGGTGTTCACGGTGAGAAAGCGCCGCGAGGTCACACGGTCCCGGAAAATCGCTGACACCATGATGCGGGGGATGATGTTTCCCCAGGAGACCGACCCCGGCCGCTCCGGGGTGTCGGAAAGTGCACTCTGCTTCCAGTCCAGCAGCTCCAGTCTCCGGCTGTCATAGAGGATCGGAGAGGCTTCTCCCCCACCGTTGGCGCTTCGCCCCTGGCCGATGACACGGTAGCCCTGCCCGAGCGAGTCCTGCAGGAAGCTGACCTGATCCGGGAGCGCTTCCTGCGCGCCGAGCACCGTCGGCTGCTCCACCTGCAGCAGTGCCCGCATCCGGGGAGCGCGGCGGTCCCAACGGTCCGCGGGGCGTGGGGTGACGGGCGACAGACGTCGGCGGATATTCCAGCCCATCACCTGGAAAGCGGGCGCCGCCACCGGCCCGATGAGCGGGAGCCGTGGATCAGGATCCACGGGCGACTCGTGCGTGTTGATGCGTCTTACCTCGCTGCAACCATCGGACTACGAGGTCCGAGACGAAAATCGGATACTTTTCAGCGTAGTGAAAACCGCGGTGGGCGGGCGGGGCCGGCGTCTCACGGGTACGGCAACCGGGGTCGGCGACGCATCAGATGGGGCCCACTGAGAGCTCGGCCGTAGTGACGGGAAAACACCGGGTGACCGCTGCCCTTCCGGCACAGAAATATCTCGTATCACAGCGCGCACCACGTTCTGTTGATAATGTTTCCGCTCGGTCCACTGCGGCGAACCCGATACGCCGGTCTCTCCGAAACCCCGAAAAGAACATACTGTGAAGAAGTCCCTTCCCACCATCGCGCTGACCTTGGCCAGCGCCCTCGCCTACGGCCTCATCACGCCTGCGGCAACCGGTGCCGTCGCCTCGGCACAATCCTCCCTGTCATCAGGTTCTTCGCTGTCATCCAGCTCATCCAGCCCCTCCGGTCCCACCACTCCGTGGGCCCCTGACGTTTCCGATGGGCTGGTCGTCAATCTGATCGGCGATCTGCTCGGCCCGGGCATCTCCGACCACGTCGGCGTCATGACCGGAGACCTCGGCACGATGACATCGCTGGGAGACGGCGGGGAATTCGCCATCATCTTCGGGGACTCGTTCCGCGGGGCGAACTTCGGGCAGGGCGAGTGGATGAGTCCGGTCGGTGTCGTCGCCGAACTGGACCAGGATGGACGCATCGTGATCAAACGCCCGCTCAATGAGGGCGAGCGGGTTGAGCAGCTGGTGGACTACACCCACAACAACCGCGGGCTGACTCTCCTGCCCTCGGACATCATCAACCTCGACGGCACCCTGTACATGCAGGCCATGTGGAACGAGGGCGTCGGCAATGTCCTGCGCACGCAGATCTGGGCATCCACTGACCAGGGGGCGACGTGGCAGAGCGTGAGCACCACCCCGGCCAATTATCTGGAAGGCAAGGCCCAACTCATCACCTGGGAACAGGGACCGGACGGCTACGTCTACATGATGTCCTCGTCCTTTCAGCGCCGGGATGATGTCTACCTGGCCCGATTCCTCCCCGGGGACATCGGCGACCGCACAGCATGGCAGCACTACCGCCTGAACGATGACGGCACCGGCACCTGGGGGAAAACCGCCAGCCCGATCCTCGGCGACCAGGTCCGGGCCGGGGAGATGTCCCTGCGTTATATCCAGGGTCATTGGGTGCTCGCCATGTTCAATGCGGAGACCATGGCGATCGAGGTGCGGATCTCCGAGGAGATCGCCCGGGACTGGAATGAGATCACGCCGGCCAATGTCGTCGTCGCCGGCTTCGGCGGCTGGGGCGCCGAACAGAACCCCGGGAACTTCACCCAGCTCTACGGCGGCTACATAACGCCGGGGTCGACCCTCGACAACCTGGATCTGGTCGTCTCCCAGTGGAACACCGGCAACAACAGCCGGTACATGTCCACCCAGTTCAACGTGAAGGGCCTGGACACCTTCTTCGGCATCGACACCGGCTCCCCCAAGGCACGCACCATGGCGCCGCAGGTCGACTCCACTGGCGACCAGCAGGTCATCCAGGTTGAGCAGAAGCCCGTCGACGCCACCGCCCAGGAGCAACTGGCCGCGGAGAAGCTGATGGAGGACGCCACCGAACTGATCATCGTTCCACTCGGCGACGACAGCTAGGGAAAGCACCTGGTGATCGACTGGATCGCCGGGAGCAGTCCGCCCCGTACCACGCCGGTGCCCCAGCGCTGGCGTAGTACGTCGAGGGGATCTGTCAACCGCTGCGGCGCCCGCCGGATCCTCCTCGCATATCCCGGCACCCCACGGCGTGCTTCGTGGTCGGGGTTCCGTGCGGCGTCGTCTTCTTCTCCCTTCCCGACACTCGCGCGCTTCTCGACGTAGACTCGGGCTTCAGCTGATCACAAGGCTCACCCGCGGTGGGCCCGGGGCGAGAGAGTCTTTCCGAACCTTCTGCGAAGGAAAAACATGGCCGATTCAGCATTGCTTGAACCCGGTTGGCGCGAGACCATGCTCACCGCCAACGGCGTGAGACTGCATGTGGTCGAGGCAGGCGAGCCTGACGCTCCTCTCGTCCTCCTGCTGCACGGTTTCCCTGAGTTCTGGTGGGGATGGCGCCGCCAGATCAACGCCTTGGCTGAGGTTGGTTACCACGTCGTGGTGCCGGACCTGCGCGGTTACAACGACAGCGAGGTCCCGCAGGGGGTCGCCGCATACCAGCTCGATATCCTCGCCGACGACGTCGTCGCGCTCGCGGATGCCTACGACGCCGACCGCTTCCACCTTGTCGGTCATGACTGGGGTGGCGTCATCTCCTGGTGGGTCGCGGCGCGCCACCCCGAGCGGCTCAGGCACCTGGTGGTGATGGACGCGCCTCACCCCGGTGTCTGGCTCCGGCAGGTACTCAGGCATCCGTCGCAGGCCCTGCGCAGCACCTATGCCGCCTTCTTCCAGCTGCCGCTGGTACCGGAGGCGGTGCTCGGTTCATTCAACTTCACCGCCCTCCGAGCGATGATGCGAAGGACCGCCCGGGAGGGCACCTTCGACCCCGGGGACCTCGACCGGTACGCCGCGGCATGGTCGCACCCGGGTTCCCTGACGGGCATGCTCAACTATTACCGGGCCCTGGTTCGTCGGGAAGAAGCTCCGCCGGCCCGCATAACGCCCCCCACGCTCATCCTCTGGGGTGAAAACGACGCCGCCCTTGAGCTCCACATCGCCGAACGGGCCCTTGAGTTGTGCGACGACGGTCGTTTAGTGGTCGTCGAGAATGCGTCTCATTGGCTCCACCTCGAACAGCCTCACCGGATCAACGCAGAGTTGGTGGACTTCCTGGGAAAGCCCGGCTTGAGCCGGTGATGTTCCCGGCGAGGGGCCTCGGGCGTCGACGACCCCCGGACGTATCGGGTGGGCGAAGGAAGCTCACCAGGCGAACGTCGCTCCGGCAGTGGTATTCCGTGAGGCCTCGACCCGGCTGAACGATGCCGGCGGTGTGACTCAATGACGGAAACCAGCCGGATAACGACACCGGATGCCTCGTCCGGTGATCCCGCATCCTCAGATCAGCGGCCAGGGATAGTGGTAGTGCGACCTGGGGTGCGGGAAATAGGGCAGGCGCACCAGGCGGGAGGCGCGCCGGCGCAAGGCCTCCACCTCCTCGGCGTCGAGTAGCGCGGCAACGTCGTCAGGCACCTCCCGCATCAGCGGCTCGACCGCGGCAAGCAGCGACCCGTCGATCTCCTCCCCCGCGAAGTCCCAGATGACCGTGCGCAACTTGGGCCCGGCGCTGAAGCACAGTCCGTGGTCGATACCCCAGACATGGTCATCGGCGTCGAGCAGCACGTGTCCTGACTTACGGTCAGTGTTGTTGGTGAGGATGTCGAACACCGCCATGCGCCGGAACTGCTCGTGCAGGTCGGGGCGGGTCTCCAGCAGTGGGAAGTAGTGCATCCCGTCGTTCTCGACGTACCACTGCAATGAGCCGACGCCGAAGGGCCCGTCATACCGGGTCACGGTCGGCGGCACGATGCGCCATCCGAGATATCCGCTCAGGAGGAACGCTGCTTCTTCGCGGGCATGCAATCCCGGCGGGAAGTCGTGGAGCGGCCGTTCCCCCGTCTCCGGCTTGTAGACCGCCCAGCCGTACTCCTCGCCGCAGGTGGCGTCCAGCACGAAGCCGATATTGCTCGACTCCACGAGTTGGGCGACGATGCCCAGCTCCCCGTTCGCCAGCAGGTCGAGCTCCCGGCTGAAAGGCGGCGTCGGGGCTGTCACGGTTGCGCCACTTCCCGGAGGTACTGCAGCGAGCCCGTCCGTGAGTTGGTCAACACCATCCTGGACGAGCCGTCGGGGGCGAACTCCGCAACCGAGATCGAGGCGGGATCGGTACTGATGCGCTGAAACGAGTCGAGTGGTGTGCCGGAAAGGTGCGCGATCACGGTCTTGATCGGGTCAGCGTGGCTGAAGCACGCGACCACCTCCCCCTTGTGCCGGGCGGCGATGTCCCCGAGAGACCCGACCATGCGATCCTGCATCTCGGTGAAGCTCTCACCACCGGGAAAGCGAAACGACGACGGAGTTTTCTGGACGTTCTGCCACTCGGGCAGCTTGCTGAGTTCCGCGAGCTGTGCGCCCGTCCACTCACCGAAGTCACATTCCACGATGCCCTCACAGGTGACCGGGGACAGCCCGAAACGCTCCGCCGTGGGCCGGGAGGTCTCCACGGCACGCTCCATCGGTGACGAATAGATCGCGGCCAGCGGCAGCCCGTCGAGGCGCTCCGCCACCCCGCGCGCCTGCTCCTCCCCGGCCTCGCTCAGGTGAAGGCCGGGAGTGCGGCCGGGCAGCACCTGGCCGGTGGTGGGGGTGACGCCGTGGCGCACCAGGATGATCAGGGTCGAGCGTGCGGGCAGGTCACCCGCCGCGGGAGCTGCCACATTGCCGATTGCGTTTTCGGTGCCGTTCTCAGTGACGTTGTCTGTGCCCATCGTCCGGAGCATACCCACAGCAACCACCTGTTGCCTGGCTCATAGTGTGTTTTCACTCCCGGGCGTTTCCGGGCATGACAAACATGGTCGACCAGTGCGCTTTCAGGGGCTAGCCTGAGGTTGTGAATCCTTCGCCCAATGTGTCCACGATCGGTGAGCTGCGGGCCGCCGGTTACACCCACCGTCCCCTGCGGGCCGAGATCCGCGAGAATCTGCTCGCCATGCTGTCCGCCGGAGAGGACCCCTGGCCGGGTCTCCACGGTCTCCAGCACACCGTGATCCCCCAGGTCGAGCGCGCGCTGATCGCCGGGCACGACATCGTGCTGCTCGGTGAGCGCGGACAGGGAAAGACCCGCCTGCTGCGGGCGATGACCGGTCTGCTCGACGAGTGGATGCCGACCGTCGCGGACTCGGACCTGCGCGAGCACCCCTTCGACCCCATCACCGAGGCGACGCGCCGACGGATCGAGGAGGAGGGCGACGCCCTGCCGGTCACCTGGGTCCACCGTGAGGACCGCTACGCCGAGAAGCTCGCCACGCCGGACACGTCGGTGGCCGACCTCATCGGCGACGTCGATCCCATGAAGGTGGCCGAGGGACGCCGACTGGGCGATCCCGAGACCATCCACTACGGCCTCGTCCCGCGCTCCAACCGCGGCATCGTGGCGATCAACGAGCTGCCCGACCTCGCCGAACGGATCCAGGTCTCCATGCTCAACGTCATGGAGGAGCGCGACGTGCAGATCCGTGGCTACATGCTGCGCCTGCCGCTCGACCTGCTCGTCGTCGCCTCGGCGAACCCCGAGGACTACACGAACCGCGGCCGCATCATCACCCCGCTCAAGGACCGCTTCGGCGCGGAGATCCGCACCCACTACCCCATCGCGCTGGACGACGAGATCGCGGTCATTGAGCAGGAGGCCGACCTGGTCGCCCACGTGCCGCCGGTGCTCATGGAGATCCTGGCCCGCTACACCCGCGCCCTGCGCGAATCCCCGGCGGTCAACCAGCGCGCCGGTGTCTCGGCGCGCTTCGCCATCGCGGGCGCGGAGACCGTCGCGGCCGCGGCCCGGCACCGCGCCACCATCCGGGGCGAGGAGCAGGCGGTCGCGCGGCTGGTCGACCTCGAGGCGGCCGTCGACGTGCTCGGCGGCAAGATCGAGTTCGAGTCCGGTGAGGAGGGCCGCGAGTGGGAGGTGCTGGGATACCTGCTGCGCACCGCCACCGCGGAGGCGGTACGCGCGCACCTGCGCGGCACCGACTTCTCGCCGCTGGTCGAGGCCCTGGACGGCACCACCACCGTCTCCACCGGCGAGCAGGTCACCGCGGCCGAGTTCCTCGCCGGCCTGCCCGATCTCGGTGAGTCCGACCTGTACGACCGGATCGCCGACACGTTCGGCGCCACCGACGAGGGAACGCGCGCCAGCGCGATCGAGCTCGCATTCGAGGCGCTCTACCTCGCCCGGAAGATCGCGAAGGATTCCGGCGAGGGCGAGACCATCTACGGCTGAGGAGGCCGACATGCCACACAGTCCCGGACACCGCCGCTCCCGTTACGGCCGCTACACCGGCGGCCCGGATCCGCTGGCTCCCCCGGTCGACCTGGCGGAGGCACTCGACGCCATCGCCGAGGAGGTCATGGCCGGCTACTCCCCCGAGCAGGCCCTGCGGGAGTACCTGCGCCGCGGCGGACGCGGCCGGGAGGGCTACGACGACCTCGCCCGGCGGGTCGCCGAGCGGCGCCGGGAACTGCTGCAGCGGCACAACCTGGGCGGCACACTGCGCGACATCAAGAAGCTTCTCGACGACGCCGTGCTCGACGAACGCAAGCAGCTCGCGCGCGACGTCACCATGGACGACACCGACCGCGCCTTCCGTGAGATGCAGATGGACAACCTGCCGACCTCCACCGCCGCTGCGGTCAACGAGCTGTCCGGGTATGACTGGCAGTCCACGGACGCGCGGGAGAAATTCGAGCAGATCAAGGACCTGCTGGGGCGCGAGATGCTGGACCAGCAGTTCTCCGGCATGAAGCAGGCCCTCGAGGGCGCCACCGACGAAGACCGCGCGGCGATCAGGGAGATGCTCACCGACCTCAACGAACTGCTCGAGAAGCACCGCCGCGGCGAGGACACCGACGAGGATTTCGCCGAGTTCATGGCCCGGCATGGCGACCAGTTCCCGGAGAACCCCCGGAACATCGATGAGTTGATCGATGCACTGGCGCAGCGTTCCGCCGCCGCGCAGCGGATGTTGAACTCGATGACCGAGGAACAGCGGCGCGAGCTCATGGAACTGTCGGCGCAGGCGTTCGGCTCCCCGGAGCTGATGGATCAGCTGGGCGCGCTCGCCGGCAACCTGCAGGCGATGCGTCCCGACCTCGACTGGTCGGGCTCCGAGGACTTCTCCGGCGAGCAGGGCCTGGGACTCGGCGACGGCACCGGCGCGGTGCAGGACATCGCCGAACTCGACGCGCTGAGTGAGCAGCTCAGCCAGGCCTATTCCGGCGCGCGCCCGTCCGACATCGACCTCGAGGCGATCAACCGCCAGCTCGGCGACGAGGCGTCGGTGTCGGCGGAGACGCTCGCGCAGCTCGAACGCGCCATGCGCGAGAGCGGACTGCTGCGCAACGGCGCGGACGGGTCGCTGCGACTGTCCCCGCAGGCGATGCGACGCCTGGGCAAGACCCTGCTCAACGACGCCGCGAAGAACCTCACCGCCCGCAGCGGGGCCCGTGACGCGCAGCTCGCCGGCGCCTCCGGTGAGCAGACCGGGGCAACGCGTCCGTGGGAGTTCGGTGACACCCAGCCGTGGGACGTGACGAGGACGGTGACGAACGCGCTGCAGCGCACCGCCGCCGAAGGTTCGGACGCCTCCAACCGGCTGCGCATCGAGGTGCGCGACGTCGAGGTCGTCGAGACCGAGGCGCGCACGCAGTCGGCGGTCGCACTGCTCGTCGACACGTCCTTCTCCATGGCCGCCGAGGGGCGCTGGGTGCCGATGAAACGCACCGCGCTGGCCCTCCACCATCTCGTCTCGACACGGTTTAGGGGCGACGAACTCGCGCTGATCAGCTTCGGGCGACTGGCCATGAACATGGGCATCGACGAACTCACGGCGCTGCCGCCGGTGCACGAGCAGGGCACCAACCTCCACCACGGTCTGCTGCTCGCGGAGCGGTTCTTCGCCCGGCACCCGAGCATGGATCCGACACTGCTGATCGTCACCGACGGCGAGCCGACGGCACACCTGGAGGAACAGGGCCACTCCTGGTTCGACTGGCCGACGCACCCCGAGACCCTGCGCCGCACCGTGACCCAGCTGGACCGGGTCACCCGGCGCGGCGCCCGCACGACGTTCTTCCGACTGGGCGACGACCCGGGCCTGAAGAACTTCCTCGATCAGCTCGCGGACCGCGTGGGCGGACGTGTCACCGCCCCGGATCTCGACGACCTGGGGGCCGCCGTCGTCGGCGAGTACCTGCGGTTCCGGGAGTCCGGTTACGGCGAGGTCGACTGGGGATAGTGGTGGCGGATTCAGCGCCGGGTGCCCGAAAAGCCTGTGAAGTGCTCAACGGGTCAAGGTTGGTTGGGTGAGCGCCGTCAACATCAGGTGCCGCTGCTTCCCGGCCGACGCCGCGGCATTTCCGTAGCCTTGGGGCATGAACATCCTCGAGTTCGGTGCAGAGATTTCTGATCCGCTCGCCCCGTACCTGGAAGTCGACCGTTCCCGACCGCGGCATGAGTGCTGGGTGACCGGGCACATGGTCGCCGGGCTCGACGGCACGGCGGCGATAGGTGGCCGGGTCGGTGCCCTGTCCACCCGGCCCGACCAGGCGCTGTTCCGCGCAATGCGCCAGATCGCCGACATCGTGCTGGTGGGTGCGGAAACGGTGCGCCGCGAGGGGTACGGGCGGGTGAGGCTGTCCGAGCAGGCGCAGGCACAGCGACGACGCCTCGGACAGCCACCGAATCCGCCGGTCGCCGTGATCAGCCGGAGCCTGGAACTCGACTGGACGGCGAGCCTGTTCGCTGACGCTCCCGAGGACGCTCCCACCCACGTGATCACCTGCGCGGCGGCGGACCCGGAGCGACTGGCCGAAGCTGAACGATTCGCCACTGTCGTGGTAGCCGGTGACGAGCGCGTTGAGCCGGCGGCGGCACTGCGGGCCCTGGCGGAACTGGGCCACCACGTGGTGCTTTGTGAGGGCGGTCCCACCTGGCTCGGGGAACTCGTCGCAGCAGACCGCCTCGATGAGCTGTGTCTGTCCATGTCACCGCTGATGGGCGGCGACCGGCTACCGGTTGCAGTGACCCCGGAGGGAGCGGGGATCAACCGGTTCGAGTTGAAGGGGATCATGGCCGAGGATGACACCCTCTTTCTCCGCTACGAGGCGGAGGCACGAGGAGGACAGGGAGATGAGTGACGGTGCCTTCAACAGCTTGATGGCCTCTGTCGACTCCCCTCTGGTCGTGGTGACCACCACCGCCGAGGATGAACAGGCCGGGTGTCTGGTCGGTTTTCACTCGCAGTCGGGCATCTCCCCTGAGCACTATTGCCTCTGGCTGTCGAAGGCCAACCACACCTATCGCGTGGGTCTGCGTGCCACGCACTTCGCGGTCCACTTCCTCGCCAGGGAAGACCTCGCGATGGCGGAGCGGTTCGGCACGCTTTCCGGTGAAGACACGGATAAGTTCGCGGGGCTTGACGTCGAGACCGACGAGACCGGCGTGCCGCTGATCAGGGCATGCCCGAATCGGATGGTGCTGGAGCGCATCGCCGTGCTTGACGACGGCAGCGACCACGTCTGCGTCACGACCCGGGTGCTCTCGGCCCAGGCCAGGGGAACTTTCGAGCCCCTGTTGCTCTCCGACGCCGCCCACCTCGACGCCGGCCACGCCAGCGAGGAGCGGGCGATCCAGCCCTGAGGAATTGACCTGCCGTTCTTTTCTGCCTCCAGTCCTGAAGTTCTCGGAACGGAGCCAAGGCGCGACAAACTGTGCTGTACTGGCCCCATGACGTTCCTGAAGCGATACCGATCCACCGGGGCTGACCTCCCGTTCGGCGACCTCCTTCGAGCGCACGACGGAGTCACGATGGAAGGCTACTTCTGGCGTATCACCGACCCTGCGACCGGTCGCGTCATCATCGCGCTCTGCGGCGTCAACGAAGGACCTGACGGATCGTGGGCGACGGTCGGCTACGCGGTCTGGCCCAATGGCTTCATCCGCACGGAAGCCCTCGACGGATCGTGGTCCGACCCGGACGCCCTGGGGGTCGAGGGCGGAACCGAAGGCCGGGCGGGATCGCAGGCCGCGTTCGAGGGAAACAAGCGCCGGCTGCGCGTGGATCTCGGCGTGGATGCCAAGCTCGACGTCCAGTTCCACGATCTGACCCCGTGGCCGCGCCGCTCGCTGGGCGGGTCGAGCATCTTCCAGTCGGTGCCCGCCCTCAACCAGTACTGGCACCCGTGGCTGCTCGGTGGGAAAGCCTCAGGAACCGCGATCGTGGGCGACGAGACCTGGGAGTTCAAGGACGCTCAGGTGTACGCGGAGAAGAACTGGGGCCGCGAGGGCTTCCCCGAAGCATGGTGGTGGGGCCAGGCGCAGGGCTTCGACGAATCCGGGGCCTGCGTCGCGTTTGCTGGCGGGATCGTGACGAATGGCCGGATGCAGGTGGAGGTCACGGGCCTCGTCGTCAAACTTCCCGACGGCCGAGTCATCCGCCTCGGTGATCCGGTCATCAGCCCAGTGCACACCCGCACGAGCGATGAACACTGGCATGTGATGGGCCGCGGTTTCGGGTGGCGGATCGAGATCACGGCCACCGCCCCGCTCGACCAGGCGTTTGTGCTCCCAGTGCCGTTGCCGAGCGAACACCGCAACGTGGCGGGTGACCTGGAACATCTTGCCGGCGGTCTGACTGTGCGTGCGCACCGTTTTGGTCGGCATGTGTGGACGGGCCGCACGTCGCTCGCCGCCCTCGAGAACGGGAGCCTCGACCGGGCCGCCGAAGAGCTGCGCCGACGAGGTCTCGATCCGACGCTGACCTCGGCGCCGCCCGTGCGTACGGAGGAAACGTCCTAGCTGCGCTGGAGCGCGGGGTAGTCCGTGTACCCCTTTTCCTCGCCGACGTAGAAAGTCGCCTGGTTGGGCTCGTTCAACGGGGCGTCCTCACGCCAGCGCTTCACCAGATCCGGGTTGGCCAGCGCCAGGCGGCCAACGGAGACGACGTCCGCGCCGGCCTTGTCCACCAGCTCCTCGGCGGCCTCGCGGTCGACGAAACGGCTGAAGCCGGTGTTCAGAATCACCGGGGCGCCGAGTTCCTCCCGCAGGCGCTGGACCAACTCGCCCTCGGGCTCGTGATGGACGATTTCGACGTGTGCCAGGCCCAGGCCCGCCAGGCCCTGTGCCAACGCCAGGTAGGTGGCGAGGACATCCTCGCGGTCTTCCTCCACAGCGCCCTGGATATTGTGTTCCGGGGACAGACGCAGTCCTGTGTTTTCCGCCCCGATGGCCTCGGCGACCGCGGTGACGACCTCGATGGCGAAGCGGGCGCGGTTCTCCGGGCTGCCGCCGTAGGCGTCGGTACGGGTGTTCGTGGTCGGTGCCAGGAACTCGTGGATCAGGTAGCCGTTGGCGCCGTGGACCTGCACCCCGTCCATGCCCGCGGCCATAGCGTTGCGCGCGCCGGCCACGAACTGCTCGATGACCTCCTGGATTTCCTCCGCGGTCAGGGCATGGGGCACCGGCGCAGCCACCTTGCCGGTGGAAATGCGGATCGGATTCGGGCTGGCGATGGCGCTGGGAGCGACGATGCGTCCCGTGCCGGAGAGTTCCGGGTGGGAGATGCGGCCGCCGTGCATGATCTGCATGACGATACGCCCGCCACGATCATGCACCTCGTCAGTGATTTCCCGCCAGGCGTCGACGTGCTCCTCGGTCTCGATGCCGGGCTGGCGGCCCCAGGTACGGCCCTCCTGAATCGGCCAGGTGCCTTCGGTGATGATCAGCCCGAAGGAGGAACGCTGAGCGTAGTACTCCTTCATCAGATCGTTCGGCGTGCCGTTGGTCTGCGCCCGGATTCGGGTCAGCGGGGCCATGGCCAGACGGTTGCTCAGCCGGAGCTCGCCGAGCTCAGCCGGGGAGAACAACGGGTGTGCGGCATCGTGAGCATTCATGAATTCTGCTTGGGCTCTCTCGTGTTTCTCGGGGATGTTGCAGTCCACTCCCCTGCAACAGTTGCCGGGGGAGATTTCTTCCCATCTGCTCAGATACGTTTCCATCCCACTCGGTCACCAGGCAGCCGATCGTCACGGCAACCGAAAGCACGAGATCATGCATCGTCCGTCCGGGAAGCGACACTAACGTTGTCGATGCTCCAACGAGACAACGTGCGGATTCCTCCGCCGAAATGATGCCCGCGTTGGCGGCGAGCCTTGCAAAGAACCCCGGCCACCAGCGCTTCTCGTCACCCACCAGATGATGGGCGTGGTTGGCTCGTGGAACAAGAGCATTGCTGAAGAACCGGTCCTGGCACTACCGCCAGATGTGAAACTATTGAAGAACCGTCAGAAGGGCCCGGCAAGGCTACACGTTGAACTTGAACTCCACCATGGTGCGTAGCTAACTAACCTCAGCCCCGTCGAGCTAGCTCCCCCGCAAGCAAATGAACTAAAAGTAGCGATCTATCTGAGGATTTTCCAGGACCGGGAGGTGGACGGCCTCACCATTGACCGGCAGCGCGAGGAGCGCCTGAAACGTGGGTCCAGGACGACCATGACGAAAGGGCCATGGAGGGACTCGAGCTCAAGCGCCCCCGCGAGCGCTGCGACATCAACGGAGCAGAAGGCCCGCCGTTCAAGGTCGACAGCCAGGTCCCTCCTTCGGCCTGAGATCTAATCAGCCAAGCCCGCCTCGGCAAGGACATTGAGTTCCCGGGTCCTCGGTCTCCAGAGCGCCGCCCGAACAGTCGTGAGCTCCTTGAGGTGCGGAGAGACCACCTCATCCAGTGCACGGACGTAGTCGGGGACGATCTCACGTGGCAGCCGCAACCCCATCGTTAAGTGAGGAGTCCAGCGGGAGCCACGCCCATCGGGGTTGAGCGCGCTGATCTGACGAGCTGCGATCTCCAGTTCGTCAGAGGTTTCGAGTAACCAGGCGACGGTCTGTTTGCGTTTCGTACCGAAGACGACGGTGCCCACCCTCTGAAAACGGGCAGGGATCACCGGAGGGAGCAATTGGGCGGCACGCTCAATGACGTCCACTGCCATGCTGGGGGAAAACGTGACGGTGATGTGAGGCGTCTGCTGCTGTGCAGGAAATCCCCGTTCCTCGAGGAGCGCGAATATCTCGCACACCTGCTGCTCCTCGTCCTCCGCAAGGTGGAGCAGAATGTTGTCGGGTGATGTCACCGTCTATAACTCCTCATTCTGAGTCAAGCGCGATACCCGCAGGCATAACTCGCCACTTCCGTGACGCTAAACGTTAAACTTGAACTCCACCGCGTTACGTAGTTAGGCAACGTGTGAAAACATCGGCTACAGATACGGATTGTGCGCACTTCTTGACCACACCTAAACAGCGGGAAAATGGTGGGAGCTTATCCACGCAGAAGGCCCTAAATCCATCGAACGCAGCTCTTCCGTGTTCACAGGCAGAGGTTTATCGGGGACCGGGTACTGCCACAGAATCTCTTCTTCCGCTGCCCCCTCAATCTTGAGCACCAGGTTCTCACCGTAAAACCACTGGTCGCTAAGCACATTGACCTCCTGCGCCTCGACATCAGTAACGCGCCACGACCACCGAGAAGGGCCGTCTTCATAACAGTAGCCCAGGAATCCCTCCTGGGCTCCGGCTAGAACGTGAATAACGAAGTGAATGAACGAGCCATCATCCCAGGCAGCCACAACCCGCAACCTCGGGAGCTTTCGGGTTCCGTCTTCGATATAACAGCTCTCATCGCGACGCCAGCCCAGTGCCCGGTCCAGTGCACGCACGAGTTTGCCCATATCCATTCGGGGACCATCCGGAGCAGCCTCCGCCCGCGCCTGTTGGAGTTCCTCCTCAAGCTGCCGCACCGTGATCGCTCCAGCCCGCTCCGAGATCATCTTCGCGCGAGTTCGGGCCCGATCGATTTCATAATCTATATTTGGCAGATCCCCAGCAGAGACCGATCGGCGGCGCACCAGGAGTTCCTGCAACAAGCGGTCGACGTTCGTCGCCTGGGACGTGAGCTTCGCGAGTTCATCAGAGTCACTCATCACGCTGTCTTCAGTGGCTCAATTTCATCAAGCTGGTCGGCAACTTTGTCTTCCGCAACTTCAAGCTCGTATTGCGCTTGGAGATTCAACCAGAACCGGCTGTCCATGCCAAAGTAGCGTCCGAGACGCAGCGCCGTGTCCGCAGTGATGGCACGTTTTCCATGGACGATCTCGTTGATACGACGCGGAGGCACTCCGATCGCGACAGCGAGGCGGTTCTGCGTTATCCCGAAGCCCTTGATGAAGTCCTCCATCAGGATCTCACCGGGGTGGACTGGTGGCCATTTGTCAGTGGTAGTCGACGAGTTCGACATCTTCTACACCTCCGTGATTCCAGATGAAGCAGAGCCGCCACTGATCATTGACGCGGATGCTGAATTGACCTTCGCGATCCCCGTTGAGCGCTTCAAGCCGGTTACCTGGCGGCACACGGAGTGTGTCGAGTGTCGGAGCGGCATCGAGCATCTTCAGCTTCCAGATTGCAGCCTTCTGCACCTTCGGGTCAATCGATGCGACCCGCTCACGACGCCAGAGGCGTTCGGTGTCGCGGTCCGCAAATGATCTGATCACGAACCCAATCTTCGCGCCTATAACGCGTGGCGTCGATAACGTTATACGTTAAACTTGAACTCCACCACGTCGCCGTCGGCCATGACGTAGTCCTTGCCCTCCTGGCGGACCTGGCCCTTGGCGCGGGCTTCGGCCATGGATCCCGCGGCGTCGAGATCGTCGAAGGAGACGATCTCGGCCTTGATGAAGCCGCGCTCGAAGTCGGTGTGGATGACGCCGGCGGCCTGCGGGGCGGTCGCGCCCTGCGGGATGGTCCAGGCACGGGACTCCTTGGGGCCGGCGGTCAGGTAGGTCTGCAGGCCGAGGGTGGCGAAGCCGGCCTTGGCCAGGGAGTGCAGTCCCGGCTCGTTCTGGCCGACGGACTCGAGCAGTTCGGCGGCCTCGTCGTCGTCGAGCTCGAGCAGCTCGGTCTCTGTCTGTGCGTCGAGGAACACGCAGTCGGCCGGGGCCACCAACGCGCGCAGCTCGTCCTTCTTCGCCTCGTCGGTGAGCACCTCCTCGTCGGAGTTGAAGACGTAGAGGAAGGGCTTGGCGGTCATCAGGTGCAGCTCGCGGACCAGGGCGAGGTCGAACTCGCCGTTCTTGGCGGCGGAGAACAGGGTGCGGCCGTCCTCGAGAATCTCCTTGGCCTTCTTGGTTCCCTCGACGGTCTCGGCCAGGGACTTGTCCTTGCGGGCGTCCTTCTCCAGGCGCGGCAGGGCCTTCTCGACGGTCTGCAGGTCGGCGAGGATGAGCTCGAGGTTGATCACCGAGATGTCGGTGCTCGGGTCGACCTTGCCGTCGACGTGGATGACGTTGTCGTCGGAGAATGCGCGTACCACCTGGCAGATGGCGTCGGCCTCGCGGATATTGGAGAGGAAGGCGTTGCCCATTCCCTCGCCCTCGGAGGCGCCCTTGACGATGCCGGCGATGTCGACGAAGGAGACCGTGGCGGGCAGGATCCGCTCGGAGCCGAAGATCTCGGCGAGACGGTTCAGGCGGGCGTCGGGAAGTTCGACGAGACCGACGTTCGGCTCGATGGTCGCGAAGGGGTAGTTCGCGGCCAGTACCTCGTTGCGGGTCAGTGCATTGAACAGGGTGGACTTGCCGACGTTGGGCAGACCGACGATTCCAAGAGTAAGGCTCACGGGCACTCATCCTAGCAACGTGCCGTTTCCTCCGGGCGGGGCGGTCCCCACGGCTACGTCGCTGCTCACGATTCCCGGAAAATCAGGCACTATGGAGGGCGTGAGTGCCACCCCAGAAAACCCGTCCGACGGCGACGGGACCACCCAGACCCCGACGGCCACGGACCCCGATCCGGAGACCATCGAGGCGGCGCGCACCTTCGACGAGCTGAATCCGGAGCCCCGCACCGACCAGGTCGACCGTTCCGTGGTCATCTCGGAGTGGCTGAAGTCCGTGGCGATGTGGTCCCTGCGCCTGTTGATCATCGCCGCCGCCGCGTACGTCGGCTGGTACCTGCTCAGGCAGTTCTCGCAGGGTGTCCTGCCCGTCATCCTCGCCATCATCGTGTGCACGGTGCTGGCCCCGCCGACCACGTGGCTGCGTCGCCGCGGGGTGCCGGGCGCATTGTCGGCGATCATCTCGCTGCTCGGGGCGCTGGCCATCTTCGGCGCACTGCTGTCCTTCATCGCCCCGAGCGTCGCCCAGCAGTCGCAGACCCTGGCGCTGCAGGCCGTCACGGGCGTGCAGCAGCTGCAGCTGTGGCTGGAGGGGCCGCCGCTGAACCTCAACGGCGAGGATCTCGACGAGCTGATCAACGAGGCGGCCGCCTGGCTGCAGGAGCAGGCCGGGGCGATCGCCGGCGGCATCTTCTCCGGCATCGGCACGGCCACCTCGATCATCGTCACGCTCGGTGTCGTGCTGGTGCTGACCTTCTTCTTCCTGAAGGACGGCCACCGCTTCCTGCCGTGGCTGCGGGGAGCCTCGGGGCGGCGCGTCGGCTCCCACATGACCGAGCTGCTGACCCGCGCGTGGAAGACCCTGGGCGGTTTCGTGCGGGCCCAGGCCCTGGTCTCCCTCATCGACGCCGTGTTCATCGGCATCGGCCTCGCCCTGATCGGCGTGCCGATGGCGCTGGCGCTGGCCGTGATCACCTTCATCGCCGGATTCATCCCCTACATCGGCGCGATCGTCGCCGGCGCCCTGTCCGTGCTGGTCGCCCTGGTCTCGCTCGGCTTCACCGAGGCGGTTCTGGTCCTTGTTCTCGTGCTCGCCGTCCAGCAGCTCGAGGGCAACATCCTCTCCCCCTTCCTGCAGTCGCGGGCCCTGAACCTGCACCCGGTCATCGTCCTGGTCTCCGTGACCATCGGCGGTGGCCTCTTCGGCATCATCGGCGCGTTCCTCGCCGTGCCGGTCGCCGCGATGATCGCGGTCGTGTTCCGCTACCTGCAGGACATGACGGCCCTGGAGTCCGGGGAGAAGGTCGTCGATGACATCGCCTTCTCCACCCCCCATGGAACGGTGACGGGACGCTACACCGAGGAGAAGGGCCGGCGGATGCGCGAGCGCATGCGCAACTCCATCATCTTCGTCGACGAGGCGGAGATCGCACCGGAGGACGAGGACGAAGGGGAATCCACCCGCCGCGGAACGACCCCCGGGACCGGCACCGCCGAAGCCGACACGGAGGCGCGCACCCAGCGTCGCCGCCGGTCGGCGTTCTCCCCGCAGGAACTCCGGGGACTGACCAACTCCGCCATCGAGAAGATGTTCATCTTCCTGCGGCGCCGCTGACCGACCGCGCATTCGGAGCATCTCTGGAGCCGCCTCGTCAGTCATGCCTTTACCGGAGGCGGCACCCGCGCGTCTAAGATGGCTCGTTGTGTCACACATGTCCCCGAAGAGCAGGAGTCGGCAGGCGACGGTATTCACCGGCCTGCCGACCTGGTCAGGTATCGCCATCGTCCTGGCGGCCCTGGTCACCGGTCTACTGATCAGCCTGAGCGTGCAGCAGATCGGCCTGCCCTTCCTGGTGTGCTTCATCCTCTCCGGCCTGTTCGTCGCG
Source organism: Corynebacterium halotolerans YIM 70093 = DSM 44683 (assembly GCF_000341345.1). Classification (NCBI taxonomy): domain Bacteria; kingdom Bacillati; phylum Actinomycetota; class Actinomycetes; order Mycobacteriales; family Corynebacteriaceae; genus Corynebacterium; species Corynebacterium halotolerans. The sequence continues at coordinate 1,079,101 of NC_020302.1, read as the reverse complement.
CTGCTGACCGAACCCAGGGGACTGTTCCTCACGGTGGCGTCGATGCCGGTGCTCTTCGCCGCGATGACGGTGCTCACCGCGTGGTCGGTGGCGCGCTCCACGGCACCGGAGGGCAGCGCGGCCTTCTCGACGACCTCGATCGTCACCGGTGTCTATCCGCTGCTGGAGTTCTTCCCCGTGCTGTTCTCCGTGAGCGCGGGTGCGGGCGCCATCGCCATCCTGCGGCTGTGGCTGCTACGGCGCTCCGGGCGGGCGCGGGACCTGGCGGCCCAGCGGACGCGGCGTCGTGACGCGGAGAACGAGCAGCGCAACCGCGCCACCGTCTCCCGCGCCCGGCGACGGACGAACCAGGTCACCGTCGAGGAGCTGCTGGAGCGCAACCGCCGACGGATGGAGGAACGAGCCGACGGCGCGGCAGACATCCGGGACGATCGTCCCACCCGGCAGATGCGACCGGTCACCGGGCCGTCGGCCTCCCCCGCCCGCCCGCGGCCGGAGACCGAGAGGTCCCCGAAGCCCGCGAAGCGCGAGAAGCCGGCGAAATCGCAGTCCCGAACCCGGCAACAGCGCCCCCGCCGCCGTTCGCTGGATGACGACCTCTACTCCGGCAACTGACTGAACGCGCCCCTGGGTTTTCTCGGGGCGCGTACTGCTGCGTTTGGGGCAGGTTCCCTCCGGCAGAGTCGAAGGGACACAGTCGAAAGGACACAGTCGAAGGGACACAGTCGAAAGGACACAGTCGAAAGGACACAGTCGAAAGGGGATCTGGTTTCGACCTCAAAGGTCGAGACCAGATCCCCTTTCGACGACGTGAATTCGGGGTTCAGCCCCAGAGTTGAGCCCCGGTGTTCAGCACACCGCTCTAGGCGCGTGCCGGGCGCAGGTCGCGCGGCAGGGAGAAGACGATCTTCTCGCTGGCGGTGGTGATCTCGTCGACAGAGCCGAAGCCACGCTCGGCGAGGAACTCCAGCACGTCGCGCACCAGGATCTCCGGGACGGAGGCGCCTGAGGTCACGCCGACGGTGTCCACCCCCTCGAGCCAGGCCTCGTCGATCTGGGAGGCGTAGTCCACCAGGTAGGAGTTGTCGGTGCCGGCCTCCAGCGCCACCTCGACCAGCCGCTTGGAGTTCGAGGAGTTCTGGGAGCCGACCACGATCATCAGCTGGCAACGCTCGGCGATCGCCTTGACGGCGACCTGGCGGTTCTGTGTGGCGTAGCAGATGTCGTCGGACGGCGGATCCTGCAGGTGCGGGAAACGCTGCTTGAGTTTGGTGACGATCTCCATCGTCTCGTCGACGGACAGCGTGGTCTGCGACAGCCAGACCAGCTTCTCGTCGGCCAGGGACTCCGGCAGCTTGTCGACGCCCTCGACGCCGTCGACGAGATGGGTGGCGTTAGGCGCCTCACCCATGGTGCCCTCGACCTCCTCGTGTCCCTCGTGGCCGATGAAGAGGATCTGGAAGCCGTCGCGGTCGAAGCGCAGGGCCTCCTTGTGGACCTTGGTGACCAGCGGGCAGGTGGCGTCCAGGGTCTGCAGGTTCAGCGCCTTCGCCGAGGCGTGCACGGCCGGGGAGACGCCGTGGGCGGAGAACACGACGTGCGCGCCCTCCGGGACCTCGTCGGTCTCCTCGACGAAGACCGCGCCGCGCTCGGCGAGGGTGTCCACCACGTAACGGTTGTGGACGATCTCCTTGCGCACGTACACCGGGGCCCCGTACTTCTCCAGGGCCTTCTCCACGGTCTCCACGGCGCGGTCGACGCCGGCGCAGTAGCCGCGCGGAGCCGCCAGGAGAACCTTCTTCTCAGCAACAGTCATGGAACCCAGCGTATCCAAGGCGGGTCTAAAAGCATAGACTTGGTGCGTCACATTGTCCTCGATAACCAGCGGAGAGGTAGGTCACTCAGTGGCACAACCGGCGAGCACTCCCGAGGCCCCGTGGCCCGTCCGGGAGCTCAACGCGAAAGTCAAGGGGTGGATCCAACGCCTCGGCTGGCTGTGGGTGGAGGGCCAGCTCACCCAGATCAACGCCAAACCCTCCTGGAAGCTGAGCTACCTCACCCTGCGGGACACGGAGACGGAGAAGTCGGTGCAGCTGACCTGCCCCACCAACCTGCTGCAGTCCTCCCCCAGCCCGCTGCGCGACGGCGACCGCGTCGTCGTCCACGGCAAGCCCGCCTTCTACGAGGGCCGCGGCTCCTTCTCCCTGTGGGTCACCGAGATCCGCCATGTGGGTGTCGGTGAGCTGCTCGCCCGCATCGAGATGCTGCGCCAGCAGCTGGCCGCCGAGGGGCTGTTCGCCCCGGCCCGCAAGAAGCCCCTGCCGTACCTGCCCAACCGCGTCGGGCTGATCACCGGCCGCGGCTCCGCGGCCGAGCGCGACGTGCTGTCGGTGGCCCGCGACCGCTGGCCCGCCGTCGACTTCCGGGTGATCAACACCGCTGTGCAGGGCGCGAACGCCGTGCCCGAGGTCGTCGAGGCGCTGCAGACGCTTGACGACGACCCGACGGTCGACGTCATCATCATCGCCCGCGGCGGCGGCTCGGTGGAGGACCTGCTGCCGTTCTCCGAGGAGACGCTGCAGCGCGCCGTGGCCGCGGCACGCACCCCGGTGGTCTCCGCGATCGGGCACGAACCGGACAACCCGGTCCTCGACAACGTCGCCGACCTGCGGGCCGCCACCCCGACCGACGCCGCCAAGCGTGTCGTGCCGGACGTCGCGGAGGAGCGGGCCTTCCTCGGCGAGGCGCGGGGCCGCATGGCCGCCGCCCTGCGTGGCTGGGTGGCCCGCGAGCGGCAGGGACTGGCGTCGATACGCTCGCGTCCGGTGCTCGCTGATCCGATGACGCCCATCACCCGCCGGCGCGAGGAACTCGACCGCGGGCTGGCGCGCATCCGGCGGGACATCCAGTACCTGCTCCAGCAGGAGACCGCCCGGGTGAGTGCGCTGCGCGCCCAGGTCTCCGCACTGGGCCCGTCCGCCACCCTGGCGCGCGGGTACTCGGTGGTGCAGGTCGTCCCGCGCGACGGCTCGGAACCGTCGGTGGTCACCAGCATCGACCACGCCCCGCCCGGCAGCCAGCTGCGCATCCGCGTCGCCGACGGTTCAATCACCGCCGCCGGCATGTCCACGACCCCGGCCGACTAGCGCCGATCCAGAAGCCGATCCAGAACAGGAACTCAGGAGCAACATGAACGACAATGTGGTGGGTGCCGGCCAGGCCGGCGACAACGCTTTCCCGGCGGTGGAGACCCTGTCCTATGAACGGGCCCGCGACGAGCTCGTCGAGATCGTCAAGATCCTCGAGCTCGGGCAGATGAGCCTGGACGAATCGCTGAAGTACTGGGAGCGCGGCGAGGCCCTGGCCCGCCGCTGCGAGGAACACCTGGCCGGCGCGGCGAAGCGCGTCGAGGAGGCACTCGGCAACGGAAACGGCGCCGACGCCGGCGGGGAGTAGTTCTCCGGAGCGGTGACGCCTCAGCGGCCGCCCAGGTAGGCCACGGCCGAGACCTCGACCAGGAACTGCGGCCGCGCCAGGGCGGCGACCCCGACCACGGTGTGGGTCGGCAGGACCGCACCCGTGAAATGCCGGGCGCGTGCCTCGTTGACCACGGGGGCGTCCGTGACGTCGGTGAGGTAGGTCGTGGTGGAGACGATGTCGGCCATGCCTCCCCCGGCCTCCTCCACCACGGCCCTCAGGTTCCGGAAGACCTGCTCGGCCTGGGCCGCGACATCGCCCTCGCCGACGATGCGCGCCTCCGCGTCGAAGGCCACCATTCCGGAGATGTGCAGGCTGTCCCCGGCCCGCACCCCGTAGGAGTAGACGGTGCGGCGGGCAGGTTCGGTCGGCAGCTGTTCCGGCATGACCGCCTTGAGGTGGTGGCCGGTGTTCTCCGCGGAGTTCGTCTGTGACATCGCCGTGGCGCCCTTCCCGTTTCCCGTTGAGCGTGGATTCCCGCTCAGGTTACCGGGCGGACGGTTGTACCGGGGTGGTTTCGGGCGGATTTCCGGCCGGCGTTGCGGCGGGGCGGCCGCAATATTTGACCGCAAAATTCTTGTGGAGGTGCATTGTCCCTGTTCGTTCGTGAAGGACGCGCCAGATTCTGCGGTTTGAAGCCTCCTGCCCCGCCTACAGCCCCACACCCCCGAGCAGTATGCCTCGGCCAAGCAGGTGTTCTGGATCGTGGACAACGGGTGTTCCCACAATGGAACACGGCTGGTGAAACGCAGGGAGCAGTCCTGGCCGACCGCGGCAATGGTCCACATGCCGGTATGTTCCTCACGGTTGGACCAAGTGGAGATCCACCAGTCCATCCTGCTGCACAAGGCGCTCAGCGGCGGTACCTGTCACCATCTCAGCGAGCTCGCCGAAGGCGTGCCCGATTTCCAGGACGCTGCGGCACGACCGCAGAGCCCTTCGGCCTGACCCCGACGAACTAACGCAAATAACCGCTACCCCTCGCTGGGCAGGGGTTCGGTGTTCACGGCGGCGTCGATGATGGTGTGGAACTCCTCGTCGGTGCCGGCACCGCTGAACAGGATCCTCACGTCGCCGAGGTCGGTGATCCACAGATCCCGGACGTCGTTCTCCTCGGAGGAGTAGACCTCCACCTGGTGACCGTCGACGTTCTCGGTGCGCTCCAGCTCGCGGTAGTCGGCGTCGTAGCCACGCACGGCGTCGTCCATCGACTCGCCGGTCTGGGTCATCTGGATATAACCGGTGTCGGCGGTCACCCACCCCACGACCGGGGCCGGGGTGTCATCGATGTGGGTGCGGCGCGCGGAGTTGGGGATCCAGCCCTCGGGGTTCTCCGGCAGGCGGACGGGGAAGTTCATCGCCCGGGCCTCCATGCTCATGAAGGGCACGGGATCGACCTCCTGGACGGGTCCGTTCTCGGGGCGGCCGGGGTTGTAGGTGCACAACCCGGTGAAGGCCACGGACACCAGCATCACCACGACGATGAGGGCCAGGGACCACGTCATGTCCCGGCCATTCTGGAAGATCCTGGGTTTTTCCTCTGCTGCCACGGGCCCAAGTATGGCATGGGTGCCCCCGTTCGACCTACACCGGGGTGAAACGCGATGGATGTGACCTAATCCCCTCTTTCGGGTGAGTTAGCACCGAATATTCACGCCCGAAAGTGCGACAATGAGCGGGTGGCCGGTGGACCACCCCTCCACCGTGCGCGTTGTCGCGGCACGCCACGCACCAAGCCCTGAAGCATCGATCGCCCGCAGGAGGCCGAGAACACATGAATGACATCCACGCCGAGACCCCGGACCGCAACCTCGCGATGGAGCTCGTCCGCGTGACAGAGGCGGCGGCACTCGCCTCGGGCCGCTGGGTCGGCCGCGGCATGAAGAACGAGGGCGACGGGGCCGCTGTGGACGCGATGCGCAAACTCATCAACTCGGTGAACATGAACGGCGTCGTGGTCATCGGCGAGGGTGAGAAGGACGAGGCCCCGATGCTCTACAACGGCGAGGCCGTGGGCACCGGCGACGGCGCCGAGGTCGACATCGCCGTGGACCCGGTCGACGGCACCACCCTGATGGCCGAGGGCCGACCGAACGCCATCTCCGTCATCGCCGCCGCCGAGCGCGGCTCGATGTACGACCCGTCGGCGGTGTTCTACATGAACAAGCTCGTCGTCGGCCCCGAGGCCGCGGGCACCGTGGACATCCAGGCCCCGGTCTCCCACAACATCAACGCCGTGGCCAAGGCCAAGGGCATCGCCCCCGCCGACGTCACGGTCATGGTCCTCGACCGCCCCCGCCACATCGACCTGATCTCCGACATCCGCCGCGCCGGCGCCAAGGTGCGCCTGATCTCCGACGGCGACGTCGCCGGCGCCGTGGCCGCCGCGCAGGACTCCACCATGAACTCCGTGGACATCATGATGGGCATCGGCGGCACCCCAGAGGGCATCATCGCAGCCTGCGCCCTCAAGTGCATGGGCGGCGAGATCCAGGGCATGCTGGCCCCGACCACCGAGGAGGAGGCGGCCCAGGCCGTCGCCGCCGGCCACGACCTCAAGCAGGTGCTGACCACCAGCGACCTGGTCGCCTCCGACAACTGCTACTTCGCAGCCACCGGGGTGACCAACGGTGACATGCTCCGCGGCGTGAGCTACCGCGCCAACGGCGCGACCACCCGCTCCCTGGTCATGCGCTCGAAGTCCGGCACCGTCCGCTACATCGAGTCCCGACACAAGCTGGCCAAGCTGCGCGAGTACTCGGTCATCGACTACTCGGACCTGAAGGGCTAGATCCCCTACTTCCGTGTCCGGTCACGGTGCCCTCCTCCCCACCCTGGGGAGGAGGGCACCGTCGTCTCCCCACCGGTGACCGTCACCACCCGCCGATCCGTGTCGACTCGGAGGGGTTCACGCACATTCGCACGGCGCTTTGGGCCATACTTGAAGGCACAGACTCCACCGTGACGAGGTCGGCACCGCAGCCCGAATCGGGATGTCATCACCCGGTCTCCCACCACGCCGGAGTCGCACAATCCCGAAGCAACGGAAGGTATTTCATGACCGAGCAGGAATTCCGCATCGAACACGACACCATGGGCGAGGTCAAGGTCCCGGCCAAGGCCCTGTGGCGTGCCCAGACCCAGCGTGCCGTGGAGAACTTCCCGATCTCCGGCCGCGGTCTCGAGGAAGCACAGATCCGCGCCATGGGCCTGCTGAAGGCCGCCTGCGCGCAGGTCAACAAGGATTCTGGCGCCCTCGATGCGGAGCAGGCGGACGCCATCATCGCCGCCGCCAAGGAGATCGCGGACGGCAAGCACTACGGGGAATTCCCCATCGACGTGTTCCAGACCGGTTCCGGTACCTCGTCGAACATGAACACCAACGAGGTCATCGCCTCCATCGCTAAGGCCAACGGTGTCGAGGTCCACCCGAACGACCACGTCAACATGGGGCAGTCCTCCAACGACACCTTCCCGACCGCCACCCACGTGGCCACCACCGAGGCCGCGGTGAAGGTGCTGCTTCCGGCCCTGAAGCAGCTGCACACCTCCCTGGACAACAAGGCCAAGGAGTGGAAGTCCGTGGTCAAGTCCGGCCGCACCCACCTGATGGACGCCGTCCCGGTCACCCTCGGCCAGGAATTCTCCGGTTACGCCCGTCAGATCGAGCTCGGCATCGAGCGCGTCGAGGCCACGCTGCCGCGCGTCGGTGAGCTGCCGATCGGCGGCACCGCCGTCGGCACCGGCCTGAACACCCCGGCGGAGTTCGGTGCCAAGGTCACCGAGGAGCTCAAGAAGCTCACCGGTCTTGAGCAGCTGAGCGAGGCGGAGAACCACTTCGAGGCCCAGGCCAACCGCGACGCCCTCGTCGAGGTCTCCGGCGCCCTGCGCACCATCGCCGTCTCCTTCTACAAGGTCGCCAATGACATCCGTCTGATGGGCTCCGGCCCGCTGACCGGCCTCGGCGAGCTGCGCCTGCCCGACCTGCAGCCGGGTTCGTCCATCATGCCGGGCAAGGTCAACCCGGTGTTGTGCGAGACCGCCACCCAGGTCTCCGCCCAGGTCATCGGCAATGACGCCGCGGTGGCCTTCGGCGGCTCCCAGGGCCAGTTCGAGCTCAACGTGTTCATCCCGATGATGGCCCGCAACGTGCTCGAGTCCATCACCCTGCTGGCCAACACCTCCCGGGTCTTCGCCGAGCGTCTGGTCGACGGCCTGGAGCCCAACGCCGAGCACATGAAGCTGCAGGCCGAGTCCTCGCCGTCCATCGTGACCCCGCTGAACTCCGCCATCGGTTACGAGAACGCCGCCAAGGTCGCCAAGACCGCGCTGGCCGAGGGCAAGACCATCCGTCAGACCGTCATCGACATGGGCTTCGTCGACGGCGAGAAGCTGACCGAGGAGGAGCTGGACCGTCGTCTGGATGTCCTCGCAATGGCCAACACCGACCGCGACAAGTAGGCCGCGGCGGTGGGTCGCCGACCCACCCCGCTGTCTCCCACGGCCCCGCCGGAGCACATCCTTGAAAGGAGGTGCCCCGGCGGGGCCGTCGGCGTTGCTCACCCGCCCCGTGCCCGCCGCATCAGCCACTGCCCCGGTGTGATGCGGATGCGTTCATCCTCCCCCAGCCCACTGACCGTCTCCACCGCCCCATCACGCCACAGGTGCAGCAGCGGCGACAACGGCAGCTGTCCGGTCAGCCACCCCTCGTGGGCGGACAGCGCCGCCAGTTCCACCCCGGCGACGAGGTCCTCGCCGGCGGTCACGGGGCGCAGCAGCAGAAGGGTGGCCGTCGGCATCGCGAAGAGCACGCCCTCGGCGTCCGCGGCCTCCGGTAGCCAACGCGCGAGGCACTCTCCGAGCACGAGCGGTGCCGAACCGAGCCAGGGGTTGGGGGAGGCCACCGTCCACAGGTACTCGCCGGGGCGCCGGTGGCCCAGATCGTGGAGATCGACGCGCACCTGGGCGCGGGCCAGCTCGGCGCGCAGATTGCGCGTGCCGACGACCGCGAGGGTATCGACGTCGTCGTGTCCGGCCAGCTCGGCCGGGCCGACGGGCCGGCTGCCGCGTCCGGCCGCCAGCGCCAGGCAGGCGGCGGTGTCGGCGGTGAAGTCGAAGATCCTCGTGCGGGTGAGCAGTTCGCGTCGCCCGGCATCCAGCCCCAGCGTCGGGAGCAGGCGGACCCGCAGGCAGGCGTAGACGTCACCGGTGTCCATCCGTGCGGGGTCGGACCGGGTCATCACGGCTTTGACCAGGGACTCGACGCGGGCGGGCACGGCGTGCGGGGAGTCGTCGGCGGCCAGCGCGGTGATCAGCGGGGCCAGGTCGACGGTGACGGGCCCGGCGTCGGCACGCAGGATGCGCGCGGTGGTGCCCGCGATCTCCAGTCTCCCGCCGCGGGCGGTGACGGTGTCGGCCAGTTCCCGGCGCAGCTGGTCGGCCCGGCGCGCGGACAGCGGCGGGAACCGGCGGTCGGGCCTGCCGCGCGGGTCCGGGGGCCGGTTGAGGAAGCTCATGGCGGAGGCGGACCTTGTGGTCAGCGCTGGCTCATCAGCTCGAGCAGGTAGGGGGTGGGCGAGATCTGCAGCTGGCGGGCCTCCTGGTCGAAGGTCGACAGGGTGCTCACCTCGCCGTCGTGGAACAGGTGCAGCAGCGGGGAGACCGTGTGCGGGCGGCTGATCGCCAGTTGGGCGGCCACCGGCGCCATGCGGCCGAGCCCCTCGAGCAGGTCATCGCCGAGGGTGACCTCGCGGGCGAGCAGGACGTGCCGGGTGGGCATGGCGAACAGGACCCCGAGCGAGCGGTCGAGCCCCGGCGCCCAGGAGGTGAGGACGTCCTCGATGAGAATCGGGGCGGAGGCGATGTAGTAGCTGCCGGACTCGAACGACCAGAAGCGCGCGCCCGGGTGCTCCTCGGAGCCGGGGTGGCGCTGGGCGACCACAGGTGCGCCCAGCAGTTCCTCCCGCAGGTTGGTGCGCGCGGCGCGCACCAGGGTGTCCAGGTCGTCGACGGGCCGCAGCCGCTCGAGCGGCATCGTACGGATGGAGTGCTCCGTGTCCAGGACCAGGGTGACCGCGGTGTCGGCGGTGAAGGCGTGCAGCGACGCCGCGGTGACGATCTCCGACTCCTCCGGTACCAGCCCGGTGGTGGGGGCCACCCGCAGCCGCAGGCCGGCGTACAGCTCGGCGGTGTCGAGGATGTCCGCGCCCCGGTCGTCGAGCATGGCCGCCACGAAGGACCGGGCCATGGTCGCCGCGGCGCGCGGGTGCTGGGAGCGGGCGACGTCGTCGACGAGGTTCTCCAGGTTGAGCGTCACCCTGCCCCGACGCGGGTGCTCGATGATGCCGTGCATCCCGTCGAAGCGGGCCGTCGCCCCCGAGTCGGCGACCGCCTTCCGCAGGGCGGTGCGCAGCTCGTCGGCGCGTCCCCGCGTCATGCCCGGGAAGCTCGGGTCGGGCTCGCCGAGACGCTTTCTGGCTCGCCGACGGAAGAACATGTCCGGCCTCCTCCGTCCTGCTCGGGGTCGTGCGCGTGCCGTGGGGAGAGCTATTCCACAGCAGCGCCTCTGCCTGCGACGGTATCACTGTTGGAAATCACCCGCACCCACCGTCCTCCCAGCTCGGCGGGGTCTTCTCCGGCCGCGCGCCCGTGCCGGCGCGGCGTCCCGGGGGCGGGTACCGCCGAGCGGGGAAGCTTGCACCCGGGGCAAAAGTGCACTCTGTGCAAAATTGTGTAGGATTGCCGGTCATGAACGACTCGACAACTGAATACCCCGAACACCCGGGAGGGTGGCGCGAGATCAAACGGTTGCGCACCCACCGCGACATCGAGGACGCCGCCACGGCGCTCGTCGACGAACGCGGCTTCGACGCCGTGACCGTCGACGACATCTGCGCCCGCGCCGGTATCAGCCGGCGGACCTTCTTCAACTACATGGACTCCAAGGACGAGGCCGTCCTCGGCACCCCTCCTCTGATCCTCGGCGAGCGGGGGCGCGAGACCTTCCTCACGACCCCCTCCGACAACCTGGTGGCCCTGGCCATCGACCTGCTGGTCACCGGCGATGACTCCGACGACGAGGACCCCGAACGCGGCGGCGAGGAATTCGCCGACCGTCTGCGGGAGCGTCGCCGCCGCATCGTCAACGCGGAGCCCGCCCTGGCGGCGCTCTCGCTCAACCGCTTCCGGGAGCAGGCCCGGCAGCTGCACGGTCTCATCGTCGCGCACCTTGAGGCACTGCCCGGGGACCGCAAGCTGCCCGACCGTCCCGTTGAGCTGGAGGCCCGCATCATCAACGGGCTGATCCGCGAGACGGTGTGGGTGCATCTGGCCCACCCCGAACTCTCCCCCACCTCCGAGTCCGACCGCGGCACCCTGCTGCGCGAGGCCGCGGAGACCATCACGAACCTGGCGAAGGAGCTGACATGGTAAGCAACGTCTCCCACAGTCAACAACCGCAGACCCCCACCGACACCGTCAAGGCCAACGAGGGCCGGGTCGGCCTGATCTTCGCCGCGCTGATCATCAGCATGCTGATGAGCTCGCTGGGCCAGATGATCTTCTCCACCGCGCTGCCGACCATCGTCGGTGAGCTCGGCGGCGTCGATCACATGAGCTGGGTGATCTCCGCCTTCCTGGTCACGATGACCATCGCCATGCCGATCTTCGGCAAGGTGGGCGACACCCTCGGACGCAAGTGGCTCTACCTGTTCGCCATCGTGGTGTTCGTCGTGGGCTCCACCCTCGGTGGCGCGGCCCAGTCCATGGAGATGCTCATCCTCGCCCGCGCCATCCAGGGCTTCGGCGGTGGCGGCCTGATGGTCACCAGCCAGGCGATCATCGCCGAGGTCGTGCCGGCCCGCCAGCGCGGCAAGTTCATGGGCATCATGGGCGGCGTCTTCGGCGTCAGCTCCGTTCTCGGCCCCGTCCTGGGCGGCTGGTTCACCGACGGCCCGGGCTGGCGCTGGGGCCTGTGGGTCAACCTCCCGCTCGGTGTCATCGCCTTCCTGGTCTCCCTGTTCGTGCTCAAGCTCGGCACCGGCACCGGCCGGACCGGGGGCAGGCGCTTCGACTGGCTGGGCACCCTGCTCATGGCCGTGACCACCTCCAGTCTCATCCTGCTGACCACCTGGGGCGGCACCCAGTACGCCTGGGGGGATCCGGTCATCCTCTCCCTGGCCGCCGTCGTGGTCGTGGGTGCGGTCGCGTTCGTCCTCGTCGAGCTGCGGACGTCTGATCCGCTCATCCCGATGACGCTGTTCCGCAACCGGAACATGGTTCTGACCACCGCCGCCGGCACCGTCCTGGGCCTGGCGATGGTCGGCGCCCTCGGCTACCTGCCGACCTACCTGCAGATGGTGCACACCCTGACCCCGACCAACGCCGGCCTGATGATGATCCCGATGATGGTGGGCATGATCGGCACCTCCACGATCGTGGGATTCCTCATCTCCAAGTGGGGGCGGTACAAGTACTATCCGCTCGTGGGCATGGCCGTCGTCGCCGTCGCGCTCTTCCTGCTGTCGCGGCTGACCGTGGACACCTCCCTGGTCGTGCTCGGCGCGATACTGTTCATCTTCGGCTTCGGCCTCGGGCTGGTCATGCAGGTGCTCGTCCTCATCGTCCAGAACAGCTTCCCGGTCACCATGGTGGGCACCGCCACCGCCACCAACAACTTCTTCCGCCAGATCGGTTCCTCGCTGGGTGCCTCCCTGGTCGGCTCGCTGTTCATCCACAACATGCAGACCAACCTGGCCGAGCACCTGCCCGGCGCGTTCCGTGCCCTGGGCCCCGAGGGCGCCGGGTGGGCGGAGCAGTTCGGGCAGGCCGGCGAAGCCGCGAACTCCCTGACTCCGGCGGCGGTCGTCCAGCTGCCCGAACCGATCCAGGATGCGGTGCTCCTCAGCTACAACGACGGCCTGACCCCGGTGTTCCTGATGATGGTGCCGCTGGCCGTCCTCGCGTTCCTCCTGCTGCTGCCCGTGCGCGAGGAGAAGCTCAAGGAGACGGTCGAGTAGTCCGGGACTCCTGCCGGAAAACGGGAACCGTCCCTCCCCCGGTCGGCGCTGCGGCGTCGGCGGGGAGGGACGGTTCTGTCGTGTCCGGGGTGGGACGTGGCTACTGGAGGGCCAGCTCGGGCTCGGCGAAGCACTGGTGCTCCACGATCCAGCGGGTCATGCGGGGATACACCCAGAAGTTGTAGATGCCGAGAGTGATGACCGTGAGCAGCCACCACTTGATCCACTGTCCGAACAGGCCCCAGGCGGAGCCGGTGAACCGCAGCCGGTGGCCGAACAGCAGCGTGTGCTTCGTCTGCCAGCGGTAGACCATGACGACGGCCCACGGGAAACAGATGCCGAGGGTGCAGACGGTGACCAGGAGCGCGAGCAGCTGCACGCCGAACCAGCTGGCGGCGCCCCCGTCGAAACGGTACATGGCGGCACCCGGCACGGGGCGCACGACCGGCAGCGCCTGTCCGGGGTGTGCCTGTCCGGGGTGCACCTGCGCGACCGGCGGGACGGGCGTCGCGAAGGGGACCCCGGCCGCGGCGAACGGGGCCGGGTCGGGGTGCGGGGGCTGGTTGACGGGAGTGGACATGACGGTCTCCTGGGGGATACGAAAGGAAGATGGCAACGGGCACCGCCGCGGGATCCGCTGATTCGGACCCCGGCCGGGTGCGGCACCCCAGAAGCTATCGGGGTGGCGCGACACCACCGCCGTCCCTGTCGAACGCGTGTGCTCGCTGCGGCGCGGAACCACCCCTTTCCACCGTCCCGGGAAAGAAAGGAACCCGCCCTCCCCGGAATGCGGGGGTGACGGGTTCAGATGATGGGTGCATGTGTCTCAGTCGTCCCCGTCCGGTTTGGGGAGGAGCTTTTCGTAGATGTCGGTGTCACGCCAGTGGCCGGCCATCTCGCCGTAGGTCATCTTGGCCAGGTGACGCAGGGTGCCCACCTTCTCGAAGCCGCGGGAGATGTGCAGCTTCGCCGAACCTTTGTTCTCGGGGAAGATCCAGGAGTGGATGCCCCACTTGTTCAGGTCCTGGCACACCTCGATGAGCTTGTCGAGCAGCGCTCCGGCCACTCCCCTGCCCTGCGCGGCCGGGTGAATGTAGATCGAGTCCTCGACCACGCCGTGAAAGACCGAGCGGGTGGAAATCGGCGCCGCCGAGACCCACCCGAGCAGTTGCTCCGGATTCTCCTTGTCGACGGCGACGAACACCGTCTCCAGAATCTTCTGGTGGGCGAACTGTTCCCAGGTGGGGGCCTCAGTCTCATAGGTCGCATGTCCGGACTCGAGGCCCATCTCATAGATCGCCCGCACCTGGGGATAATCCTCAGGCCTGATCGGGCGCAGCGTGAAGGTCGCTTCTGCCATATTTCCGATTGTGTCCGCTCCGGAACTGCGCCGCAAACGAGGGGTGGTCGGCGCCGCCGTCACCGGTGGTCCTCCAGCAGATCGGTCACCAGCTCCGCGATCGCGGAACGCTCGGAGCGCTGCAGTGTGATGTGGGCGAACAGCTCGTGGTCCTTGAGCTTCTCGATGACCGCCTGCACGCCGTCGTGGCGTCCGACCCGCAGGTTGTCGCGCTGGGCGATGTCGTGGGTGAGCACGACGCGGGAGCCGCGGCCCAGGCGCGAGAGGACGGTCAGCAGCACGTTGCGTTCCAGGGACTGGGCCTCGTCGACGATGACGAAGGAGTCGTGGAGGCTGCGGCCGCGGATGTGGGTCAGGGGCAGGACCTCGATCAGGTCACGGGCCTGGATCTCCTCCATGACGTTGTCGGAGACCAGCCCGTCGAGGGTGTCGAACACCGCCTGCGCCCAGGGATTCATCTTCTCCGTCTCGGAGCCGGGCAGGTAGCCGAGGTTCTGCCCGCCCACGGCATACAGGGGACGGAAGACGACGATGCGGCGGTGCTCCCGGCGCTCGAGAACTGCCTCCAGTCCCGCGCACAGCGCCAGCGCCGACTTGCCGGTGCCGGCCCGTCCACCGATGGAGACGATGCCCACGCCCGGATCGAGCAGCAGGTCGAGTGCGATGCGCTGCTCGGCGGAGCGGCCCTGCAGCCCGAAGGCCTGCTGGTCACCGCGTACGAGCCGGATCGCGCCGTCGGCCGTGACGCGCCCGAGTGCCGACTGGCTGGCGGTGCTCAGGGTGACGCCGCAGTGCACGGGCAGGTCGGCGGCCTCGACCCCGGTGTCCGTGGCCGCGTCGGCGGGGAGTTCGGTCTCACCGTCGCGGAAGAGGGCGTCGATGACGGAGCTGTCGGTGCGGACGGTGGCCATGCCGGTGTAGCCGGTGAGCACCACATCCTGGGCGTGGTACTCGTCTGCCGCCAGACCGATGGCGCCGGCCTTAACCCGCAACGGCACGTCCTTGGTGACCAGGACTGTGTCGCTGCCCTCGTTGTGCAGGTTGAGGGCGCAGGCCAGGATGCGGTGGTCACCGCCGGTCCCGCGGAAGGCCACCGGCAGCTGGGTCTGGTCCTGGTGGTTGAGTTCGACGCGGAGAGTGCCGCCGTCCACGTTGACCGGCACCGGCTGGTCGAGGCGTTCATAGGTCTGGCGCAGCTCCTCGAGCATCCGCAGGGCCTGGCGGGCGAACCAGCCCAGTTCAGGATGGTGACGCTTGTCCTCGAGCTCGGTGATCACGACGATCGGGAGAACCACTTCGTGTTCCGCGAACTTACGCAGGGCCCACGGGTCCGACAGGAGCACGGAGGTGTCGATGACGTAGGTGCGGGTGGTCACGGCGCTGGGTGTGCGCAGGTCGCGGACGGGAAGGTGGTTGAGTTCGGCGGTGCCGGTGGTCGGGTCGAACATGACGATGACTCCCCTTGCAGAGCCCGCCGGGTACCCGGCGGGCCACTGCGAACGATCAGCGGGTCGGTGTCACGGCCGCCGCGCCGGTACCTGCTGACGACGGTCGTGGCCGGGCGACTGGTCCGGTCCCGAACCGCGGTGCCGCCCGGTTGAACGCAGGCTATCCCCGCCACATGGAAATCTCGTGGTTGCGAGATGAACAGTGCGTTAAGTGCCCTCGACCGGGGTGTCATCGCGGGTTCAGCTTCCGGCTAGTTCTGCTCGATTTCGGAGGTGTACTCGTCTCCCAGTGGCGCGGGGACCCAGGAAATGGTGCCGTTGGTGAACTCCTGGGTCCATCCCTCACCGTCGGGGATGGCCTCCTCGGGTCCGGTCGGCAGGCCGAGGTCGGAGTCCAGGCCGCCCTCGTTCATCCAGGTCTGCGCGATCATGCCGATCAGCGGCTGGGCCCCGGTGTCCGCGGAGTAGGCGAGGTAGCTGTCCTCCTCATAGGAGACCAGGTACCGCCCGTCCGAGCCTTCCTCGACGCCGGTCGGGGTGCCGAAGTCCGCGGAGTGGGTGTTGATCGCCTCTGCCAGGGGCACGGGGACCGCGACGCTCGAACCGTCCACGAGGTCGATCTCCTGGGTGTCCCCCTCCGCTCCCTCCTCGGTTGCCTGGGGGTCCCCGGTGTCCTGGGAACCGCCGGCGCCTTCGTCCTGCACGCCGGCGGTGGTGTCGGTGACGGTGGTGATGTCCCCCGGGTTCGCGGTGTCGGCGCCTTCCGGGGTGGTGTGTGCCGCGCCGGTCTGTTCCGGGGAGTCGTCGCCGAGTCGCGTGTCGTCCTCGACGGAGGCGCAGGCCGCCAGCCCCAGGGTCAGGGACGCGGCGGCGAATCCGGTGAGGAGTCGGCGGGTCATGGTGGTGGTGCGAGGCATGAGCGGTCACCCTTTCAGGCATCGAGGTCTATGTCTCGCCACCATTGTGTGTTGTCTATGTCACGCCGTGCAATCATCGTGGTGGAAACGTGAGCTCATCGTGACTTCTTCCGCCGGGGACCGGACCCGCTGGCCCCGCCCGAACGTCGCTGTCCCGAGCGCTGCCCCTTGTCCACCCGGCGCGCCTGCTTCGCCAGCGCCTTCTCCCGTGCGGTGCGTTTCGGTGCGGCCTGACGGGAGGAGTTGACCGTGCGTCCCTTGGCGATGCCGACGAAGTCCTGGATCGCCTCCGAGTCGCCGTCCCGGTGCCAGACCAGGGCGATCTCGGTGTGGGGCACCCCCGGATCATCCAGTCCGAGGGGTACGGCCTGCTTCTTCGCCAGGACCTTGAGTAGCGGGCGCGGGGCGATCACCACCCCGACGTTGGCGCCGACGACCTGCAGGCCCACGCGGACTTCGGCGACGTCGACGGTGCCGTCGGCGGCGATCCGGTAGTTGACGTGCTCGTCGGCGAGATCCGCCGCGGCGACGTCCTCCCCCAGCTCTGCGAACACGGATTCTCTGGGCACGGCCACCCCGGGGGACTCCCCGTAGAGGCGCACCACGTGGTGGTCGTCGGTGACGCGCGCGTCCGGCAGCCTGGTCAGGGCGAGGTCGGCGCGGCCGTCGAGAAGCTCGGCGAGTGCGTCGTCGGAGTCGATCGTGACCAGCCCGCCGTGGTCGGTGCGTTCACGGAAGCGGTGGAACCACTTTCCCGGCTCAGTGCCGGTGACGAAGCTTAAGGTCAGCATGGGGGTAATGCTACCGTTGAGGGCGTGAATGATGACTCTGTCCGCGTCCCGTCCGGAACCGCCATGAAGCCGCAGACCGCGGCGAAGAAGCTGGGGATCTACCTGCCCGCCACCCCAGAGGATTTCCAGGCCAACGCGGTCACCCATGCGGAGCTGAAGGAACTGCAGAATAACCCGCCGGAGTGGCTGCAGGAGCTGCGCCGCACGGGGCCGCACCCGCGTCCCGTCGTCGCCCAGAAGCTCGGCATCACCATCGCCGCGCTCAAGCGCAACGACATGGACAAGCCGCTGACCACCGCGGAGATCAAGGAGCTGCTGGAGAACCAGCCGGAATGGCTCAGCACCGCCCGTACCGCACTGGCCGAGGGCCGGGCGGAGCGCACCGGTGAGGACAACGCGGAGGACTGACCCCGCCGGCAGGAAAAGTCACCCTCAAGGGCGGCAGACGAACGAAAAAGTTCGCCTGCCGCCCTTCTGTTCACCCGAAAGGGGGCAGCGGCATCACTCCGACCGGGATGCGGGCGACGGTCGGAAACGGCACCCGCGGACCCCTTTCCCGCTCCCGTCCGGGACGGCGTCTTCGCTGGCCAGCGTACTGTCGGCCGCCCGGCAACGAAGAGCCGCGGCGCTTAACAATTTCCCGGACCCCGGACAAGTCCCCCTGGGTACTATTGAGGGTTTCCCCTAGTGCCATGTGGCGCGGAACACTTTTAAATTGCTCTCAACCCTCCGTCACGGAGAGAAACTCTCACAGGACTCGCAAAGGAGCAGACCAGTGAACGCACCACTCACCACCGGGACCCGCAGCGCGGGAGACACCTGGGAATCCCCCAGGCACCGCCTGACCGTCTACCTCATTCTCGCGGTCGTCGGCGTCTCCATCCTCTTCGACGGCTACGACCTCGTCATCTACGGCGCGGTCCTGTCGACCCTCCTCGAGGATCCGAGCCACATCGGCCAACTCTCCCCCGCCGTCGCCGGCACCCTCGGCTCCTACGCCATGATCGGCGTGATGATCGGCGCCCTGACCGCCGGCGCCATCGGTGACCGCCTCGGTCGCCGCAAGCTGATGCTCACCGCCATCATCTGGTTCTCCCTCGGTATGGCCTTGACCGCGATGTCCACCTCGATCGTGATGTTCGGCGCGCTGCGCTTCCTCACCGGTCTGGGTGTCGGAATGATCGTCGCCACCGGCGGTGCCATCATCGCGGAGTTCGCCCCGAAGAACCGCCGCAATCTCTTCAACGCCATCGTCTACTCCGGCGTCCCCGCCGGCGGCGTCATGGCCTCCCTGCTCGCCATCGGGCTCGAGGACCTGATCGGCTGGCGCGGCCTGTTCCTGATCGGCGCCTCCCCGCTGGTCTTCCTGCTGCCGCTCGCCTTCTTCGCCCTGCCGGAGTCCCCGCGCTGGCTCGTCGCCCGCGGCCGTAAGGCCGACGCCCGTGCCCTCTGCGTCAAGCACGGCCTGCCGGAGGATCAGTTCATCGTCGCCGACGTCCCCGCCCCGGCCGCAGCCGATAACGCCGCCAAGGCCGAAAAGGCCGTCGAGAAGACCGGTTTCGCCGGCATCTTCTCCCGCGCCTACCTGCCGGGCACCGTCCTGATCGGTGCCATGTCCTTCATCGGTCTGCTGTCCACCTACGGCCTGAACACCTGGCTGCCGGAGATCATGCAGGCCGCCGGGACCAGTGCCGACAACTCCCTGTACTCCCTGTTCGCCCTGAACGGCGGCGCTGTCATCGGCGGTCTGATCGCCTCCTGGTTCGCCGACAAGATCGGCCCCAAGACCATCATCACCTCCACCTTCGCGCTGGCCGCCGTCTGCCTGTTCGGCCTCCCCTTCATCACCTTCGCGCCGCTGCTGTACATCGCCATCGCCTTCGCCGGCGTCGGCGTCCTGGGCACCCAGGTGCTCACCTACGGCCTGGCCTCCAACTACTACGGCACCTCCTCCCGTGCCGCCGGGGTGTCCTGGGTCGCCGGCTTCGGCCGACTGGGCGGCATCGTCGGCCCGGCCATCGGTGGCCTCATCATCGCCGCCGGCTTCGGAGCCTCCAGCGCCTTCTACCTCTTCGCCGGTGTCGCCGTCATCGGCGCCATCTGCACCGCCCTCATCCCGCGCTCCCCGGCCGACGCCGAGATCGTCGCCGACGCGGAGCCCGCCGGCCGGGAGGTTCCCGGCGACTCCCCTCATGAGCCGGCCCTGAACGCCCCCGCCCCGCGGTAGGAGCCGACAGGCCAGGACAGCCGGCCTCCCCCACCCCTCTCTCGACGGAAGTTGTCCCCCACCCCCGGTCACCCTTCAGGTGGCCGGGGGTTCGTCACGTCCACCAGGTGGGATTCACCAGCTGCGCCGGAAGGTCTCGCCGTCGTCGAAGCGCAGCTCGGCGGTGACCTCCGGCTCCAGGGTCAGCCGCACGTCGAGCCGGTGACCGTCACCGGTGACCGCGTAGGTGAGCTCCGGGTTGGACGTGTCGGTGATCTCCACGCGCGCCCGGGCCAGCCACGGGTGGCGCCGCCGCAGGCCGATGAGCTCCCGGTGCAGGTTGTACATCCACTGCCCGACGGTGGACAGCTGGTCGGGGGTGTCGGGCAGCGCGGGGCGCAGCGGGTCGTCGGCGGCCGCACCCTGCCCCTTGGTGCCGCGGAAGGCCTGCTCGTCGCCGGAGTAGATGCTCGGCAGTCCAGGCAGGGTGAACAGGATCGTGGCGGCCAGGGCCGCGCCGGCGTCGCCGACCCTGCTGGCGATGCGGTCGACGTCGTGGTTGCCCACGAAGGTCTGCATGAGCGCCCGGGCGGAGAACTCGTCGTGGCGCTGCAGGGCGTGCGCCAGCTCCCAGAAGTTGACGTCCCGGATGGAGCTCCAGATCGCCTTCCACAGCTCGTACTGGGTGACGGTGTCCAGCCCACCTTCCTCGATCAGCGCCAGGTAGTCGCCGTGGATGATCTCGCCGAGGAATACCGCGTCCGGGAAGTTCCGGCGCACCCGGCCGGTGACCTCGGCCCAGAACTCCACCGGCACCGCGTAGGCGACGTCGAGCCGCCAACCGGCGATGCCGCGGCCCAGCCAGTGCTCCATCACCTCCACGACGAGGTCGGCCACCGCCGGATCGGAGTGGTCGAGCTCGGCGAGGTCGCCGTGGCCCTCCCAGGGCCGGGGGCGGCCGTCGCCGTCGAGCCGGACCGGGCCCGCGCCCGCTTCCCGCGTCCGCTCCACCAGCGGGTGCCCGACGCCGAGGTGGTTGAACACGCCGTCGAGGATGACCGACAGCCCGCGGGAGTGCGCCTCGGCGATCAGCCGGTCGAAGTCGGCGTCATCGCCCAGCCGCGGGTCGATGCGGAAGTGGTCGAGGGTGTCGTAGCCGTGGGTGGCGGAGTCGAAGATGGGGCCGAGCAGCAGGCCGTCGCAGCCGAGCTCAACCACGTAGTCGAGCCAGGGCGTCAGTCTCCCCAGGCGGTGGCCGTGGGCGTCGGGACGGTCCCGCCAGTCGCGGACGGGTGCGCCGGCGGCTCCGAGCGGGTAGACATGCCACCAGATGGCGTGATCGAGCAGAGGCACAGCTCCTCCTATTGAGCCTAGTTCAATAACTGGTTACTGACTCTAGCTCAATAGCAGGTACCATCGCCACCGTGACCGCCACCCCGCAGCCCCGGCCCCGCCCGCGACGCCAGCGCCTCGGCGTGGAGGAACGCCGCGCCGTCATCCTCGCCGCAGCCCGGGAGCACTTCGCCGACACCCCCTACCCCAAGGCGTCCACGGCGGCGATCGCGGAGGCCTCGGGCAGCTCCACGGCGCTGGTCTTCCACTACTTCGGCAGCAAGGCCGGACTCTACGCCGCCGTCGTCGCCGACGCGCTCGACCGACTGGCGGCCGCGCAACAGGCCGCCGGGGACGCCCTGCCCGCCGGTGTGCCCGTGCGTGATCGGGTGCGCGCACTGCTGCTGGTCCACCTCGACCACCTGGCCGCCGGCAGGACGGTCACCGCCACCCGCGCGGAACCGGCGGAGGCACTGGCGGTGCGCCGGAAGGCCCGCGGTGAGTTCATCGGCCGGCTGCGCGCACTGCTGCGCGTCAGCGGGTGGACCCGCCACGAGTACGCCCTGTGGGGCTATGTCGGCTTTCTCGACCAGGCCTGCGGGCACTGGGTCGAGGCCGGCTGCCCGGAGGATGGACGTCACCCGCTTGTCGACGCCGCGCTCGGTGCGCTCGAGGGCGCGCTCGGCGACTGGCGCGGGTGAGAGCCACCGCGCGCAGACCCCCGAACACACAACGCCCGCGCCTTCCGCAGATCGCGGGAGGCACGGGCGTACAGCAGCCGAAGGAAAAGCTCTTAGCGCAGCTTCCAGTCCTCGAGGCCCTCGTAGAGCGGGTACTGCTCGGTCAGCCTGGTGACACGGGCGCGCAGGGCCTCGACGTCGACGCCCCTGCCCTGGGCCAGGGCGGTGCCGATGATGTCGGCGACCTCGGTGAAGGCCTCGGCGTCGAGACCGCGGGTGGCCAGCGCCGGGGTGCCGATGCGCAGGCCGGAGGAGACTGCCGGCGGACGCGGATCGAACGGCACGGCGTTGCGGTTGACGGTGATACCCACCTCGTGGAGGAGATCCTCCGCCTGCTGGCCGTCCATCTCGGAGTTGCGCAGGTCGGCGAGCACCAGGTGCACGTCGGTGCCGCCGGTGAGCACGTCGACACCCGCGGCCCTGCAGTCCTCACCGGTCAGTCGCTCGGCCAGGATGCGCGCGCCCTCGAGGGTGCGGGCCTGGCGGTCGCGGAACTCCTCGGTGGCGGCGATCTTCAGCGCGACGGCCTTGGCGGCGATGACGTGCATGAGCGGGCCGCCCTGCTGCCCCGGGAACACGGCGGAGTTGAGCTTCTTGGCGTAGTCCTGGCGGGACAGGATCATGCCGGAGCGCGGGCCACCGAGGGTCTTGTGGATGGTGGTGGACACGACGTCGGAGTGCGGCACCGGCGACGGGTGCAGGTCCGCGGCGACCAGGCCGGCGAAGTGCGCCATGTCGGTCCACAGGTAGGCGCCGACCTCGTCGGCGATGGAGCGGAAGGCCTCGAAGTCGATGGTGCGCGGATAGGCGGACCAGCCGGCGATGAGCACCTTCGGGCGCTCGGCCAGGGCCTGCTCGCGGACGCGGTCCATGTCGATGCGCATGGTCTCCGGATCGACCTCGTAGGCGATGACCTCGTAGAGCTTGCCGGAGAAGTTGATCTTCATGCCGTGGGTCAGGTGGCCGCCGTGGGCCAGGGACAGCCCCATGATCTTGTCGCCGGGGCTGGCCAGGGCGTGCAGCACGGCCGCGTTCGCCTGGGCACCGGAGTGCGGCTGGACGTTGGCGAAGTCGGCGCCGAAGAGCTCCTTGGCGCGGTCGCGGGCCAGATCCTCGACGACGTCGGCGTGCTCGCAACCACCGTAGTAACGGCGGCCCGGGTAGCCCTCGGCGTACTTGTTGGTGAAGACCGAGCCCTGCGCCTGCAGCACGGCACGCGGCACGAAGTTCTCGGAGGCGATCATCTCGAGGGTCTCTCGCTGGCGCGCCAGCTCACCGTCGATGGCGCGCGCCACCTCCGGGTCGAGCTGGGCGAGCTCCTGGTATCGGACATCAGCTGCGGTCATGGGCGTTTCGTCCAGCCTTTCGTTGATCGACGCGCCGCCACCCGCCTCATCCTGCGGGTGCGGCATACGGTGCTTGAGCTTACCTTCCCGCCGGTCCCGGTACCCCCTGTTTCCCCACCGCCACCACGGGTGGCCTGCGGGCAGGTGAGACAATGGGTGCATGGCCCGCCCCAAGGACACCAGCCCCTACCTGGATTTCGACCGCGCCTCCTGGCGTGGTCTGCGTAAATCCATGCCCCAGGTCCTCACCGAGAGTGAGCTGGCGCAACTGCGTGGTATCGGCGAGAACATCGACCTTGACGAGGTCGCCGAGGTCTACCTGCCGCTGAGCCGGCTCATCCATCTCCAGGTGAGCGCGCGGCAGAAACTGACCACCGCTACCGAGACCTTCCTGGGCAACAACCCGGGGCACGTGCCGTTCATCATCGGGGTGGCCGGCTCGGTGGCCGTCGGCAAGTCCACCACCGCCCGTCTGCTCCAGGTGCTGCTGCAGCGGTGGGAGTCCCACCCCCGAGTGGGACTGGTGACCACCGATGGTTTCCTCCACCCGGCGGCCGAGCTCAACCGGCGCGGCCTGATGAAGCGCAAGGGGTTCCCGGAGTCCTACGACCAGCGCGCCCTGCTGCGCTTCGTCACCGACGTGAAGTCGGGTCGCCCCGAGGTGGACGCGCCGGTGTACTCCCACACCCGCTACGACCGGGTGCCGGGTCAGGTGCAGACGATCACGCAGCCGGACATCCTCATCCTCGAGGGGCTGAACGTGCTGCAGACCGGGCCGACCCTGATGGTCTCGGACCTGTTCGACTTCTCCGTCTACGTCGACGCCCGCACGGAGGACATCGAGCGGTGGTACATCGACCGTTTCCTGCAACTGCGCTCCACCGCCTTCCGGGAGCCCGGCGCGCACTTCTCGCACTTCGCCGACATGGGTGACACGAAGGCCACCGCCGAGGCCCGGGAGATCTGGCAGTCGATCAACCTGCCGAACCTGGTGGAGAACATCCTGCCGACCCGGGTGCGGGCCTCCCTGGTGCTGACCAAGGGCGCCGACCACCTGGTCGAGCGGGTGCGCATGCGCAAGATCTGACGCCCGGTCCGCACGGGCGTGTGGGAGAATGTCCGCTATGCGTGAACTCGAGCACCCGGCCGTCAGAGAGCTGACCCTGGACGGGGTGCTCTCCGCGTTGGCGGATCCGGTGCGGAGGAGGATCGTCCACAAGCTGGCCCGGCGTTCCGCGTGGGACGGCTGGCGGGAGCTGCCGTGCCTGGCGCTGGATCTGCCCGTGAGCAAGTCCACGGCCACCCACCACTTCCGGGTGCTGCGGGAGGCCGGGCTGATTCAGCAGCGCCGGGAGGGCACCGCGATCCTCAATTCACTGCGCCACCGGGATCTGGAGGACCGGTTCCCGGGTCTGCTGCCCGCGATCATCCGGGCGCATGACCAGGATCCGGACAGTCCGGCCGACGAGTAGGAACCGCGTCAGACCTGCGCCCACTCCACGACGGCGTCGAGCTCCGCCAGGTCCACCCGGTCGGTGTCGCGGTCGAAGGAGTCGATCATGGCCCGGTCGTTGGCGCTGCGGGCGGATTCCGGCTTGGCCTTGAGCGCCTTGATGATGCCCCACATGATCATCCGGTGTCTGCGGTTCATCGTGGAGTACGCGAGGCGCCCCGGCAGGTAGAAGCGGGCCACCTCCGGCCTGTCGGAGAGCATCCCGGCCATCTGGTCCTTCCGGCGGGCCTCATCGATCAGTGTCATTCCCACCGCGCACACGGCCACCGGGCGCGGTCCCAGATCGTGTTTCGCCACGAAGGCGGCGGCCGGGATCGAGGGGCCGTGCACCGGGGAGAGCACGATGAGCGGGCCGGTGCCGGCCGTGAGCTCGGCGGGCGCGGCCTCGGCCAGCTGTTGTGCGGTGGTGCCCAGGCGGCGGGCGAGTTCCTCCGCGTACTGACGGGTGGATCCGTAGGAGGTGTCGTAGAGGACGGTGGCGCTCACGGTTGCGGGGCTCCTTTCATTTTCCGAAGCGGCGGGAGCGCATCGAGTAGTCGCGCAGCGCGCGCAGGAAGTCGATGCGGCGGAAGGCCGGCCAGTAGGTCTCGGTGAACCAGATCTCCGAGTAGGCGGCCTGCCACAGCAGGAAGCCGGACAGGCGCTGCTCGCCGGAGGTGCGGATGACCAGGTCCGGATCCGGCTGGCCGGAGGTGTACAGGTGGGTGGCCAACGAGTCGACGGTGACCTTGTCGGCCAGTTCCCCGGCCGGGGTGCCGGCGGCCACCTCCTCGGCGATCAGTCCCTGCACGGCGTCGACGATCTCCTGGCGCCCGCCGTAGCCGACGGCGATGTTCACGCACACCCCAGTGCGTTCCTCGGTGCCCTCGGCCGCCTCCCGCAGCCGCCGGGAGACGTCGGTCGGCAGCAGGTCCAGGTGCCCTACCAGGCGCACCCGGCAGTCGTGGTCGCCGTGGGCGAGCTCGGCGACGACGTCGACGATGATGTCGAACAGCAGCTGCAGCTCCTCGGGTTCACGGCGCAGGTTCTCCGTCGACAGCAGGTAGACGGTGACGACCTCGACCTCGGTCTCCTCGCACCAGCGGACCATCTCACCGATCTTCTTCGCGCCCGCCCGGTGTCCGTGGCTAATGTCGGTGAAACCGGCCTCCCGCGCCCACCGTCGGTTGCCGTCCGCCATGATGGCGATGTGCTTCGGCTGCCGCGCGCCCTTCAGCTCGCGGAGCAGGCGGGCCTCGTAGAGCGGGTACAGCAGGCGGGGCAGGATGTTCACACGGCTGATTCTAGCGTGCCTGCCCGCCCGCTCGTTCGGTGAGCCGTGGGCGGGTTACTCCCCCACCGCCGCGGCGCGGCGGGCGCGCACCGCGGCGGCCAGCTCGCCGAGCAGGTCGACGGTGGTGTCGATGTCCATGCACTTGTCGGTGATGGACTGGCCGTAGACCAGCCCCTCGCCGCCGTTGCACTCCAGCTTCGCGGAATCCAGGGACTGGGCGCCGCCCACCAGGAAGGACTCCAGCATCACGCCGGCGATCGCGGCGTTGCCGTCGGCGACCTGGGCGGCGACGTCCGCCACGACCCGGGCCTGACGGACGTGGTCCTTGCCGGAGTTGGCGTGCGAGGCGTCGATCATCAGGCGGGCGTCCGCCCCGATCTTGCCGACGGCCGCGGCGACCGACTCCGCGTCGAAGTTGGGGCCGGTGGTGCCGCCGCGCAGGATGACGTGGCAGTTGCTGTTGCCGGCGGTCTCCACAACGGCGGGTCGACCGCCGTCAGAGGTGCCGAAGAAGAAGTGCGGCTCCGCCGCTGCCGCCACCGCATCGACGGCGACCTGGACGTTGCCGTCGGTGCCGTTCTTGAAGCCGATGGGCATGGACATCCCGGAGGCCAGCTGGCGGTGGACCTGGGACTCGGTGGTCCGCGCCCCGATCGCCCCCCAGGCCACGGCGTCGGCGTAGTACTGCGGGGAGTTCGGCTCGAGGAACTCGCACGCGGTCGGCAGGTCCAGGTTGACCACGTCGATGAGCACCTTGCGGGCCAGCTGCAGGCCGTGGTTGATGTCGAAGGTCTCGTTCAGGTGCGGGTCGTTGATCAGGCCCTTCCAGCCCACGGTGGTGCGCGGCTTCTCGAAGTACACGCGCATGACCACCTTCAGGTCCCGGTCGAGGCGGGCCGCCAGCGGGGCCAGGCGGTTGGCGTAGTCGAGGGCGGCGTCCGGGTCGTGGATGGAGCAGGGTCCCACGACGACGACGAGGCGGTCGTCGTCACCGGCGAAGATGTCGGCGATCTCCTGGCGGTCGGCCTCGACCTTCGCGGCCTGGGACTCCGACAGGGGCAGCATGCCCTGGATCTCTTCCGGAGCGGGCAGGTCGTGGAAGGCGCGGACGCGCTTATTCGAGGTGGAGGCGGCGTTCTTCAGGGAAACCGGGGAACTCATGGTGCAGGGGGCCTTTCTCGGGTGCTGTCTGGTGTTGTCGGGGCGGGAGATGTGGTGCCCGCCTGCTGGTGGGGGCGAGCAAAAAAGTATCGGGTACGAAAAAAGCAGCCCCTCCACCCGATCTCTCGGGGAGGTGCTGCTCGGCTCCGGTGTGTTCGTCTGCTCGCTAGCTCGTGACTGTCAGGGCACGCGACCTGGCGAGGCGGGGAACAGGTCCCGGAGCCTCACCAAAATAAAATCGCTGAACGAACATGGATAAGAGTGTAGCACGGAATGTGGGAAGCGGGATCAGAACCAGGTTTTCTTCCGGCGGTCGAGGAGCCCCGCCTGCTCCATCGCGCGGTCGACGGCCTCCTCGTCGAAGACGTCGAG
Organism: Corynebacterium halotolerans YIM 70093 = DSM 44683; assembly: GCF_000341345.1. Lineage (NCBI taxonomy): Bacteria > Bacillati > Actinomycetota > Actinomycetes > Mycobacteriales > Corynebacteriaceae > Corynebacterium > Corynebacterium halotolerans. The sequence goes on along the minus strand of NC_020302.1, from coordinate 1,052,148 downwards.
GCCGTGCTCCTCGGCGAACCGGCGGCGGCGGTTGAACCGGGAGTAGCGGCGGTGGAACGCCCAGCCGGCCATCAGGATGGCGACGCCGAGCGCGGCGAGGATGAGAATCCCGATCGGCGAGGCCTTGCCGAACTCGGGTCCGAGCGGACCGCCCTGCTGCTGCTGCGCCAGCACGGAGGCGGTGTCGAACGCGCTCTGTGCAGCGAGGTTGAGGTGGGCAATGACGGGGGCAGACACGTTGTTTCTTCCTTCGCGCCGAGGTGGGCTTCAGGGGTTAAGGGTTGACGCCTGCGAACAGGTCGTCCTCCGGGATGGAGGTGGTCACGCGGGTGGCGGCGAGCTCGAATTCCTCGGTGGGCCACAGCTCCTGCTGGACCTCCGTGGGGGTGGCCAGGAACGCGCCGGCCGGGTCGATCTGGGTGGCGTGGGCCCGCAGCGCCGCATCCCGGTTCGGGAAGTACTCCGCGCAGTCCACCTGGGTGGTCACCCGGGCCATGATGTCGGCGCGGTTGCGCTCCCAGCGTTCGAGCATCGGGCCGTAGGGGCTGGTCTTGCCCTCCCGGATGAGCAGGTCGTGGAACAGCTGCATGCGCTGGCGGACGAAACCGTGGGTGTAGTACAGCTTCAGCGGCGTCCACGGCTCGCCGGTGCCGGGGGCGAACTCCGGGTCACCGGCGCGCTCCCAGGCGATCATGGAGGCCTCGTGGACCTTGAGGTGATCCGGGTGGGGGTAGCCGCCGTTTTCGTCGTAGGTGATGATCACGTGCGGACGAACCTCGCGGATGACGCCGACGAGCTCCCTGGCCACCTCGGCGCCCTCCTCCAGGGCGAAGCACCCCTCCGGCAGCGGCGGCAGCGGGTCACCCTGCGGCAGGCCGGAGTCGATGTGCCCGAGCCAGACGTGCTCGATGCCGAGCGCCTCGGCGGCCTGGCGCATCTCCTCGCGGCGGATCTCGATCATGTTCTCCAGCACGCCGGGCTTGTCCATGGCCGGGTTGAGGATCGAGCCGCGTTCGCCACCGGTGCAGGTCACCACCACGACGCGGTTGCCCTCTGCGGCGTACTTCGCCGTGGTCGCCGCACCCTTCGACGCCTCGTCATCCGGGTGCGCATGGATCGCCAGCAGTCGGAGTCCGCTCACGTGTCCCCATCCTTCCGTCGGTACCTGCCTTGAGTCTTCATCCGCCCATCCTAGTAGGTCGCGGCCACAGGTCATACATGTCGGTGCGTCCGATAGGATTAGGCGCGACACTCCCCCCCCCCACCCCATCACGTATGCCCGAGGTAGATGATGACGACTCCCGCCGCGAACCGCCCCGAATCCCGTTACGGCGTGGACCGGACCCCCCGCAAGCCGCGCGGCATCGGTGGCAAGGTCGTCGCGATTCTGGGCGTCGTCCTCCTGGTGGGCATCGTCTTCGCGGTGGGCAACTTCATGACGAACCGCGGCTCGGCCGAGGTGTCCGTGTCCATGGCCTCCTACGAGCGGATCGACGACGACACGATGCGGCTGTGGGTGGACGTCAGCCGCGACGACACCTCCGTGCCCTCCTACTGCATCGTCACGGCGATCAACTACGCCATGGCCGAGGTCGGCCGCCGCGAGATCATCATGCCTCCGGGCGGGGAGGGCATCGAACGCGTCCAGGTGGACGTGCCGACCCGCGACTACCCCGTCTCCGGTGGCACGTACGGCTGCTCCACGAACATGCCCAGGCATCTCGACGTCGCCGCCGCTGCCGCCGCCCGGTAACCACCGGGGCCACGGGGCGGCACCGTGTCACGACCGCCGGGTATCACTGTGCTAGAATCCGGGACCACAACGGAAACGTCGGCTGACCTGCGCCTTAACGCCAACTGAGACGGGTTCCCATCCGGAGAATCCCCACCTCAGCTGGCGTTCGCGTGTTCGGTCGGCGTCATTGACGAATCCGGCGGGTGTCATCGGGGGGCCACCTCCCTGCTGCCCCGCCGATCCCCCAGGGAAGGTTGCAACATGGCAGAGCCGAAGAAGCAGTACATCACCCCCGAGACCAAGGCCAAGCTCGAGGAGGAGCTCCAGGCGCTCATCGACCACCGCCCCGTCGTCGCCGCCGAGATCAACGAGCGCCGCGAGGAGGGCGACCTCAAGGAGAACGCCGGCTACGACGCCGCCCGCGAGATGCAGGATCAGGAGGAGGCCCGCATCAAGCAGATCTCCGAGATTCTGGCGAACGCCACCACCGAGCGTGAGGGCGTCGTCGAGGGCGTCGCCCTCGTCGGTTCGGTCGTGCACGTCTACTACAACGGCGACAAGGACGAGAAGGAGACCTTCCTGATCGGCACCCGCGCCGCCGCCACCGACAACCCGGATCTCGAGACCTACTCCGAGCAGTCCCCGCTCGGCGCCGCCGTCGTCGGCGCCCAGGAGGGTGAGACCCGCGAGTACACCGCCCCGAACGGCAACACCATCTCGGTGACCATCGTCTCGGCTGCACCCTACGATTCCCAGTTGGCCGCCACCCCGCGGTCGAACGACTAATCTTCCTCCATGAACCTCTGGTCGGCGCGGTAGCCCCACTACCGCGCCAACCGTGCAGCATCGACAGTAAGGACGAGTAACCCGATGACCACCTTCAGCATCCGTCAGATCGCCGCGGCAGGTGCCGCCGCCGTCACCGCTCTGGCACTGGCAGCGTGCGTGCCGCCGAACGAGAACCCGTCCGACGAGAAGGTCAACACCGCCACCGAGTACAACGGTCCGTACAGCCCCGGTGACGATTCCCCCGAGGCGATCACCACCGGTGCCGGCGCCCCGACGACCGTCAGTCCGGTGGACGGCGCCGCGACGGATGCAGAGGTCCCGGGCTTCATCAACTGTGTCGCCACTCCCGTCCAGGAGCCGGGCACCATCACCCTGGACTGCGCTGACGCCTCCGACCAGCTCATTGAGATCGACTGGGAGGACTGGGGCCAGCAGCAGGCCACCGGCACCGGCACCCGCCAGACCCCGGAGGGTGAGCAGGAGAACGTCGATGTCGTTCTGTCCACCCCGATCGTCAGCCCGCAGGGTCTGGTGTTCAGCGAAATCACCGTCGACGGCGTGCCCGTCACCCCGTAGTAACGGCACGACGGCGGGCGGACCTGACCCGCCCACCCGGCGCAAAACCCGCGCCTCCCCTCTCCGGGGAGGCGCGGGTTTTGCCGTGCCCGGCCGGTTGCCCGCCTCCGGGCGTACCGACGGGAAAACCCGCCTCCCCCGGTATCGGGGGGCGGGTTCTTCGGTCGCGCTGGGTGTGTCCGGGGAGGTTAGTCGCCGCGGAAGTACGACAGCAGGCGCAGGATCTCGGTGTAGAGCCAGACCAGGGTGACGGCCAGGCCCAGTGCCACGCCCCAGGCCATCTTGGAGGGGGCGCCGGCGCGGATCATCTTGTCCGCGGCATCGAAGTCGGTGAGGAAGCTCAGGGCCGCCAAGCCGATGCACACCAGGGAGAAGATGATGGCGAGCATGCCGCCGTCACGCAGCGGGTTTGCCCCGGTGAACAGGGCCAGCAGCAGGTTGCCCAGAGCCAGCACCAGCACGCCGACCAGCGCGCCGGTCAGGATGCGGTTGAACTTCGGGGTGACCTTCACGGCACCGGTCTTGTAGACGAAGAGCATGCCGAGGAAGACACCGACGGTACCGAGGATGGCCTGTCCGATCAGGGCGCCGGCGTCGGATTCGCCGACCACGGCACCGGAGAAGATGACGGAGATGCCGCCCACGAACAGCCCCTCGAAGGCGGCGTAGATCAGCGTCACGGCGGCGGAGCCGTACTTCTTGCCGAAGGTGCCGACCAGGACGGTGATCAGACCACCGATGGCGCCGACCACGGTCAGCAGCATGGCCAGGCCCGGGTTGAACAGGGAGATGCCGAAGTTGACCAGTGCCAGGAGGATGATGACGCCGAGGGTCATGCCCGTCTTGGACACGACGTCATCGACGGTCATGGGGCGGTCGTCGGTCGGCGCGACAGGGCGGCCGTACCCCGCATACGGGTCCTGGTAACCCTGCTGCGGGTAGCCGGCCTGGTAGGCGCCGCGCTGCGCGCCGCCCTTGGCACCGGACAGCGAGTTCATTACAGGGTTGCTACTACGCACGTGAAACCCCGGTCCTTTCAGTTTTATCAGTCACTTACACTCCCACAACGTATCAAGCTCCGGTTGTGTTCCCGGATAGGATACCTGTGTTGTCGCGTCCGCAACCTCCCCCGGAAAGGGGCCGGGCCGACCAGCCGGCTCCCCGCATCCCGGGGCCCTCCCGGCTCACTCCACCGTCGCGCCCGCAGGGGGCGGAAAACCCCGGAACCGTGGAGCACCGACGGATTCTGCGGGTAGGCTGAAGGCGTTTCCCGAACCCCGGCCTGCGACCGTGACTCCCGAAACCTGCGAAGAGGTGCATTCTCACCCGTGGAACCCCCTGAACGATCTATCCGCCCCATCCCTCACCCCCTTCGGCCGAGCAGGTGGGTGACGGCATGACCGCGGCAGTGTTCACGCTGATACTCGGCCTGGTCGTCATCGGGGTGATCATCGCCGCCAACGGCTACTTCGTGGCGCAGGAATTCGGCTACATGTCAGTCGACCGCAACGAGCTGCGCGCCCGGGCGGAGGGCGGTGACCGGCGGGCGGAGCGGGCGTTGACCATCACCAACCGCACCTCCTTCATGCTCTCCGGAGCACAGCTGGGTATCACCGTCACCGGTCTGCTTATCGGTTATGTCGCGGAACCGCTCGTCGGCAACTCGCTCGGCACCCTCCTCGGCGGAGTCGGCGTGCCCGCCGCCGTGTCAATCTCCGTCGGCACCGTGCTCGCGCTGGCGGTGTCCACGATCATCCAGATGATCTTCGGCGAGCTCTTCCCGAAGAACTACACGCTCGCCGCACCGATGAAGTCCGCCCTGGCGCTGGCCCGGTCCACGGCGATCTACCTGGCGACCTTCGGATGGCTGATCAGGTTCTTCGACATCGCCTCCAACGCCCTGCTGCGGCTGCTGCGCATCGAGCCGGTCGAGGACATCGACTCCTCCGCCACCGCCGAGGACCTCGGGCGCATCGTCACCACGTCCCGGGAGTCCGGGCGCTCGCCGACGACACCTTCCTCGTCCTGGACCGTCTGCTGGATTTTCCCACCCATGACGTCGAGCACGCCATGATCCCCCGTTCCCGCACCGACGTCGTCGCCCCGGGCACCTCCGTGGGGGAGATCCGTGAACTGATGGCCGCCGCGCACACCCGCTACCCCGTCATCGACGGCCGGCACGTACCGGTCGGTGTCGTGCACCTGATCGACGTGCTCGGCACCGACCTGCCCGACGAGGCGCCCGTCAGCGAGCTGATGCGCGAGCCCCTCGTCGTGCCCGAGCTCATGGCGCTTCCCGACGCCGTGGGCGAGCTGCAGGCGCGCTCCGAGAAACTCGCCTGCGTCATCGACGAGTACGGCGGCTTCATCGGCGTGATCACCATAGAGGACCTCGCCGAGGAGATCCTCGGCGACGTCACCGACGAGCACGATCTGCCCGAACCGGAGGAGATCACGCACACCCGCGAGGACGAGTGGCTCGTCGACGGCGACACCCCGCTCGACGAGGTTTCCCGCGCCATCGGCCACGATTTGCCCGAGGGCGACTTCGAGACCCTCTCCGGCCTCCTGCTCTCGCACGCCGGCGGGCTGCTCGCCGAGGGCGAGGTCCACGAGCTGCGGCTCGGGGCCGAGCCGGAGGACTACCTCGACGACGGGGAGGCCCCGCTGCGTATCCTGCGCATGCACATCGAGTCGGTCGAACGCCGCGTGCCCGCCCTCGTCCGTCTCGAACTCGTCGAGGAGCCCGCGGCGGACACGGCGGACACTGTACCCGGGGAAGACCGGGAGGAGGAGTAGATCATGACCGAGTGGTACATCGCACTGCCCGCCACCCTCCTGATCATCGGGTTGTCGGCGTTCTTCGTCATCCTCGAGTTCTCCCTGCTGGCGGCCCGCCGCCACCGGCTCGAGGAGACCGCCGAAACCTCCGCGTCCTCCCGGGCCGGACTGCGCAGTCTCAATGAACTGACCCTCATGCTCGCCGGCGCCCAGCTGGGCATCACCGTCTGCACCTTCGCCCTCGGCGCGATCACCAAGCCGTGGGTGCACGACGCCCTCATGCCCGTCTTCGAACTGCTGCCGGTCCCGCTCAGCGTCGCCGACGTCATCTCATTCCTCCTCGCCCTGTTCGTGGTCACCTTCCTGCACCTGGTCATCGGGGAGATGGCGCCGAAGTCCTGGGCGATCGCCCATCCCGAGACGGCGCTGCACATCGTCGCCCTGCCCGCCCGGTGGTTCATCACCCTGTTCCGGCCACTGCTGGCCTGGATCAACCGGATGGCCAACCGCCTGGTCAAGGCCGTCGGGGAAGAACCGGTCGACCGCGCCGCGGCCCAGGGTTACGACGCCGAGACCCTGCAGATTCTGGTCAATCACTCCCGCGAGGCTGGTGCCCTGGATGAGGCCGCCGCCTCCCAGATCGCCGGGGTCATCGAGCTGGAGCGCGCCACGGTCGACGACGTCGTCGGGGCCCCGGAGAACACCCCGGTCACCCTGCCGGCCACCGCCACGGTCGCCGATGTGCAGACCGTCGCGCGCGACTCCGGGAAGCTGCGGGTCCTGCTCGACGACGCGGCGTGGGATGAGCCCCGCCTGGTGCACGTGCGCGACACGCTGCTCGTCCCGACGGACACCCCGGCCATGGAGTTGTCGCGCTCGGTGCTGACGCTGCCGGCCGGGACCACCCTGCAGGAGGCGCTGGGCCGGATGCGCGCGGAGAACGAACAGCTCGCCATCGTCCTGCCCGACGAGGCGGGCAGGGACGAACTCTGCATGGTCACCTGGGACTACATGCTCGACCAGCTGTGGCCGAGCATCGAGCGCGAGATGGGCCGGGTCCAGTCGCGGCGGGAGGGGTGAGCGGTCACGGACGGGCCGGCGGCATCCCGCCCGGGCCCGCCGGACCGCCCGGACCCCCTTCCCCGCCCGGACCACCCGGGCCCGCCGGACCACCCGCACCGCCGCCCGGCGGGAGCGCCGACATCTCCTGCTCCGTGGTGGTGTCGATCGCGACGTCGATGCTGAGCCGGTAGCCGGAGGCGGCGTCCCCCGTGACGGAGGGCAGCTGCCCCTCCCAACCGTCGGAGAACACGTTGTCGGTGGCCAACGTGATCCGGGCGAGGTTTTCTGCGGAGCCCTCGTAGCCCTCGGTCGCGTACACCACCTGGCTCATCTCCTCCGGAATGGCGATCTGGGAGGTCAGGACGTTGTTGGTGGCATCGGCGATCGAGTCCACGTCCGGAAAGACCTCGAAGTGGATGTGCGGCCACCGGCCCGCGTAGCAACCGGGCACGATGGTGGTGAAGGTGACCTGTCCGTTCGCGTCAGCGATCTGCACCCCGCGCAACCAGGTCTGCTCCGTCACCCCGTCCGAGTACATCGAGTACCGGCCCTGCCCGTCGCAGTGCCAGACATAGACGGCGGCACCGGCGTACGGGGCGTTGCCATTGGCCATGTCGATGACGTTCATCGTCAGTGTCAGGGGTACCCCCACCACCGCGTCCCCACCGTCGATGCTGGTCGTCAGGTCGGAACGCTCGACCCCGCTGAGGTCGAGGACATCCGGTCCATTGGATCCGTCACCCGGGTACGGGCCCGCGGTCTCGGTGTGCATCTCCCCGGGCACCACCGCGGATGCCGTCACGGGTGTGCCGGTCGTCGTGGCGCCCGCCCCGGCGGTGGTCGTCGAGGACGATCCCGTGGGAGCGCAGGCCGCCAGCGCCAGGGAGCCGGCGCCGAGGCCGAGGGCGCCGAGGAAGCGGCGGCGGGTGAGCACCGTGCCGAGGTCGAAGGCCAGACCCTGATCCTCGATGTCATCTCCCTGCCGGTCGAGCACGCGCCCCTCAAAGGTGCGGACATGGGCACCCGGGCCCGTATCCTCCGGCGTGTCGGCGAGAGCGGGAAGAGGTCGGCGGATGCGTGAACGCAGGAAACGGGAAGTCATGACGACGGAGGTCCTTCCGAAAAACGGGGCCCGGGAGCCTTCTCCCGGGCCGGTGTCCTCGACTTTAAGCCTCCGAGCTGGACGTTTACCTGATGTTCATCTTGAGAATTCTGGGGAACCCATGAGCTTCCACTGAAGAGTTCACTCCCGCGCGGTGACGGCCACCTTTCCCTCCGCGTGCCCGTCCTCGACCGCCGCGACGGCCTCCGCCGCGTCGGCGAGCGGCAGGATGCGGCTGATCGTCACCTCGGCCTTCCCCTCCGCGAGGAGTGCGGCGACCTGCGCGTAGATCTCCCGGGTGCGGCGGCGCTCGACACCGGAGCCGCCGAGTTCCCCGGCCTGCTGCGGGTCGGCGACGCTGATGATGTTCACCGGGTCCCCGACCAGCCCCGCGCCCTCGGCGAGGACGTCGCCGCCGACGAGGTCGAAGAGTGCGGTGGGCTCATCGACGACCGCCCGCACGCGGTCGACCCACCCCTCGCCGGACTCGACGTGGGTCCCGCCCAGACGCGTGACGACGTCGCGTTTGCCCGCCGAGGCCACGCCCACGACCTCCACGCCGCGGGCGCGGGCCAGCGAGGTGACCGCGGTCCCCACTCCCCCGCCGGCACCGATGACCACCAGGGTCTGCCCCCGGCCCAGGTTCAGGTGATCGAGCACGTCGTAGGCGGTGGCGTAGGCGACCGGGATGCAGGCCGCATCCACCACGTCGAGCCCGTCCGGTACCGGGGTGGTGGACGCGGCGTCGAGAAGCACCTGTTCGCCGAAGGCGCCGTGCCCGGAGGCCGCCGAGCCGAAGACCTCGTCGCCGGGGGCCACGTGGTCGACGCCCTCGCCGACGGCGAGCACGCGGCCGGCGGCCTCCCGCCCCATGGCCATCGGGAAGTTCACCTCGAAGGTGTTGGCGCCCTCACGGGTGTTGAGGTCGCCCGGGTTGACGGAGGTGGCGAGCATCTCGATGAGCACCTGGCCGGGGCCGGCGACGGGCTCGGGGACGTCGATGATTGAGGCGACCCCGGGGCCGCCGTGTTCAGTGAAGCCGAAGATTTTCATGGCTCCGATGGTAGGTGGAATCCCGTGCCCGCCGGTCGGCTTCGCGCCCACCCCGGCGGGCACGGGCATCACCGACCGTGACCGACAGTGGCTGGGTCGGAGCCTCGAATTCGCCTCAGCCGCGGAGAGCCCGGCCCGGATCCCGGTCGGCCCGGTTCGAGGCGCCGCGGATCAGTCCGACGAACCGTAATCCCGAAGGTTGAACAACAAGCTCAAGCCTCCCCGCCGACCTGGGCACCTGGATGGATGGACGAGCGACAGCTGCGGCGTTCGCCTTCACCAACCCATTTTTATCTCGGCAACGAGAAGAAAGATCCCGCAGACTGCGGGCTGGAGCGCTCCTCGTCAAGGCCCGAAATGTCCACTTTCACTTCCATCCCGGTCCAAAGGTGCCCCATTCCGGTCGGGAACTGGTGTGGCTAGGGATTGCACCCGTGGAGGATCAGGGAGAACACGCTCACTTCGGGGCGCCAGCTCTCGATGTTCCAGACCGGTTTATTTCCGGCAAAAGCCATGTGACAGTTGAGCTGCTGGACGAGGGAGGCGGTGGGTTGGATGCCCTTCGACTCCAACTCCGGTCCGGGGTTGGCGGTGAGCGCGGATGAACCCGTCGTGCGGGCCTGGTCCGTCGGATGGATATGGTAGACCCTACCCTTGGTGTTATCGGCCGTGGTGTAGGAGTCGATCACCTCAGCCTGGGCGATCAGGGGGGCGGTGGTGACTGCGGCGGCGACGGCTGCTGCAGCGAACGTGGTGTAGCGCATAGGGCCTCCTCTCGAAGTGGGCTGGGTCGGTGCTCCCAGCCCTCTGCAAACTCGGGTGAATGGGTTAACGCCGTGGGTGAACAAGCGGATGAGCCCGGCGGTGGAGGTAGCGGTGTCGGGGTTGATCTTCTTCTCGGATGTCTCCTGTTGGTCGTGGGGACACAGACCCCGGGGGCGGAAAGATGCCCTGTTCCTGTGCGGAGAGCAGGGTGGGGACCGGTGACCGGTCGACCACCTCCGACCCCTCTCGATCCGGCTGCAACCTCAAGCCTCGGCCCCTGTCGGGATTCCGTGACCGCGGCCACCCCGGAACGCCGGAGTCGTGTGCGTCACGGCTGCCGCATGGAAATCTTATCTTACTTTAAGGTTCACGGTGATTTTTTTAGGATTTATTAATCTGAAGATTTCGCGGGAAGTGGCCCGACACAGACTGAAGGCACCAGAAAAGCGGCCCTCAACCAGGTATTTGGTGAGGCGCCTGAGAGATCACGGGGATGGAGGTCATGGTCGTCGGTGTGGTCGGGTGATACACCGGTGGGTGGTCCAGACCTGTCGGACGAGACGTCGGATGACGATGGTCGCGTTGGTCAGGGCCAGAAATTCCTCGATCCGAGGCGGCCTGGGCAAATCCAGCATCGGCAGGTTCTACCTGACCCAGGCACTGGTCACCGCCGCCTGCCGACCCGACTACACCGCCCGCTTCTACCGGCTCGACGACCTGACCCACCAGCTGGCCGTCCTGGGCCGCACCGATCCGCGGCGTATCGAACTGCTCGCCGACATCCGACACCTGCGGCCTGCTGTCCTGGACGGCTTCCTGACCACCCCGACCAGCCTGACCAGCGCCGGCACCCTGCTACCGGATGCCCACCCGAGTGCCACCGGCTCCCTTGACCGGGAAGAGCCAGCCGCTCGTTGAGCTTGCCTTGCGGTGCAGTACCCCCGATGAAAAGACGCGATCTACGTCGATTGGCACAAGGTCAATGTTCTCTTTGCCCCGGAGGGCACCGAGAGCGCTCATGCGGGAAGAGTCGAAGAGCCAGGGACCTCAACACTGGAGAACAGTGGAACGAGCTTGGTTTCTTCTCCCGCCGGACAGTCAACACTTACCGGGCCGAATATGGTTCATTGCCCGGGATGTCCGTCAGTGACCGGCTCGAAGAGCCATGGAACTCACTGGGCGGGCGCCACCGGCCCTGGCATCAGTGGCTATGGTCTGGAGAGTTTCGGGGAGTTTCGCCGGAAACCCCCTCCCCTTCCAGCGTTCCTGCTGGTAGTGGTACCCCCAGTCGGGCTCGAACCGACACTGTGCCGATTTTAAGTCGGCTGCCTCTGCCAATTGGGCTATGGGGGCTTCGGGCCTGTGCCCACGGAAAGAGTGTAGGCGACTCCTCCCGCTGTCTTATACTCGGCCTTTCTCCAACTCGTCGGCGAGCCCCGCGACGATGCCGTCGAGGATGTCCTTCTCCGAGATCACGAAGGTGTCCGCGGAGGTGTTGCGCTCGATCATCTCCATGATGCCGTCGACGATCACGCTGCCGCCGCCGATGACGTCGGCGCGTCCCGGGTGGATGACGGGGTTGAGCGCGCGGGTGTCCGCGGAGGTCTCGATGAGGTGCCGGGTCATCAGCCGCAGGGCGTCGAAACGCAGCTCGGAGCCGTGGATCTCGTTCGGGTCGTAGCTCTCCAGCCCCTGCGCCAGCGCCGAGAGCGTGGTGAAGGTGCCGGCGCAGCCGACGAAGGTGGCGGCCTTGCCCACCGGCACGATCTTCTCGACGTCCGCGACACGCTCGGCGACGTACTCGCGCGCGATCTCCACCTCGGTCTCCGTCGGCGGGTCAGAGCGCATGATGCGCTCGGTCAGACGCACGCAGCCCATCTGGGCGGAGTGGGTGCCCAGCAGCTCACCGTCGGCGTTGCCGACGACGAACTCGGTGGAGCCACCGCCGAGATCGATGACGCAGAAGGGGCCGCGGTCCGGGTCTATGTCGGTGATCGCGCCGCGGAAGGACAGCAGCGCCTCCTCCTCGCCGGTGATGACCTCGGCGCGGGCGCCGGGGCTGATGCGGCCGAGCAGCTCGCCGGTCATGGCGAAGAAGTCCTCGCGGTTGGATGCGTCGCGGGTGGCGGAGGTGGCCACCATCCGCACGGCCTTGACCTGTTCGAACTCCATGATCCCGACGAAGCGCTCGAGTGCGACGCGGGTGCGCTCGATGGCCGCGGGGTCGAGTTCCCCGGTGGCGTCGACGCCCTTGCCCAGGCGGACGATCTCCATGGTGCGGTGGATCTCGGTCATCCGCGGGCCCTCGACGTCACAGACGAGCAGGCGGATGGAGTTGGTGCCGCAGTCGACGGCTGCTACCCGGGTCACCTAGTTCACCCCCGCGTTGCTGAAGTCGAACTGCCCCGGGTCGATGCCGAGTTCCTCGACGGTCGGCCAGTCCTCCGGGATGGCGGTTCCGCGCAGCTTGCCGTGCTCGGCGGCCAGGGCGACGGACTCCGTGCCGAGCCGGAAGCGCTCCGGCCCCTCAGACAGGGCGTAGGCGATGAGCACGTGCAGGCACTTCACCCGGTCGGGCATGCCGCCGCCGGAGAAGTCGGTGCCCAGATCCTCGATGGCGTTGCGCTCGGCCAGGTAGTGCTCGTGGGCGGCGCGGTAGTCGGCGGCCAGCTCGGCGTCCTCGGCCAGCCGGGCCTCCATCCACTTCATGACGTGCGCGACCTCGAGGCGGGAGGCCTCGGCGGTCAGGCGCGGGTCGGTGAGGTAGTAGAGGGTGGGAAACGGGGTGCCGTCCGGCAGCTTCGGGGCTGTCTTGACCACACCCGGCACGCCGTCCGGCGAGTAGTAGGAGATCTCGAGAACTCCGCGTGGCTCCCGGCCCAACTGCTCGGCGACGACGGCCAGCTCTGTTTCAGTGACACTCATGGGCGTCATTGTCTCATGAGCGTGGGCATGACGCGCTACTGCACTGCGTCTTCCGGCGCGGCCGGGGCTTCCGCCGGCGGCTCGATCGGCATGTGGGTGTCGATGTCCTCGGGTTCCGGTTTCGGCGGTTCGGCGATCGACCCCCACAGGATCTCGTACCAGGGCTTCGGCTCATCCCCCTCATCCTCGGAGGTGGTGGTGGCCGGGTCCTGCTCCATGGCGGGGTCGATGATGCGGAAGGCGGTCTCGCCCGGTTCGATCAGTCCCAGGCGGCGGCGCGCCTCCTCGCGGATGAAGGCCTCGTCGTTGTAGCGCTCGATCTCCTCGAGGAGGAGTTCCTTCTCGAGCTCCTTCGCCGCGATCGACTCGTTGAGGCGGGCGATCTCGGAACGGCCCTGGAAGTAGTTGCGCAGCGGCACCGCGATGGCCGCGAGGATGAGGATGGTCACGACCACGAGCACGCCGATCTCGGCGGTGCCCAGACGGACCTTGGGACGGCGGGGCTTCCTGCGCGCCGCACCCTCGGCGTCCCGACTGGACACCGGAACCGTGCGGCGCCGGCGCGGCCGCTCCCGGGGCTTCTCATCCTGCTGTGCCATAGGATCCCGATCTTAGCGGGCAGTCGCACCCGCCCCGGCTACGACCCGAGCCCCGCGGCACACTTGTCGACGACCGCCTGACACCGCGCGACAAAGCCCCGCCTTCCCCGCCCCTGACGCGTGGGGAGGCGGGGACGACGGGGCCTCGGCAGGCGCCGGGCGGGAACTTAGCCCCGGAAGCGCGGGAAGGCGGAGCGGCCGGCGTAGACGGCGGCGTCGCCCAGCTCCTGCTCGATGCGCAGCAGCTGGTTGTACTTGGCCACGCGCTCGGAGCGGGCCGGGGCGCCGGTCTTGATCTGGCCGCAGCTCAGTGCGACGGCGAGGTCGGCGATGGTGGTGTCCTCGGTCTCGCCGGAGCGGTGGGACATCATGGTGCGGTAGCCGTTGCGGTGGGCCAGCTCGACGGCGTCGAAGGTCTCGGTCAGGGTACCGATCTGGTTGACCTTGACCAGCAGGGCGTTGGCGGCCTTCTTGTCGATGCCCTCCTGCAGGCGGGCCGGGTTGGTGACGAAGAAGTCGTCGCCGACCAGCTGGACCTTGTCACCGATGGCGGCGGTCAGGGCGACGTAGCCGTCCCAGTCGTCCTCCTGCAGCGGGTCCTCGATGGAGACGATCGGGTACTCGTTGACCAGCTCCTCGTAGACCTTGGACATCTCCTCGGCGGTGTGCTCGCCGCCCTCGAAGTGGTACTTGCCGTCACGGAAGAACTCGGAGGAGGCGACGTCTAGGGCCAGGGCGATGTCCGAGCCGGCCTGGTAGCCGGCCTTCCCGATGGCCTCGACGATCAGGTCGAGGGCGGCGCGGGTGGACTCGACGGAGGGGGCGAAGCCGCCCTCGTCACCCAGGCCGGTGGACAGGCCCTTGTCCTTGATGACCGCCTTCAGCGCGTGGTAGACCTCCGCACCCTGGCGCAGGGCCTCGGAGAAGGACTCCGCGCCGATCGGGGCGATCATGAACTCCTGGACGTCGACGCCGGAGTCGGCGTGCGCGCCGCCGTTGAGGATGTTCATCATCGGCACCGGCAGGGTGTGGGCGTTCGGGCCACCGATGTAGCGGTAGAGCGGCAGACCGGCGGCGTCGGCGGCGGCGCGGGCCACGGCCATGGACACACCGAGGATGGCGTTGGCGCCCAGGCGGGATTTGTTGTCGGTGCCGTCCAGGGTGAGCATGGCCTGGTCGATCAGGCGCTGATCGTCGGCCTCGAAGCCGGCCAGTTCGTCGGCGATCTCCTCGTTGACGTTCTCGACGGCCTTCAGCACGCCCTTGCCCAGGTAGCGGTCGCCACCGTCACGCAGCTCGTGAGCCTCGTGGACGCCGGTGGAGGCACCGGAGGGGACCCCGGCGGAACCGTGGGAACCGTCGTCGAGGAAGACCTCGGCTTCGACGGTCGGGTTGCCCCGGGAATCCATGATCTCTCGGGCGAAAACGTGAATGATGTCAGCCACTTGTGGCCTCCTATTGCCATCGTGATGTGAATTCGTGATGTGTCAGTTGCGCCCCACCCGTCGGCCGGGCCGTGGTCCGGGAAGGCGCCGGGGCGTACCCGCGGGTAATTCTTCCAGAAAAACAACCGCCGTGAATGACCCTTGTCGTGCGGGCACGGGCAATGTGACCTAAACGGCACCGGTCAGGGGGATGAAAGGCACATGTGGTGCAGTGCCGGCTGCTTTTGGGGTCGGTCGGTGGCCGGCAGCAGTGGACTCGGGCGGATTCTCCCGCGTTGTGCGGGCATTCCTTCACCACTACGGGCGCCCACTGACAGACATGGCTTCCCTGATCAACCACGTGGAGGATTTCTGCGATCGATGAGGTATCCCCCCAGGCCGAAGACCGCTAGAGAAGCAATTGTCACGAACGAAGTGGTTTGTGTGGAGTTTTCCACCGCATCAGCCAGGAGATAGGGCGTCACGAAAGCTATGACAACGGAAACGAGGATGCCGATCACCGTGAATTTCATTCCGCTCCTTCCTTGGTGCCCACCAGTTGCACCGCATTACTATTGCGCCTTCCAGAGAAACCTCTCAAGCTCCCGGGTGTCTATTTACTGTGGCCGGGGGCCGTCCATCCAGCACGGCATTGCATCCTATTCTGGAGGAACGCTCCGAATTCGCCTGAAGAAGGCAAAGACGTGACTCAGCACCTGCTCAGTGATGGCGCTTGTCGCGGCGGGCGTTGCGCCAGTTGAGCATCAAACAATCAGCTGAATGCAGGGAGAAAAAGCCGAAATTCAGCAGGACTTTGGCCAGTTTGAGGCTGAGAACGAACCGATCGAATTCCAGGACAACGGCACTGCCCACAAAGCAGGCTCTCGAACCGGCATGAATCCACCGGAACCAGGGGGAACTGGCTGCGCGGTCTCTCCGGCACCGAAGGAAGCCGCCGCCGGACCACGGTTCAGCACAAGCTACCCCTACCCCATCGGTGGCAGCGGTTGCCGGGCGGACTACCGGGCGGGCTGGCGCAGTGCGTAGGAGGCGGCGGCGTCGCGGACGTTGATCAGGTACTCCCGCGACTGGTTATAGGAGAGGATCGCCTCAGACCAGCCCTCCGGGGTCGCCAGGTTGCGTCCCCCGGCGCACAGCAGATGCGCGGAGCCGAGGGCGGCGTCGTCGATCTGGTGGGGATCGGCCGTCCCGTCGCCATTGGCGTCGCGGCCGTAGCGTTCCCAGGACTCCGGGATGAACTGCATCGGCCCCACGGCGCGGTCGAACTGGGTGTCGCCGTCGAGCACGCCGCCGTCGGTGTCGCGAACCTCCGCCACACCCGGCCCGCCGTCGAGCGGGATACCGGTGATCCGCGGGGTGGCGTAGCCCTCGGCGTTGATCTCGCTGCGGTTGAACAGGTTGCCCGAGTAGGTGCCGTGGCGGGTCTCCACCCAGCCGAGGCCGGCGAGGGTGTTCCACTGCAGATTGCACTCCGGCCAGGCGTCCGCGGCGATGAGTTCGGCATTGCCGTAGGCACGCAGGGCCGGGGCCGGGATGCCGGTCTGCTCCGCCAGCGGCTCGGCCCAGAAGCTCAGTTTATCGCTGGTGCGTCCGGCGGCGTGGACGTCGATGGACGGGACCTCGGCCCCGGCTGCCGGGGGCACGTTGTCCGGCACCGGCTGCAGCTGGCGGACGGGGCTGGAGACGTCGAGGAAGGACAGCAGCCACCCGACGGCCGCGATGACCATGATCACCGCGAGCACCACCCCGCAACCACAGCCGGCTGCCCGTCGAACGCCATTACCCATGGCGGTCGATACTACCGGCCGGAGTCTGCGGGACCGATTCGGCTGGCAGACCGGTTCGCGTAGCGTTCTCCGGCAATTTGCTGTGAGCTCGCCCCTCCAATTGGTTACCCCCGGAAACTAACCCTAGTCGTTCACAACAGGCACTCCCGTTACTTGAGTCACTATGGTGAGGTTGGTTTCCGTTTCTGACACCCCATCACTGACCCGAGAGGTACTTCATGAAGCTCCGTAACCTGCTGGCCACCGCCGGCGCCACCGTCATCGCCGCCACCGCCCTCGCCCCGGCCGCCTCCGCGCAGAATCTCGGCGAAGAGTTCATCGCCGATCTCAACTGCGACCACTTGGAGACCGCACTGACGACCCTCGACTTCGTCGACGAGGACACCACCCGCAACGAGCTGGCCGCTGAGATCCGTGAATTCGGCGACATCGAGATCGACCTCGGCCCGCTGCCCAGCGTGGTCGTCCAGGCCTACTACGCGGGCCAGATCGCCGACCGTGCCCTCGAGTGCGGCATTGTCGACGAGGACCCGGCGTCCCCGTTCGCCGCCAGCTCCGAGTTCCTCGAGAACCTCGGCCTGCCGGGCGTGCCGGAGCTGCAGGCCCTGTCCAGCTTCTGAGCGTCCGCCCCGAATCAGAAGGTCGATCCCGCTCAGTCGATCCCACGCACTGGATCGACCTGGCGGGTCGAATTCAGCCCCAGGATCGACCTGGCGGGATCGGGTTAAGGGAAGCCCCGCACCCGCCCAGCAGAACCACGAAGGCGCGGTTCCTCCCCGGAACCGCGCCTTTCGCATACTTCAGGGAGCCGCGTGCCGGCCGCCGGCCTCCTCGATCCGCCGCTCCCGTGCCTTGCCCTCGCGCCACAGGCGTTCCTGCTCCTGTTCGGAGACCATGCCGGTGCTGCCGTCGAACAGATACGGCGCCCGCGAACGCAGCTTCGCGACGAAGCTGCCCGCCACGTCGCTGAAGTCGAAGGCCCCGCGCCGGGAGGCGAGTTCGGCGTGGAAGAACACCTGCAGCAGCACATCGCCGAGCTCCCGGCACAGCTGCGCCTCATCCCCGGTCTCACCCCACTCCCCGACAGCCTGGGCGAACTCGCCGGTCTCCTCCGTCAGGTAGGGCAGCAGCGATTCGTGCGTCTGGGAGGCCTCCCACTCCCCCATCGACCGCGCGCGCGTCATCGCGTGCAACGCATCACGGACCGGGTCCTTCCGGCTGGGGGCGGCAATGACGTCGTCCCCGGCGTCGACACGCTCCACCACCCGCGGGTCGCGCTCATTCGTGCTCACCAGCACCCCGGGCCCGTCGGGGCGCACGAGGTCACCGAAGTTCCAGCGCACGTTCACCGGCACCTCGTCGGTGTAGGCCACCGGGCCGGCGAGCCGGCCGTACGCCTCCAGCGGGATCATCGATGGCCAGCGGTCGTCGAGCAACAGCACAGTCATGGCAAACATCCTAGGCCCACTTGCGTTTCCTCCGGGGAAGGCACGGAAGGTAGGTTGAGCTGGTGTCCGACCCCACTGAGATCTCGTCGACCGCCGGGACCACCTCCCCCTCCGCGGATTCGCCCCGTTCCCACAGCGTCCACATCAGGACGCTGATCGCCCTGATCATCGGCTCCACCGTCGGTGCCGGAATCTTCTCCCTGCCGCAGAACGTCGCGTCCGTCGCCGGACCGGGCGCGCTGCTGATCGGCTGGGTGATCGCGGGCGTCGGCATGCTGTCCGTCGCCTTCGTCTTCCAGGTGCTGGCCGTGCGCAGGCCCCACCTCGATTCGGGCGTGTACTCCTATGTCCGTGCCGGTCTGGGCGACTACATCGGTTTCACCTCCGCGTGGGGGTACTGGCTCGGCTCCGTCATCGCGCAGGTAGGTTACGCCACGCTGTTCTTCTCCACGATCGGCCACTACGTGCCGTTCTTCTCCGCGGAGAACCGGTGGATCTCCGCGCTCTCCGTCTCCCTGCTGACCTGGGTGATCTTCCTCGCGCTGACCCGCGGGATCAGGCAGGCGGCGTTCATGACGACGGCCACGACCGTCGCCAAGCTGCTGCCGATCGCCGCCTTCATCCTGCTGGTGGCCTTCCTCGGCTTCTCCTGGGACCGGTTCACCCTCGACTTCTGGGGACAGGACGGCTCACTCGGCTCCGTCTTCGACCAGGTGCAGGGCATCATGCTGTTCACCGTGTGGGTGTTCATCGGCGTCGAGGGCGCGTCGGTGTACTCCAAGCAGGCCCGTTCGCGTAACGACGTCGGCCGGGCCACCGTCGTCGGCTTTCTCGCCGTGCTCGTGCTGTTGGTCTCGGTGTCCACGCTGTCCTACGGCGTGCTCACCCAGGAGGAGCTGGCCATACTGCCGGATAACTCGATGGCCTCGGTGCTCGAGGCCGTCGTCGGCCCGTGGGGCGCCGCGTTGATCTCGCTGGGCCTGTGTTTGTCCGTGCTGGGCGCGTACGTGTCCTGGCAGATGCTGTGCGCCGAGCCGATCGCGCTGATGGCCTGGGACGGCCTGCTGCCGCGTCGCCTGGGTGCCGTGAACCGGGCCGGTGCCCCGTGGGCGGCTCAGCTGGTCTCCACCGCGGTGATCCAGCTGACGGTGGTCATCTTCTTCCTCAACGAGACCGCCTACGTGTCCATGGTGCAGCTGGCCACCGTTCTGTACCTGGTGCCCTACCTGTTCTCCGCGTTGTACCTCGTACTGCTGGCCACCCGTGGGCGCGGGGTGACCCACCCGCATGCGGGCACCCGGTTCAACGACTCGGGGCCGTCCGTGGGACGGGCGGACAACCGGCGCCACCTGTTCGTCGGGCTGCTGGCGCTGGTCTACTCCCTGTGGCTGTTCTACGCCGCGGACCTGACCTACGTGCTCTTCGGTGCCCTGGCCGTCGCCCCTGGTCTGATTCCGTATGTGTGGACGCGTCGGCGGGCGCGGGAACGGGCGTTCAACTCCTTCGAGTGGTGCGTGGTCGCGGTGGTGCTCGCGGCCGCGGCCTACGCCGTATGGGGGTTGGCCACCGGGGCACTGACTCTGTGATTTTGCTTTGGTCTGCGATACTGGGTCCAATCTGATGAATGACTGAGGAGAATCCCCTGTGCCCCAGACCCTGACGCCGCTTTCGTCCCCGCTGCTCGACCAGGTGACCGACAGCCCCGGTGGCTGGACCGGTCTCGCCGCCACCGGGGAGTGGGCCGCCGAGGTCCGCCGCCTGGCGGCCGAGCGCAACGCCGTCATCCTCGCGCACAATTACGAGATCCCCGAGATCCAGGACATCGCCGACTACACCGGCGACTCCCTCGGGCTCTCCCGCATCGCCGCGGAAACCGACGCCGAGGTGATCGTCTTCTGCGGCGTGCACTTCATGGCCGAGTCGGCGAAGATCCTCTCCCCGGAGAAGACCGTGCTCATCCCCGACGAGCGTGCCGGCTGCTCGCTGGCCGATTCCCTGACCGCGGAGCAGCTGCGCGAGTGGAAGGCCGAACACCCCGACGCCCTGGTGGTCTCCTACGTCAACACCACCGCCGACGTGAAGGCCCTGACGGACGTGTGCTGCACCTCCTCCAATGCCGTCGACGTCGTCGCCTCCCTGCCCGCCGACCGGGAGGTGCTCTTCGGCCCCGACCAGTTCCTCGGCGCGCACGTCAGGCGCGAGACCAGCCGGGAGAACATGCGCATCTGGGCCGGTGAGTGCCATGTCCACGCCGGTATCTCCGGCCCAGAGCTCGCCCGCCGGGCCGAGGCGAACCCGGACGCCGACCTCTACATCCACCCCGAGTGCGGCTGCGCCAACTCCGCGCTCTACCTCGCCGGTGAGGGCATCGTCGCCCCGGAGCGGGTGCACATGCTCTCCACCGGCCAGATGCTCGACGCCGCCGGGAGCACCGGATCCGGCTCCGTGCTGGTGGCCACCGAGGTGGGCATGCTCCACCAGCTGCGCAAGGCCGCCCCGGAGATCGACTTCCAGCCCGTCAACGACCGGGCGTCCTGCGCCTACATGAAGATGATCACCCCGGCCGCGCTGCTGCGTGCCCTGGCACTGGGCACCGACGAGGTCGACGTGCCCGCGGACACCGCCGACGCCGCGCGCGCCTCGCTGGAGCGCATGATCGCGATCGGCAATCCGGGTAGCGGGGAGTAGCGGCCCAGCCTGCGTGCCACCCGGGCCGGGGCGTGGACCCCCACCCCGGCCCGTACCGGGAAGGCGCAGGTAGCGGTGGTTTCAGCAGGGCCCACCGAGCGTCGGTGAGACCGTGGCGGATCCCGGGACGACTAGCCGGGCGACTTCCTGCCCGTGCTCCACAGGCGCCTCCTCAGCTGTGCCCGTCCCGCACGGACGTTTCAGTCTCGACACCGTGCTGCAAGGTCCTTTTGACCGTGCACAGTTTCTCGATGAACTTCTCGGACCGGGAGATGAGCTTGTCCCGCTTTTCAGGGTCCAGCCCTGCCATATCCGTGCTGATCGTGGTGATGAGCTTGTCCAGGCGGTTATCTTCCGGGTCCTGGACGGCTTCCACAGTCGTGGTGGCTGCAAAGTCCTTGCCGAGCTGACTAGTCAGCTGCGGCTCGGCGGACATGGCGGCACAACCGGCGATCGCGGCCTGCAGCAGTTCCACCGGAGAGAAAACCCCTTCCTCACCCGGTGAGCCGATACGTAGTTCAGCGTCGCCGGCGCTGCGGACGGTATAGGTGTTGATGCCACTGCGCTTGGCGGTCACGTTCGGGATCGGCTTGTCCTCTGCCACGGAAACCACGTCCTTTCTGGATTGACGGCGTCGACGGCACTGACGCCGCCAAAAGTATCCCAGGGGCCAGGTGGGCACGCCCATGCTGATGGCACCGGGGACACCGTTCGCAACCACGGGGGCGAAGGCATGCGCACCCGACGGCGAGGGGGCGAGTTCGCCGCCGGGGCAGCTCCTGGACTGAAAGGTCTACTCGCTGACCGAGAAGACCTTCCTTTTCTTCTCCACCGGCTTCCTGCCGCCGGTGACGTCGATCTCGTCCAGGTCGAACATCTTCGACAGGAAATCGGCCATCCACTGCAGCAGCTCGACGTCGCGCAGCTTCGGGTCGGTGACGTTGCGCCCCGCCTTCGGGAAGGACAGCTGGATCGCCTTGGCCGCCGCGCGGTAGTTCGAGCCCGGGAACAGCCGCTTGAGCCGCACCTGCCTCGAATCCGACAGGTCGACGGGGTGGACCTTGATGCGGGTGCCCTGGACGATGATGTCGGAGACCCCGGCGCGACGGGCCTGGTGTCGCAGGCGGGCCACGGCCAGCAGCCGGGAGACCTCCTCCGGCACGGGGCCGTAGCGGTCCTCCATCTCCTCGATGACCAGCTGCAGGTCCCGGTTGTCCGCACTGGCCGCCAGCTTGCGGTAGACCTCCAGGCGCAGGCGCTCGGAGTTGATGTAGGACTCGGGGATGTGCGCGTCGACGGGCAGGTCGATGCGGATCTCCTTCGGGCCGGTGTCCTCCGTGGCGTCGATCGGCTTGCCCTGGGCCAGCGCCCGGAAGGTCTCCACGGCCTCTCCGACCAGGCGGACGTAGAGGTCGAAGCCGACGCCCGCGATGTGGCCGGACTGCTCGGCGCCGAGGACGTTGCCGGCGCCGCGCATCTCCAGATCCTTCATCGCCACGGCCATGCCGGCGCCCAGGTCGTTGTTCTGCGCGATCGTCGCCAGGCGGTCGTAGGAGGTCTCCGTCAGGGTCGCGCCCTTCGGGTAGAGGAAGTACGCGTAGCCGCGCTCGCGGGAGCGCCCCACGCGCCCGCGCAGCTGGTGCAGCTGGGACAGACCCATGTGGTGGGCGTTCTCCACGATCAGGGTGTTGGCGTTGGCGATGTCCAGGCCCGTCTCGACGATCGTCGTGCACACCAGTACGTCGTACTCCCGGTCCCAGAAGCCCTGGACGGTCTGTTCCAGCAGCTCCTCGCTCATCTGCCCGTGGGCGATGACGATGCGTGCCTCCGGCACCAGCTCCCGCAGTTCGCGGGCCTTCTTCTCGATGTCGGAGACCTTGTTGTGGATGTAGAAGACCTGGCCGTCGCGCAGCAGCTCGCGGCGGATCGCCGCGGCGACCTGCTTGTCCTCCTGTGCGCCGACGTAGGTCAGGACCGGGTGACGGTCCTCAGGCGGGGTGAGGATCGTCGACATCTCGCGGATGCCGGCCATGGACATCTCGAGGGTGCGCGGGATCGGCGTGGCGGACATCGTCAGCACGTCGACGTGGGTGCGCAGGGCCTTGATGTGCTCCTTGTGTTCCACACCGAAGCGCTGCTCCTCGTCCACGATGATCAGGCCGAGGTTCTTCCAGTGCACACCGGTCTGCAGCAGGCGGTGGGTGCCGATGACGACGTCGATGTCGCCGTCGGCCAGGCCCTTGAGGATCTCCTTGGACTCCTTCGCGGAGGTGAAGCGCGACAGCCCGCGGATGGTCACCGGGAAACCGGCCATGCGCTCCTCGAAGGTGTTTTGGTGCTGCTGGGCCAGCAGCGTGGTGGGCACGAGCACCGCGACCTGGCGGCCGTCCTGCACGGCCTTGAAGGCGGCGCGCACCGCCACCTCGGTCTTGCCGTAGCCGACGTCGCCGACGATGACGCGGTCCATGGGGATGTCCTTCTCCATGTCCTCCTTGACCGCGTCGATGGCCATCATCTGGTCCTCGGTCTCGACGAAGGGGAAGTTGTCCTCCATCTCCGTCTGCCAGGGCGAATCGGGGGCGAAGGCGTGCCCCGGCGCGGACTGACGCTTGGCGTAGAGCTGGACCAGCTCGCCGGCGATCTCCCGGACCGCGGCCCGGGCCTTCTTCTTCGTGTTCTTCCAGTCGGAACCGCCCATCTTGGACAGGCTCGGCTGCTCGCCACCGGAGTACTTGCTCAGCAGGTCGAGCGACTCCATGGGCACCCACAGCTGGTCGGCGGGCTGCCCGCGCTTGGACGGCGCGTACTCGAGGACGATGTACTCGCGGCGCGAGGTCTCGTCGCCGGAGTTGATGGTGCGCTCGGCCATCTTGAGGAAGCGGCCGATGCCGTGGGTCTCGTGGACGACGAAGTCGCCGGTCTTCAGCGCCAGCGGGTCGACGCGGTTGCGGCGCTTGGCGGGGCGGCGCTTGGCGCCGGCGATGTCACCGACCCGGTTGCCGGTCAGATCCGTCTCGGTGACCACGACCAGCGGCAGTGCATCCGCGTCGCGGGGCTTGCGTACCTTCGGGAACACCAGGCCGGCGTGGCTGAGCGCCCGGTAGAGGGTGACCTCGCCGGGGCTCGGTTCCCAACCGGGCGTCGCCACGCGCGCGGGGATGCCCTTCTCCTTGAAGCGGTCGACCATGCGCTTGATCGCGCCCTCGGCCGGGGCGATGAACGCGGCGCGTCCGCCGGCCATGGTGTGGGCCAGCAGCTGCGCCATCATCTCGTTGATGGCCTCGAGGTCGCCGCGCGGGCGGGGGCCGGGCTCGAGCTCCAGCGGCAGGGTGTCGGCCTCGTCGGCGAGGTACATGCCCGGCGGGGCGAAGGTCCACCAGGGCAGACCTGTGTTGCGGACGGTGACCTCGAGGGAATCGTAGGAGCGGTAGGACGACGCGGTGAGATCCAGCCCCTCGGCGGCCAGGGGGCCGTCGGCGCCCATCGCGGCGGCCTCCCAGCCGGCGGCGAGGAATTCGGCGTCGGTGGTCTCCAGATCGTTGATGCGGGTGCGGATCTTCTCCGGTGCCATGAGCACCACGTGCGTGCCATCGGGCATGAACTCGGGCAGGGTGACCATGGGCGTGTCGACGAGCGCGGGGATCAGCGCCTCCATGCCGTCGGCGGGGATGCGGTCGCTGAGCTTGCTCAGCAGCTCCACCAGGGTCGGGTTGCCCGGGTGCCGGACCGCCAGCTCGGAGGCGCGCTGGGCGATGGCGTCGGTGACCGGCAGTTCGCGGGCCGGGTAGATCTCCACCTCGCCGACCTCGATCTCGGGGATGGTGCGCTGGTCGGCGACGGAGAACTGGCGGATCTCGGAGATCTCGTCGCCCCAGAACTCGATGCGCACGGGGTAGTCCAGGGTCGTCGGGAAGACGTCCAGGATACCGCCGCGGGTAGCGAACTCGCCGCGCTTGGCCACCATGTCCACGTGGTTGTAGGCGCGGAAGACCAGCTGTTCGGTCAGCGCCGAGAAGTCGTGTTCGGTCTCCTCGGCCAACCTGATCGGCTCGCGGCCCTCCACGGTCTCGAGCAGCGGCTGACAGAATCCGCGGGCGGCGGTGACCACGACGCGCAGGTCAGCCAGGTGGTCGAGGACCCGCGCCCGGTGGCCGATGATGTCCACGCCCGGGGACAGACGCTCGTGCGGGAGGGTCTCCCAGGACGGGAAGAGGGCGACCCTGTCCCCCATCATCGCCCTGAGCTCGGCGGTCAGATCCTCGGCCTCGCGCCCGGTGGCGGTGACCACCAGCACCGGGGCGTGGTGCGCGAGCGCGCCGACCGCCCAGGGACGCGCCTGGTCGATGCCGGTCAGGTGCAGGTTCCGCTCCCCGACGTGGGAGATGAGTCCCTTGATCTTCGGGTCCGTCGCGGCGACCTTGAGCAGGCCCGCGAGCATCGCCGGCTCCTTCTTCGGGGCGTTCCGGTTCTTCTGTGCGGTGGCCATCTACTCCTCCCCCACTGCGGTCGTCGGGGTGGGGGCCACGGTGACTTCCGGTGACAGCGACGGATCCGCCTCCATCCCGGCCAGCCCGTTCCAGCACAGGTTGACGATGTGCGCGGCGACGATCTCCTTCGCCGGGGTGCGTTCGTCGAGCCACCACTGCGCGGTCATGGACACCATGCCGACGAGTGCCTGGCCGTAGAGGATGGCGGCGTCCGGGTTGAGCCCGTGGCGGGTGAAGGAGTTGGCCAGGATGTGGGAGACCTGCCCGACGGCCGTGTTGAGCAACGTGGAGTAGCTGCGGTCCTGGCCGGGCACGGAATCGCGGACGAGGATGAGGAAGCCGTCGGTCTCCTCCTCCACGTAGGTCAGCAGGGCGATCACGGCCTGTTCGATGCGGACCCGCGAACGTCCCTTCTCCAGCGACTCGGTGATCACCCGCTCCAGGTGGAGCATCTCGCGGTCGACAACGACGGCGTAGAGCCCCTCCTTGCCCCCGAAGTGCTCGTAGACCACCGGCTTGGAGACTCCCGCCCGCTGGGCGATCTCCTCCACGCTGGTGCCCTCAAAGCCCCGCTCGGCGAAAACCGCTCGCCCGATCGAAATGAGCTGTTCCCGGCGTTCCTTGCCGGTCATCCGCTGTCGAACCATGGATACCACCCTATCCCGGCGCGGGTTATTGCTCCCACCCGACGGTCAGGTACTCTATTGCTGCGCACACGGCGCGGTTCCCCATGGTGTAATGGCAACACTACGGTTTTTGGTACCGTCATTCCAGGTTCGAGTCCTGGTGGGGAAGCACCACGGCACCGCCCGCGGAGATGGATGTCTCTGCGGGCTTTTCGGTGCCCCGGAAGGGGCGATCCCGGGCGCTTATCGACGCCACCTCGCGTCGACCATGAGTGTCGCGGGGCGGTACTACGATCACCACCGATCGCCGTCGTCCACTCTGGCCGACGGATCCCGACAGGAAGGCCGAGACACTCCAATGAGCAACCAGGACCCCACCGCCGGGAAGAACGGGGACACCGAGGAACACGAGGAATACAACGCCCGGAGATTCATCTGGTCGAACGGCCTGCAGGGCGTGGGCGACCAGATCGTGGCCGCCAAGACGGTGCTGCCGTGGATCCTGCACGCGGCCGGCGCGCCCGGATTCTTCGTCGCGCTGCTTGTCCCCGTCCGCGAATCGGGCTCCATGCTCCCCCAGGCGGCCTTCACGCCGTGGGTGACCACGCAGCGCAGCCGGAAACGGATCTGGGTCCTCGGGTCGGTCGGTCAGGCGGTCGCCGCCGCCCTGATCGCCCTGTCCGCCCTGCTGCTGGAGGGCGCCGCGCTGGGCGCCGCGGTCGTCGTGTTCCTCGCGGCACTCGCCCTGTTCCGCTCGCTGTGCTCGATCGCGTCGAAGGACGTGCAGGGCCGGACCATCTCCAAGGGCAGGCGCGGGCGCATCACCGGCCGGGCCACGGCCCTCGGCGGCGCGGTGGCGATCATCGTCGGTGGAGCCCTGGGTCTGGCGGGGCCGGAGATCCCGCGCTGGGTCCTCGCCGCCCTCATCTTCGCCGGCGCGGCCGCCTGGGCCGTCGCCGCGCTGGTGTTCCACACCATCGACGAGCCCGTCTCGGAGGAGGAGCCGCAGGGGCTCCACCGGGGCTGGTGGGCCGACACCTGGGAGCTGTTCACCGGGGACCGCGACTTCCGGCGCTTCGTCATCGTGCGTTCACTGCTGCTGGTCACGGCCCTGTCGACGGCGTTCATCGTCACCCTCAGTCAACAGATCGGCCACGACCTGACCGGCCTGGGGGCCTTCCTCATCGCCTCCGGTCTGGCCGCCTTCGTGGGCGGGCGCATCTCGGGCATCTGGTCGGACACGTCGTCGAAGAACGTCATGTCCCACGGCGCCCTGGTCGGCTCGCTGATTCTCCTCGTCCTGGTCGCGTGCGCGCAGTGGGCCCCGCAGGCGGTCAACGCCTGGGTCTTCCCGCTCGGTTTCTTCGTGGTCAACCTGGCGCACACGGCCGTGCGTGTCGCCCGCAAGACCTATGTGGTCGACATGGCCGAGGGTGATCAGCGCACCCGCTACGTCGGCGCGGCGAACACCCTGATGGGCGTGATTCTGCTGCTCGTCGGCGCCGTCTCCGGCGTGGTGGCCATGGCCGGCCCGCAGGCCGCCCTGCTGTTCCTGGCGGCGATCGGTCTCGTCGGTGTGGTCACCGCCCGTCGGCTGCGCGACGTCTCCGGCGGGGACGAATGAGCGCGTGCGCGGGGTCCCGGCGATATGCTGGTCCGGTACGCGAGCCTGTGCGATCCACGGGCCTGAACCCGAGCTGACCGGAGGAACCGCCACCGTGTCCATCCCCACCGACTGCGCCGTCGTCGTGCTGGCCGCCGGAGCCGGCACCCGCATGAAGTCCGACAGGCAGAAGACCCTCCATGAGATCGGCGGGCGCAGCCTGCTCTCCCATGCCCTGCACGCCGCCGCCGGCCTGAAGCCCGCGCACATCGTCGCGGTCGTCGGCCACCAGCGCGACCAGGTCTCCCCCGCCGTCGACGCCGTCGCCGCCGAGCTCGACCGCGAGGTCCTCCAGGCCGTGCAGGCCGAGCAGAACGGCACCGGTCACGCCGTGCAGTGCGGCCTGGAGCCCGTCCCGGACTTCTCCGGCACCGTCATCGTCACCAACGGCGATGTCCCGCTGCTGACCGCCGAGACGCTGACCTCCCTCTACCAGGCGCACACCGCCGCCCCGACCGCCGTGACCGTGCTGACCATGCGTCTTCCCGACCCGACCGGTTACGGCCGCATCGTCCGCGACGACGACGGTGAGGTCACCGCGATCGTCGAGCAGAAGGACGCCACCGACCAGCAGAAAGCCATCGACGAGGTCAACTCCGGTGTCTTCGCCTTCGACGCCGCGGTGCTGCGCGACGCGCTCGGCCAGCTGAAGTCCGACAACGCGCAGGGTGAGCTGTACCTGACCGATGTGCTCGGCATCGCCCGCGAGGCCGGCCACCCGGTCCGCGCGCACGTGGCCACCGACCCGCGCGAACTCGCCGGCGTCAACGACCGCGTCCAGCTCGCCGCCGCCGGTCGTGAACTCAACCGGCGCACCGTCGAGGCCGCCATGCGCGCCGGCGCCACGGTCATCGACCCCGAGTCCACCTGGATCGGCGTCAACGTCCGCGTCGGCCGCGACGTCACCATCCACCCCGGCACCCAGCTGTGGGGTGCCACGGCCATCGGCGACGACGCCGTCATCGGCCCGGACACCACCCTGACCGACATGACCGTCGGCCGCGGCGCCTCCGTGGTCCGCACCCACGGCGAGCGCTCCGTCATCGGCGCGAACGCGACCGTCGGCCCGTTCACCTACATCCGCCCGAACACCGTCCTGGGCGAGGACGGCAAGCTCGGCGGCTTCGTCGAGGCGAAGAACGCGACCATCGGCCGCGGCTCTAAGGTCCCCCACCTGACCTACATCGGCGACGCCACCGTCGGCGAGGAGTCCAATATCGGCGCCTCGTCCGTCTTCGTCAACTACGACGGCGTGACCAAGCACCACACCACCATCGGTGACCACGTGCGCACCGGCTCCGACACCATGTTCATCGCTCCGGTGACCGTCGGTGATGGCGCGTATTCGGGGGCGGGTACAGTAATCCGCGAGGACGTTCCCCCGGGGTCTCTCGCGGTCTCCGGCGGCCCCCAGCGCACCATCGAGGGCTGGGTCGAGCGGAAGCGTCCCGGAACACCTGCAGCCGAGGCCGCGAAGCGCGCCCGGGGCAACGCAGCGAAAAACGCAGCTACCGACCAGGAAGGCTAGAGCAGCGAATTATGACTGCCCACTGGAAGCAAACCCACAAGAACATGATGCTGTTCTCCGGGCGTGCGCACCCCGAGCTCGGGGAGGCCGTGGCCCGTGAGCTCGGGATGGAGCTCACGACCACCGACGCCCGCGACTTCGCCAACGGCGAGATCTTCATCCGCTTCGGGGAGTCCGTCCGTGGGTCCGACTGCTTCGTCATCCAGGCGCACAACAAGCCGCTGAACAAGTGGATCATGGAACAGCTCATCATGATCGACGCGCTCAAGCGTGGCTCCGCCAAGCGCATCACCGCGATCCTGCCGTTCTACCCCTACGCCCGTCAGGACAAGAAGCACCGCGGCCGCGAGCCGATCTCCGCCCGCCTCATCGCCGACCTGCTGCAGGCCGCCGGCGCGGACCGCATCGTCTCCGTGGACCTGCACACCGACCAGATTCAGGGCTTCTTCGACGGCCCGGTCGACCACATGCACGCGATGCCGATCCTCACGGACTACATCAAGTCCAAGTACCCGATGGACAACCTGTGCGTGGTCTCCCCCGACGCCGGCCGCGTGAAGGTCGCCGAGAAGTGGGCGAACACCCTGGGCGACGCCCCGCTGGCCTTCATCCACAAGACCCGCAGCGTCGACGTGGCCAACGAGGTCACCGCCAACCGTGTCGTCGGTGAGGTCGAGGGCAAGGACTGCGTCCTCCTCGACGACATGATCGACACCGGCGGCACCATCGCCGGCGCCTGCCGGGTGCTCAAGGAGGCCGGCGCCAAGTCCGTCCTCATCGCCTGCACCCACGGCGTCTTCTCGGACCCGGCCCGCCAGCGCCTCAACGACTGCGGCGCCGAGGAGGTCATCACCACCGACACCCTGCCGCAGGACACCGAGGGCTGGAACAACCTCACGGTGCTCTCGATCGCCCCGCTGCTGGCCCGGACCATCAGCGAGATCTTCGAGAACGGTTCCGTGACCACTCTCTTCGAGGGCGACGCCTAAGTCCTCCCTCCGGTCGGTCTCCGCCCCGGTCGCCTCAGTTACTGAGGTGGCCGGGGTTTTTCCGCTGCTGTCCCCTCCGCCCGCCGCTACTCTGGCTCCTGCAGGGCCTTCCGCGCTCAGGTGCCGGGAGGCTTCACTGAGCGCCGACCCGCTCCGGGACGGCAGAGGAAAGGACAGCCATGAGCACATTCAACGGGAAGGTCGCCCTGGTCACCGGCGCGGCCAGCGGTATCGGCGAGGCCGTCGCCAGGGATCTGGCCGCCCACGGCGCCCGGGTCGTCGTCACCGACATCAATCTCGAGGGCGCCGAGGGCGTCGTCGAGGCCATCCGGACCGACGGTGGCGAGGCCGCCGCCTTCCGCCAGGATTCCGCCGGCGTGGAGGACAACAGGGCGGCCGTCGGGTTCGCGGTCGAGACCTTCGGCGGGCTGCACTACGCGGTGAACAACGCCGGTATCGGCGGCACCGGCGAACCCCACGGCGAGCTCGACATCGAGAAGTGGAGGCGCGTCATCGACATCAACCTCAACGGGGTCGCCTACGGCATGCGCTACCAGCTCGAGCAGTTCCTCCGCCAGGACGACACCGCGGGGTGCGCCATCGTCAACATGGCCTCCATCCACGGCAGCGTCGCCGCCCCGGACAACTCCGCCTACACCGCCGCCAAGCACGGCGTGGTCGGCCTGACCAAGAACGTGGCCGTCGAGTACGCCCCCAGGGGCATCCGCATCAACGCGGTCGGCCCGGCCTACATCGACACCCCGCTGCTGGGAAACCTGCCCGACGAGGTCCGCGACGCGCTGGTGGGCCGCCACCCCATCGGCCGCCTGGGCCGTTCGGAGGAGGTCGCCTCCCTGACCCGCTTCCTGCTCAGCGACGAGGCGTCCTTCATCACCGGCTCCTACCACCTGGTCGACGGCGGTTACACCGCGATCTAGCCCCCGCCGTGGCCTCCCCCGCACTCCCGCCCATCCGTTCCGCGCTTGCCGACGCCGCCGATCCGGCCCGCGCCGGGAGCATGTCGGCGTACATGCGCCACCAGTTCCCCTTCCTCGGGGTGCCGACGCCCGCCCGGCGTGCCGCGTGCCGCGACATTCTCCGCGGTCGCCGGCACGCCCCCGACTGGGAGCTGGTGTCCGGCTGCTGGGCCGAACCGGAGCGGGAGTTCCAGTACGTGGCCTGTGACCACCTGAGGCAGGTGCCCCTGTGCGCCTCCGATCTGCCGCGGCTGCGGGAACTGGTCACCACGAAGTCCTGGTGGGACACCGTGGACGCGCTGGCCAGGCCGGTCGGCCACGCCACCGACGCCGCGACGATGCGGGCGTGGGCCCGGGACGGGAACCTGTGGGTGCGGCGGGTGGCGATTCTCCACCAGTTGGGGCACCGCGGCGGGACCGACACCGCGCTGTTGACGGAGATCATCCTGGCCAACCCCGGCTCGGGCGAGTTCTTCATCGACAAGGCCATCGGCTGGGCGCTGCGTGACTTCGCCCGGCACGACCCGGAGTGGGTGCGCGGGTTCCTCGCGGAGCACGGGGCCGAGCTTTCAGCGCTGAGTCGGCGGGAGGCGGCGAAGCACCTGTAGCAGGAGCACAGTGTTCGAATGCTCCTGAACTAACGAGGTGGCCGCTGTCGAGGGGCCCGGCTAAGCTTTTCCGTCCATGACGAGGAAGCCACCTGACGGAGATCGCAATGAAACCGCACCCGGACATGTCCGATTACGAGCACAAAGCATGGCTCACTCTCCTTGAGGCCATTCTCAAGGAGCCGAAGCCGCAGAAGGAACCGGGCCGGATCAGCAATTACCTGGAGAAGGCGAAATCGACGGTGTCAGAGAGCGCCACCCAGGCCCGGGACAAGATGATGGCTATTCCGAAGGCCGAGGAAACGGTGGAGTCAATCGGTATGGCCGTTGACCGAGCTATGAAAGGACTTCATTCTCTGACGGTTGACTTCGGCCTGAACTCAGTGAACACGCAGAAGGTCGTCACCAAATTCATGAAACACGGCTACGAGACCGAGCGCTTTGAGGATATTCTCCTCCTGGACCTTCGCGCCTGTGATCGGGTTTTAGGGCCCAACAAGCAGCGCTATACCGTTGTCGGGGTCGCCGAAGGTGCCGCCTCGTCGCTGGCGGTGACAGGCCTTACGGTGTCATCCACTGTTTCCGGCGGTGTGACCTTGGGTGCTGCGGTTACCGCGGTAGCGGCCGACGCGATGACGGTACTGGCCGGAATGGGCCGGATCGTCGCAGATGTTGCCGCTCACTACGGCTTCGATGTGAGGGAGCCGGAAGAATCGCTGTTCGCTGCTGGAGTTCTCTCGTACTCAACGGCAAAGGGCGCCTCCGAGAGGGCGGCGGCACTTTCTTCATTGTCGCGACTCACGCAAACGATGATGCGGCGCACGACGATGAAGCAGCTGTCCCAGAACCACCTAGTGCGTGTCATCGAACGGGTATTCAAGATGCTCGGGTTCAAGCTGACGCGCGGAAAGCTCGCACAGGCCGTACCGGTCGCGGGAGCTGTCATCAATGGCGGCATGAACGCCAAGCTCGCGCGGGACACCTTCAACAGCGCACATGAGGCTTACCGTCTCCGATTCCTGACCGAGAAGTATGGTCTGGATGCAGAGGCCTGGCGGCCCGACGCTCGGCCATACGCCGCCGAGAATCCGTCCGAGGTTCCCCTCGTCGACGAGATTCTCGAAGCCGAGTTGGTCAGCGAGGACGTCATCGCTCCCACCGAGTCGAAGTCCTGAGGACGACTTTCTCTCATACCTTGAGGTCTACGTGCTGAAATATCCCGGAGCGCCGCAGCCGAGGACCGCTGTTGTCGCCTATGTGCGGCTACGACAGGACAATGGCGTCTGAGGAGACTCGCAGGAGGAAGGTCGGCCCGGCTCACGCCGGGGACTGAGCTTGTTCTCCACCTCCCTTACCACCTGCCCGCCCCGCAAAGCCGACCGTGGCCTGCAGCGCGAGCGCCGCCACGAGTCCCAGCGCCGGCACCCAGAAGGACCAGCCGACATGCCCCTGGTAGACGGGCAGCAACAGCACCGGCGTGGCCGAGGAGCCGAAGAAACGGAAGGCCTGCACCGTGGAGATCATGGTGGTGCCCTTCGGGGAGCGCAGCACGAGCAGGTTGACGGTGATCTGCACCCCCTGGGCGGCCAGGGTCGCCCCGCCCCAGAGCAGGGCGACGAACCAGACGGACGGCACGACCGGCAGCAGCACGAGCATCACGACCCCGCCGAGGAGGCTCGCGAGCATCACGGTCCGGGCACCCGCCGCGTCGGCCGCGCGTCCGACCGCGCGGACCAGCAGGAACGCACCCAGGCCGCCGCACATGACGACCAGTCCCCGGCCGACCGAGCCCAGTCCGAACGCCTCGCCGACGTGAAGGGCCACGAGGAAGGACATGCCGATCAGGCCGAAACCGATGGCGAAGCAGGTGAGCATGTGGATGATCTCGGCCCAGCTGAAGAACCGCCGGCCCGTGTCGGCCCCGTCGTCGACGGGTTGG
The DNA here is from genome assembly GCF_000341345.1 of Corynebacterium halotolerans YIM 70093 = DSM 44683. Lineage (NCBI taxonomy): Bacteria > Bacillati > Actinomycetota > Actinomycetes > Mycobacteriales > Corynebacteriaceae > Corynebacterium > Corynebacterium halotolerans. The sequence continues at coordinate 1,018,576 of NC_020302.1, read as the reverse complement.
GCGGGCAGGTACGGGACCTGCACCACGACGATGAACAGCGCGACGACGGCGACGAGCACGTAGGTCAGCCGCCAGTTCACCACGCTGGCCAGCCCCGAGACCAGCGGCGCGGACAGCAGCCCCAGGGACTGCATCGTCGCGTAGGTGCCCAGGGCGGAGCCGAGTTTCTCCGGTGGGGTGGTCCGCTTGAGGATGATCTGCAGCACCGGCATGGTGAAGGCGTTGGCCGAGCCGGCGAGGGCGAAGGTGATCAGGAACAGCCACCACACCGGGGTGATCGTCAGGATGACCGCCGCACTCAGCACCACGGTGTAGGCCGTCAGCACCACCTTCGTCGGGGAGATCCGGCGGACCAGCCACGTGGAGAACAGCATGAGGGTGGCGAAGGGGAACAGGTAGAACGACATCGTCAGTGCCGCCTGCCCCAGGGTGATGCCGAAGGAGTCGGCGAACTGCGGGAGGATCACCGCGAGTGACTGGCCGGTGAAGGGCCCGAGGAAACCGCCCGCCAGAATGGCGGCCTGTTGTGTCTTCTTCATCCGGGCGCTCAGACGAATGCGGCGCTCAACCGGCCGTACGGGCCGTAGTCCACGTCCACGCTCTCCCCGGCGACGACGGGGGCGGCCGCGCAGAAGCTGCCGGTCAGGACGATCTCCCCGGCCCTGAGAGCCACACCCTGCTCCCCCAGCACGCCGGCCAGCCAGGCCAGGGGTGCGAGCGGATCGCCCATGACGTCCGCGCCCGTGCCGGTCCCGGCCGCCGCACCGCCGACGGACATCCCGGCGGTCACCTCCGTCAGCCGGTCGAGCGGGACATCGATCGCGGACCCCAGGATGACCGCACCGCAGGAGGCGTTGTCGGCGACGGTGTCGACGAGCCGGATGTCCCAGTCGCGGACGCGGGAGTCGATGATCTCGACCGCCGGGTGGACCGTGTCCACGGCCTCGCGGGCGTCGGCCAGCGTGGCACCGGCCCGCAGGTCGGAACCGAGCACGAAGGCCAGCTCCGGTTCGACCCGCGGTGCGATGAACCGGCCGACAGGGACCTCCGAACCGGCGGCGAAGACGAGGTCGTCGGTGACAAAGCCGAAGTCGGGGTTGTCGACGCCCAGCTGGCGCTGCATCGCCGGGGACGTCAGGCCGATCTTGCGGCCGACGACCCGCCGGCCGGCGCCGGTGACGGCCTCCTCCTGCAGGCGCTGGATGCGGTAGGCGTCGTCGAGGTCGAGATCCCCGATGAGTGCGCGCGGGGGCGCCACCGGTTCCCGGGTGTCGTAGGCCTGCAGCAGGGCCTCCGCGACCTCCGCGAGCTGCTGTTGTCTCGCCATCTGTGGAACGCTCCCCCTCACGCCTCGTTGGGCCGGTCCGCTGTCGGCGGCTCGTCGGATTTCAGCCGGTCGCCGACGGCGAAGTGGTTGTCCGGCACCTGGTTGACCATGACGCGCACCGACGACAGCGGGGCGCCCAGCTCCCGGGAGGCGGTGCGGGCGACCTCGCGGATGAAGTTCTCGACGACCGCGTCGTCGCGGCCCTCGACGAGGGTGACCTGGATGATCGGCATGTTCTCTTCTCCTATCCGGCGGTGACGGTCAGCTCGCCGAGGGTACGGAAACGGGCGGTGTAGGTGGAGCCGGGCTCGAGGAACACGGCGTCGGTCAGCGCCCCCGCCAGCACCACGGCCCGCGCCGGGACAGCCTGGCCACGGCCGCCGGCCGCGTTGACGGCCTCGGCCACTGCCACGAAGGGGTCGCCCTGGATGGCGGCGCCGGTGGCGGTGGCGACGACCTCGCCGTTGACCAGCAGCTCGAGCGGCTCGTCGATCAGGTCAACGTCCTCCGGTGCCACGGCGGTCGCACCGACGAGGAAGCCGGCGGCCGAGGCGTTGTCTGCGACGACGTCCGGCAGGGCGAAGGAGAAGTCGCGGTAGCGGGAGTCGATGACCTCGAATCCGGCGCGCACCTCGGCCGTGGCGGCGATGACGTCCGCGCGGGTGCAGCCCGGTCCGACGAGCTCCTCGCGCAGGATCAGGACGATCTCGGGTTCAATGCGCGGGTGGATGTAGTCGGCCACCACGACCGGCTCGGCGGCATCACACTGGTGGGCGGCGGTGAGCCAACCCGTGATGGGCGCGTCGACGCCCATCCGCTCCTGTTTGGCGCGCGAGGTCAGACCCAGCTTGAAGCCGACGAGCCGCTCGCCGTCAGCCAGGCGGGCGTCGATGAGCGCCTGCTGTACCTCGTAGGCGGTGGCCTCGTCGAGCCCGGGCCACTCGTCGGTCAGCCTGCCGCGGTCGGTGCGGGAGGCTTCGGCGGTGGTCAGCGCCGCCACCGCGGTGGAGATGTCAGTCACGGTCATGGGAGTCAGCCTACCGCCGGAACAGATTCCGCGGGCGTGGTGTTGATTCGGATATGGCACCGACCATCTACACGCCACTGGACATCTACCTGGACACCGAGGGCGTGGGCCAGGGTGTGTTCACCATGGTCTTCACCTTCAGCTTCTCCACCAACACCCCGCCGCGGTCCCTGCTGCTCTCCCGCGGCCCGGAGGACCCGGCCGGGGCGGTGTGGATTCAGCCCGACGAGGAGGAACACGGCTTCCTCGGCCGCGACGTCGCCTGGTCCGTCGACGGGCTCCTGCTCACGATCGCCCTGTCCGGCACCGACCGGTTCTACTGGGACGACTCACAGTCGATGACCATCGAGCTCATGGAGACCCGCGCTCACGGCGTGACCAGCTGCCTGGGATCGATCTTCGAGCGTGAGGCGGTCGACCCGGAGACGGTCCGCGGGCTTTTGGACCCCGACCAGGGCGCGTGATATTCTGGCGCAGTCTCGGCGAGGGCCCACAGGCCGTTATCGACGCGATGATGAATCACAAGCTTCTTCCCGGTTCAGTCCGGGAAATCTGCACGAGCCTGCGATGACTCGACGAGGACATTTCCTTGCACCTGAGTCGGTCGCAGGCTTCCGTCGTTTCAGCGGCGGGGATGCGGCCGTGACCCACCGATCTTCAGGAGAACCACATGGCCACGTACCCCACCCTGCCCGCCACCCTGCGCACCGAGTTCGGCAAGGGCTCCGCCCGCCGTCTGCGCCGCGACTGGAAGATCCCCGGCGTCATCTACGGCGCCGGCCACGACAACATCCACTTCGCGATCGACATGCTCGAGCTGACCGCCATCGTCCGTAACCAGGGCATCAACGCCGTCGTCGAGCTCGAGATCGACGGCGAGAAGCACCTCACCATGATCAAGCACGTCGACCAGAACGTGCTGACCTTCGACATCGACCACATCGACCTGCTGACCATCAAGCGCGGCGAGCGCGTCGAGGTCGAGGTCCCGGTCGTCGCCGAGGGCACCCCGTTCGCCGACGGCCTGCTCATCCAGGAGGTCGACACCATCCTCGTCGAGGCCGACGTCCTCGAGATCCCCGAGGAGATCACCGTCGACATCGAGGGCAAGGAGGCCGGCACCCAGATCACCGCCGGCGACATCAAGCTGCCGGAGGGTATCACCCTGGCCGACGACGCCGAGCTGCTCGTCCTCAACATCACCGTCCCGGAGACCGTTCCGGAGCCGGAGGCCGAGGGCGAGGAGGGCGACGCCGCCGCCGAGGGCGAGACCCCGGCCGAGCAGTAGTCTCCCCCCACGCAGCGTCGCCCGTCGACGCCGCACAGGCCCCCGTCCCACGCTCACCGCACCGTGGGACGGGGGTTTTCCCGTGGTGTGGGAGACTGGTCGGCGTGACCGACTCCCCCATTCTCATCGTGGGCCTGGGCAACCCCGGCCCGAAGTACGCCGACACCCGCCACAACATCGGTGTACGGGTGCTCGAGGAACTCGCCGACCGGGTGCGCCCCATGCCGGCGAGTCTCACCGTGCACAAGCGCTCCAACACCGAGATCGCCGAGCTGCCCGCCGGGCGACTCGGAGCCCGGAAGGTGGTGTTGGCGCGCACCCGCAGCTTCATGAACCTCTCGGGCGGACCCGTCAAGGCGCTGGCGACCTACTTCGCGGTCGCCCCGGCCGATGTCATCGTCATCCACGACGAGCTCGAGCTGGACTTCGGGGTCGTGCGGCTGCGCACCGGCGGCGGCGATCACGGACACAACGGCCTGAAGTCGGTCACGAAGTCCCTGGGGACGAAGGACTACCAGCGATTGGCCATCGGCATCGGACGCCCGCCCGGGCGCATGGACCCGGCGGGCTTCGTGCTCAAGCCCTTCACCCGGACCGAGCAGTCCGAGCTGCCCTTCATCTGCTCCGACGCCGCCGACGAGATCGAACGCGGTCTCTGAGCGCGGGCCGGCGCGGCGTCTTCCGTTGTCTTCGGTGGAGCCGGGGGCTACACGGTGACCTGCTCGTACTCCCTGCTGTCACGCAGGCGCGCGATCTTGTGGAGGTTGTACTCCCATTCCTTCAGCTCCGCCGGCATCTCGCCCTTGGACGGATCCTTCAGGTACTCGCGGCGGTCGGCGTCGTAGTCCCACAGCCAGTCGGCGTACTTGAACCAGCCGGTGGCCTCGGCCTGTCGGAAGGTCTCGTTGCGGATCAGACGGGAAAGGCCGTCGACGTGCCACAGCTCGCCCCAGAACCGGCCGACGGTCTGGATGCGGGCGCAGCGCGGGGCGCGCTCGGCGGAGACCTCCTCGAGCACGTCACGCCAGTTCTTCCCGCCCTCGACGGCGGCCTGGGAGGCGAACAGAGCCAGGCACTCGGCGTCCTCCATGGCCATGACGGCACCGGAGGCCAGGTACTGCAGCGGCGGGTGGGCGGCGTCGCCGAGGACGATGATGTGGTCGCTGACCACGTAGTTCATCAGCGGCTCGCGGTCGGCCATCTGCCACCAGGTGTTCAGCCACATATCGCCCAGCCGGCCCTGGATGAACTCATTGGTGTGGCCGAAGGCGTTCTTGAACTCCTCGTTGTTGCCCCAGTCCTCCGGGACCTCGGTGCCCTCGGTCAGTGCCTCGAGGTAGCGCGGCGACTGGAAGACGGCGACCTGGTTGAGCAGCTCGCCGCCGCGCAGCGGGTACTGGATGAAGTGGCAGCGCGGGCCGATGTAGCCGACGACGTCCTTCAGATCCTTCATGTCCGGGTCCTCCGGCAGCTCGGAGGTGCCGCGGTAGGCGACGTAGGCGGACGGGACCGGCTCATCATCGACGAGCAGCTTGCGGAAGACGGAGTGGGTGCCGTCGAAGCCGATGAGCAGGTCCGCCCCGACGTCCTCCCGGGTCCCGTCCGCGCGGTGCTCGATGTGGACGACGACGCCGTCCTCCCTGTCATCCGCGCCGAGCACCTGCACGCCGTTGAGCAGCGTGGCGCCGGCCTCGGTGGCGGCCTCGACGAGGATGGACAGCAGGTCGGAACGGTGGATGACCAGGTAGCGGCCGCCGTAGTGCCGCTGGAACTCCTCGCCGAAGTCCATCGTGAGAATCGGCTCGGCGGTGATGGCGTCGCGGAACTGCATCCGCTCCGGCAGGTAGCCGGCGTCGATGACCTTGTCCTTCAGCCCCCACTTCTCCAGCATCCGCACGCCGTGCGGGCCGATCTGCAGGCCCGCGCCGACCTCCTTGAACTCCGGGGCGCGCTCGTAGAGGGTGACGTCGGCCCCGCGCAGCGACAGCGCCAGGGCCCCGGCGGCACCGCCGATTCCGCCGCCGGAGATGATGATGGACTTGCCCTTCAGCTCATCGGACTTGGGGAGAGTGGTCTGAGACATGATGCGGATATTCCTTTCAGGGGAGGGGGATCCGCGGGCGTGCCCGCGGGAATCCGGGTCTAGCGGGGGTCGGCCGCGGTGGTGACGACCGTGGCGTTCGGGGAGGGGTTGCGCTTCTGGATCCCGAAGAGGATCGTCAGCGCCAGGGCGGACAGCAGCGCCGAGACCGCGAACAGCAGATAGTTCGAGTTCACGCCCAGCCCCCAGCCCAGCAGCAGGCCGGCCAGCTGCGGGGCGGCGACCGCACCGATGCGGCCGACGCCCAGCGCCCAGCCGAGTGCGGTGCCTCGCAGGTTGTGCGGGTAGAACTCGGCCACGGCCGCAATGATGAGGATCTGGGTGCCGTGGGTGCCCACGCCGGCGAGGATCAGGATCAGGTAGACGCCCGCGATCGGGGGACTCGCCAGCAGGAAGAGCAAGGCGATGCCCGCCACACCCGCGGCGACCGCGCCGGACCGGACGGGGCCGAAGCGGCCACCGGCCCAGGCGGTGACCACCGAACCCAGGATGGCACCGAGGTTCAGCGCCAGGGTGAAGTTCAGTGCCGCACCGAAATCGTAGCCGTCCTCCTGCATCAGCTTCGGCAACCAGGTGCCCAGGCCGTACCAGGCGAGCAGGGTGACGAAGGTGGCGAGCGCGAACCAGACGGTCACGGCCCGGTAGCGGGGGCCCAGCAACGCACCGAAGCCCGGCTGATCCTCCGGATCCACGCCCTCCCGGGCCGCATGGTCGGCCTGGATGGCACGGTCGGAGGGGATGACCTTCATCGCGATCGGCAGGCCGACGACCAGCGGCACCAGCGCGATGAGGAACATGAAACGCCAGCCCCAGGTCTCGTGCGAGGGCACGATGAACTGGGCCAGGACGGCGGCGATGGAACCGCCGAGCGGCACACCGGACATCATGACGGTGGCCCAGGCGGACATCTTCCGGCGCGGCACCAGGTCGGAGGTCATGGCGTTGACCGACGGCACGAGACCGCCGAGGCCGATACCGGCGAGCAGACGGAACGCACCGAACATCCACGGGTTGGGGGCGAAGGCGCACAGCAGCGTGAACACGGAGAGCACGAGCACGGAGCCGATGACCGCGAACTTGCGGCCCATCCGGTCGGACAGCCGACCGACCCAGACGGCACCGATGACCATGCCCAGGAAGGCGGTGGAGCCGACGGTGCCGGCCTGGCCGGCGCTGAGGTTCCACTCCTCCATAAGCTCGGCCTGGACCGTTCCGTAGACGATGAGGTCGTAGCCGTCGAAGACCACGAAGAACCAGCCGATGAGAACGGCCGCCAGTCGGCGGCCGCTGATACCGAGGATCGTCGGTCCCCGGCCGCCGGTACCGGGCGGGGCACCCGAGCCCGCGGAGGCCGCGGCCCCATCCCGGGAAGCGCTTGTCATAGGAGTCATAGGAACATGATCAGGGTGATGAGGATTACAATCAAAATTATTCCACATAGCGGAAGGTAGTATTATGAAGTCCCTTGGCCCCACGCACGGAGCACCCCCGCGCGAGTTCCTGCAGTCGGTCGACCTCTCCCTGACGCTGATTCTGCTGCTGCGGGATTCCGGCTCCCTCACCATTTCGGGGGCCGCCGAACAGCTCGGCGTCAGCCCGTCGACCATCCACCGGTCCATGGCGATGCTCGTCTACCGCGGCTTCGCCACCCGCAGCGAGTCGCGCACCTATCTGCCCGGCCCGGCACTCAGTTCCTCGAGTCTCCAACCGGGCACCGGCAGCGAGCTGATCGCGGCCTGCAGCCCCCACATGGCGGCGATCTCAGCCGCGACACAGGAGACCTGCCACCTGATTGTCCCGGTGGGCAACAAGTGCCACTTCCTGTACTCCGTGGAGGGCACTCTGCCGGTGCGGGTGGGCATCCGGCGGGGCCAGGTCATGCCCGCGGAAAAGAACGCCGGTGGCCTGGCCATGCTGGCCGAACGTTCCGTGACCGAGCTGCGCGGCCTCTACCCCGCACTTCCCGACGCCGAGTTCGACGCCCTACGCCGCAAACTGCACCGCACCCGCACGCGCGGTTTCTCACTCAACAACGGGCTGTTCGAGCATGACGTCTCCGCCGTGGGCACCTGTCTGCGCAACGATCTCGGCGACGTTCTGGGGGCCGTGACCGTCGCGGTCCCGACGAACCGGTTCCGCGCCGTGCACCGCCGCTGCGCCGAGGTCCTGCTCAAGCACGCCCGGGATCTGAACCGGCAACTCGAGGAGTCGAGAATGGTCATTCCGCTACCCGAGGGGTGACCGACCCTACCCCCGCGCTGTCTTTCCGTATAGCGGAATCGCTTTGAGTCACATGCCTCGGCACCTTATGTTCGAGACCACAAGATCCTTGGTGCGCCCACCCTCCCACCGATGCCCACCGGCAGCCGCCGACGCCCGGTGTCCCGGGACGTGGCCCCGCACCCTGACATCAGCAGGAGGTTCACCCGCCATGAGCAGTGACGACTACTCCAAGAAGCATCAGGAGTTCGTGGCTCCCGAGCCCACGCCCGAGGAGCAGGCCGAGCTCGACGCCATGTACGCCAAGATGGACGAGCTCCACATGAAGCCGCTGTGGAGGCAGATCGGCGGGCTCATGCCCAACGAGCCCGAACCGCGGGCCATCGCCCACAAGTGGGACTGGTCCGAGCTGATCAAACTCGCCCGCCGCTCCGGTGACCTCGTCCCCGTCGGCCGTGGCGGCGAGCGCCGCGCCATCGGCCTGGCCAACCCGGGCCTCGGTGGCCCCACCTACATCGCCCCGACCCTGTGGGCCGCCATCCAGTACCTCGGCCCCGGTGAGAACGCCCCCGAGCACCGCCACTCCCAGAACGCCTTCCGCTTCGTCATCGAGGGCGAGGGCGTGTGGACCGTCGTCAACGGCGACGCCGTCCCGATGCGCCGCGGCGATTTCCTGCTCACCCCGGGCTGGAACTTCCACGGCCACCACAACATCGCCACCGAGCCGATGGCCTGGCTCGACGGCCTGGACATCCCGTTCGCCCACCAGATGGACACCGGCTTCTTCGAGTACGGCACCGAGAAGCTGACCGATGAGTCCACCCCCGAGCACTCCCGCTCCGAGCGCCTGTGGGCCCACCCGGGCCTGCGTCCGGTGTCGTTCCCGGGCGCCAGCTCATCGTCCCCGATCGGTCGCTACGCCTGGGAACACACCGACGCCGCCCTCAAGGACCAGCTGGCCCTCGAGGACGCCGGTTTCCCGGGCGTGGTGTCCCCGGGACACGCCGCCATCCGGTTCACCAACCCCACGACCGGCGGCGATGTCATGTCCACCATCCGTGCCGAGTTCCACCGCCTGCGTCCGGCTGCCGCCACCACTCCTGTCCAGGAGGTCGGCAACCGCGTGTTCCAGGTCTTCGAGGGCACGGCTACCATCAGGATCGGCGAGGAGTCCTTCGAGCTGAAGCACGGTGACGTGGTCAACGTCCCGTCGTGGAAGCTCTGGACCATCGAGGCCGGTTCCGACGGCGTCGACCTCTTCTGCTTCTCCGATCACCCGATCTTCGAGAAGCTGGATCTCGCCCGTACCTTTACTCCGGAAGGAATCTAAACACTATGCGTCTTGCCACCATCCGCTCCGCTCAGGGCACCTACGCGGCCCGCGTCGAATCCGACACCACTGTGGTGAAGATCGACGGTTACGCCAACGTCGGTGACCTGCTGCAGACCGAGAACTGGCGCGAGGTCGCCGAGTCCGCCTCCGGCGAAGAGGTCTCCTTCTCCGAGACCGACCTCGAGGCCGTCGTCCCGGCCCCGAAGAAGATCGTGTGTGTGGGCCTGAACTACGCCAACCACATCAAGGAGATGGGTCGCGACCTGCCGACCCACCCCACCCTGTTCGTCAAGTACCCGGATGCCCTGACCGGCCCGTTCGACGACGTCCTCGTCCCGGACTACGCCAACTCCGAGCTGGACTGGGAGGGTGAGCTGGCCGTGGTCATCGGCAAGCGCGCCCGCCGCGTCAAGGCCGCCGACGCCAAGGACCACATCGCCGGCTACGCCGTGATGAACGACTACACCATGCGTGACTACCAGTACCGCACCCTGCAGTGGCACCAGGGCAAGTCCTTCGAGAAGTCCGCCGGCTTCGGCCCGTGGCTGACCACCACCGACTCCTTCGAGTTTGGCGGCGAGCTGGCCACCTACCTTGAGGGCGAGAAGATGCAGACGACCCCGACCGACGACCTGGTCTTCGGTCCGGAGGCCCTGATCGAGTACATCTCCCACATCTACCCGCTGGACGCCGGCGACGTCATCGTCACCGGCACCCCGGGCGGCGTCGGCCACGCCCGCAACCCGAAGCGCTACATCGGTGACGGCGAGACCGTCAAGATTGAGATCGAGGGCCTGGGCCACGTCGCCAACAAGACGGTGTTCGAGTAATGGCGGAAAGCTTCCACGATCTGCCCCTGGCCGAACGTCTGCAGCTCACCCGCCGCGGCACCGCCCACTACTCCGGCCAGCTCGCGCTCCTGGAGAACTCCGAGTTCTCCGGACCGACCGCGCTGGAGGGCTGGACTCGCGCCCACCTGATCGCCCACGTCGGCTACAACGCCGCCGCGATCTGCAACCTCATGGACTGGGCGACCACCGGCATCGAGAACCCGATGTACCCCTCCCCGGACGCCCGGGGCAAGGAGATCGAGTACGGTGCCACGCTCATCCCGGATGCGCTGCGCAACCTGCACGACCACACCGTCGCGCGTCTCGACGTCGCGTGGCGCGACGCCCCCGCCGCCGCGTGGGAGGCCGAGGTGCTCACCGCGCAGGGCCGCACCGTCCCGGCGTCCGAGACGCTGTGGATGCGCTCCCGCGAGGTCTGGATCCACGCTGTCGATCTCGGCGTCAAGGCCGGGTTCAGCGACATCCCGAAGGTCATCCTCGAGACGCTGCTGCCCGAGGTCGTCGGGAAGTGGCGGAAGGCCGGCACGGGCGAGGGCATCATCCTCGTCAATGACGCCACCGGTGAGCGCACCGAGGTCGCCGGCGAGCCGGCCACCGAGATCCACGGTGACCTGGCCGGCCTGGTTCGCTGGGCCACCGGCCGCGGCACCAACGGCGTGACCGTCGCCGACGGCGGTAAGGTCCCCACCCCGCCGCGTTGGCTGTAGTTCATGTGGTGAACACACCTTAACGGAAACGGCCGGACCCGTCCTTCCTGGACTGGTCCGGCCGTTTCGCCTGTCACCAGCGGCGCGCCAGCTTCAGCTCCGCGCCGAAGTCGACGTCCTCCCGTTCGAAGGCACCCGCTCTCTCCAGCCGCTTGAACACGACCGGGCAGCTCTTGCAGCGCGGGTTGGAGCGGCAGCACTTGGACTTGATCTTCCACTTGCCCGGGTCACGGAGCTTCGCCTGCTTGGCCGCCTTCTTGGCGAGCTTTTTGTCGGCCTTGGTCTTCCCGGAGGTCACCGGGGACTTCTTGACGGCCTTCTTCTCCGCCTTGGCCCTGGCCTTTTTGCCGGCCTTACCCTTGGCCTTCTTTTTCTCGGCCAAGTTTTTCTTTCCCATGACCCGAGTTTAATCGCCCGCCCGCAGGGCACAAGCCCTTTTTCGGCCGATGGCTGGAGTCATGTCGACAATCCCCGGGCCGCCGGTTTCGCGCGGCCTGCGGTGGGGCGCACCACGTCGGTGTTGCAGTCACCGCGAGAACGCAAGGATCCCGTTGCAGTGCGGCGCTATTCCTGCACGGCGCGCCGCACCAGGTCCGCGTACACGTCCGGACTGTCGGAGTCCACCACGAGGAATCCGGCTCCGGGCGAGCCGACCTGGTGCATCTTGATCCCGGGGTTGTGCATGCTGCTGCCGTCCGGCAGGAAGAAGTGCGGGCTTCCCTGCACACTGTCGCGGCAGGCCCTGTACGTGCTCATCATTGATCCGCGCGCACGCCCGGTGTCGAGGGCGTCCCGGAGCTGCTCCACATCCACCCGGTCGCAGCCGGCCGCGATGTCGAGAATCTCATGCCGCATACTGATGCAGCGGCTGTCGCGCCAGAATGCCATGCGCAGCGCCATGTCGAGCTGTTCGGCAGCCCGTGCGGACTGCTCTTTGGCGGCGTGGACCGCCTCGTTGGCAGGCAGGCTCGTCACCGGGTACTCCGACGGATCGCGCTGCCACGGTTTGAAGTCAAGCTCCTCAGCCAGCGCACCGATGACCGGCTTTTCCCCTTCGATGATCTTGGTGTTGAGGGCCATCTGGTTGACGTCCTCGAGCAGGAACAACTGTGGGTCCAGAGTCAGCTGATCGTCGAGTCCGGCAGCCGCCCGGGCCTCGTAGAAGCGATGGAAGGCGAGGGTCGACCAGCCGCACATGACATCGGTGAAGACGACGACGGTACCGGGGGCTACATGAGGTTGTGTCATATCCCCAGTGTTCCAGCCTTCGGCCCCGACGTCACGGGTTGTGCCCACAGTGAGCACATCGACAGAACCGGCGAAGTCCTCTCACCGGTGGTCGAGTCGGCAAAAGGGACTCTTCGGGGTGTGGCGTGGGTTACCCGGGTCCGGTCCGCCGCCGATCAGCGGCGGGTGTGGCCGGTGGTTGCCGCGGTTTCGGAAGCCGCGGGCGATGCGGCGGTGGAGTTCGACCTCAACGTCCCCCGGAACTCGCCCGCGCACCATGGCCCCGCAGTCCAAAAAGCCGGACGCCGGAGCCGAACCACTTCCGGTTCAACTCCGGCGTCCTTTCCGGAACCGGACAGCGGACTACAGCTGGGCCGGCTCGAGGCGGCGCGGAAGCACCTGCGGGCGGGTGCCGGCGACCTCCTCGACGATGCGGATGACCTGGTTGGAGTAGCCGAACTCATTGTCGTACCAGACGTAGAGCACCAGGTGGTTACCGGTGGCGATGGTGGCCAGACCGTCGACGATGCCGGCGTGGGTGGAACCGACGAAGTCGGTGGAGACGACCTCCGGGGAGTTGATGTAGTCGATCTGCTGACGCAGGTTGGAGTGCAGGGTGACCTTGCGCAGGAAGTTGTTGACCTCCTCGCGGTCGACCTCCTTCTCCAGGGTCAGGTTCAGCACGGCCATGGACACGTCCGGGGTGGGCACCCGGATGGCGTTGCCGGTGAGCTTGCCCTCGAACTCCGGCAGGGCCTTGGCCACGGCCTTGGCGGCACCGGTCTCGGTGAGCACCATGTTCAGCCCGGCGGCACGACCGCGGCGGTCGCCCTTGTGGTAGTTGTCGATCAGGTTCTGGTCGTTGGTGAAGGAGTGGACGGTCTCCACGTGGCCGTGCTGGACGCCGTAGCGGTCGTTGACGACCTTGAGCACCGGGGTGATGCCGTTGGTGGTGCAGGACGCGGCGGACAGGACCTGGTCGTCGGCGGTGATGTCGCCGTGGTTGATGCCGTAGACGATGTTCTTCACGTCGCCCTTGCCCGGTGCGGTCAGCACGACGCGGGCGACCCCCTTGGACTGCAGGTGCCGGGACAGCCCCTCGCGGTCGCGCCACCTGCCGGTGTTGTCGACGACGATGGCGTCGTCGATGCCGTAGGAGGTGTAGTCGATCGCGGCCGGGTCGTCGGAGTAGATGACCTGGATGCGGGTGCCGTTGGCCCAGATGACGTTGTTCTCCTCGTCGACGGTGATGGTGCCGTCGAAGGCGCCGTGGACGGAGTCGCGGCGCAGCAGGGAGGCGCGCTTGACCAGGTCGCCCTCGCCCTTGGAGCGGACGACCACGGCGCGCAGGCGCACGCCGCCGTAGGTGGCCTCGCGGGCGATGAGGATACGCGCCAGCAGGCGGCCGATGCGGCCGAAGCCGTAGAGTACGACGTCGGTGTGCTTGAGCTCGGAGGAGCCGCCGAGAATCTCGGCGAGTTCGGCCTCGAGGTAGGCACGCAGGTCGGTCTCACCGGAGCGGGCGAAACCGGCGGCCAGACTGCCGACGTCGATGGAGGCGGTGCCGAGGTTGAGGTTCACCAGTTCGCGGAGCACCGGCAGGGTCTGGTCGAGCGGCAGCTCGTGATCCGTGACGCGGCGGGCGTAGCGGTGCGACTTGATGATGTCGATGTCCGTGGCGCCGACCAGCAGGCGCCCGAAGATCGACGTGACGACGTCGTGGTTGCGGTGGAGCTGGCTGATCAGGGGCAGCATTTCCTGGGCGAGTGCGATCTTCTCGTCCCAGTTGTTCTGGTCTGCCTGCGCGTTCGCGGTCACTGAGAGTGTCCCTCCGTGGATGTCGAGGTGGATTACCGGCGGCCCCGCATTTGGGGGCCACTCCCCACACTCTAGTCGGCGCCCCTGCCCGACTCTCATCCGGTGTCGTGCGCGCAGGGGTGGCTACGCCGCAGGCCAGAGGCCCGCGAGGATCTCTGCGGTGCTGCCGCCCGTGAGCTTCTCGACGTCCGTGCCCACCAGGCAGTAGGCGTAGCGTTCGTCACCGGTGGCGCGCAGCGGCGCCAGCAGCGGGGCCAGGTAGGGGTAGACGGGGCCGATTCCGGGGTGGTCGCGGGTGAAACCGGTGGCCAGGCCGCGGGCCACCCGCCCGGAGAAGGCACGGCCGGCCACCGTCCGGCCGCCGCGGACGAGCAGTTCCCGGTTGGCGGCTGAGGTGCCCGCCTCGTCGGCGAGCAGGAAAGCGCTGCCGCAGGACACGGCCCTGACGCCGGGCAGTTCGAGGGCGGCGCGGACGTCGCCGGCGGTACGCAGGCCCCCGGCGGCGACGAGCGGGACGGTGACCCCGGCGGACACGACGGCGTCGACCAGCCCGGCCAGGGGCCGCTCGTCGGGGATCTCCTCCACGCCCCAGGTGGAGCGGTGCCCACCGGCGGCCGGCCCCTGGACGACGAGCGCATCGGCGCCGCGGCGCTGCGCCTCGAGGGCGTCCGCGGGGGTGGTGACGGTGATCCAGGCCTCGACACCCACCTCGTGGAGACGCCCGATCTCCCCGGCGGTCAGCGGGCCGAAGGTCGAGCTGAGGACCGCGGGGCCGTGGCCGTCCCGGGCGGCGGCGAGCACGGCGTCGAGCTTGGCGTCGAAACCGTTCGAGTAGTCGACCTCCGGCACCTCCGGCACCTCAAGCCCGCGGGAGGTGAACTCCCCGGCCAGTTCCCCGACGAGCTTCCGGACATGCTCCAGCGAGTCGAACGGTTGCTGGGCGGTGAAGAGGTTGACACCGTAGCGCAGGCCCTCCGCGCCGGCCTCGCGCAGCTGTCCGACCAGCGTGTCGACGGGCGCGGCGCCCGTCGCGAGGAAACCCAGGGATCCGGCGCGGGCGGCGGCGGTGACCAGCGCCGGAGACGACGGCCCGCCGGCCATCGGGGCGACGAGAACGGGGACGTCAAGGGCTGAGAGGATGCTCATGCCGCCACGGTATATGAGACACTGGGCCGATGTTTTCGCTGAAACTGTTCTCCCGCCTGTTCGGCATGCGCCCGTCCGAGCCCGACACGGCCACCCTGGATCCTGGGCTGCTGGCGGCCGACTGGTTGATCGTCGGCCTGGGTAATCCGGGGGCGAGGTACGCGGCCACGCGGCACAACGTCGGGTACATGGCCGTCGACGACCTGCTCGCCGAGACAGGGGACGTGCTCGTGCCGGTGCGCGGGCTGCCGGTCTCGGCCGCGACGGTCGAGTTCGGGGGCACGACCGCGCTGGTGCTGCGCTCGTCGACGTTCATGAACGTCTCCGGCGAGGCCGTGGCTCCCCTGGCGCAGCGCCTGGGCGTGCCCGCCGAGCGGATTGTGGTGGTCCACGACGAGCTGGATCTGCCCGCGGGCAAGGTGCGCGTCAAGATCGGCGGCAACGAGAACGGCCACAACGGGCTGAAGTCCGTCTCCGAGCTGCTGGGCACCCGCGACTACGTGCGCGTGCGCATCGGCATCTCCCGCCCGCCGAAGGGCGTGGCCGTGCCCGACCACGTGCTCGGCCCGGTGGACCCCGGGGCGGATCTCGACGCCGCGATCGCCACCGCCGCCGAGGCCGCCCGCCTGGTGGCCACGCGGGGAGTCACGGCGGCGCAGAACGCCATCCACTCCCGCTGAAAATGAGACTTCCTTCATGCCCCCTTCATCTTCGACTCATAGGCGCTGAACGGCGCGTTTTCCGGTGACCGAGAGAATTTCCGGCTCTTGAGCAGGTTGCGGGAGGGTGTTTTACTCGGCGTGCGCCAGCGGATGACCGGGCGCACACCCACCCGTTCCCCTCACCCTCAGGAGCCCTCCATGGATATCGCAGCCATCATCGCCTCCATCATGGCGATGGTTTCGTCGCTTCTCGGCGGCGTCGACCTCCCCGCCCAGTCCTCCGTCCCCGCCCCGATCGTCCACGACTGGGACGATGACTGGGACGACTGGGATGATGATTGGGATGACGATGACTGGGACGACGACTGGGACGACTGATCCCGGCCGACTTCCCGCACCCGGACCGAAGGCCCCGCACCGGTGCGATCGTCACCGGTGCGGGGCCTTCGGTCGGGTGCCCGCGGGGACTACTTGTTGAGCTGGACCACGAGCTGCTCGAGATCGCCCAGGACGCGGTCAATCTCCTCGGCGCGGCGCTCGTTCGGGGCGAAGCCGTTCTCGCCGGCGTCCGCGAAGATGGACAGCTCCACCTGGTTGCGGACGGCGGGCATCTGGAAGTTGGTGACGACCAGGCGCCACTGCTCGACGGCGCGGATACCGCCGGTCGCGCCGTAGCCGACGAAAGCGACCGGCTTACCGGCCCACTCGGAGGCGATGGAGTCGTAGGCGTTCTTGAACGGGCCCGGCACGCCGCGGTTGTACTCCGGGGTCACGAAGACGAAGCCGTCGCAGGAGTCGACGGCCCGGGACCAGGCGGTGACGTTCTCGTCGTCGTACCGCTTGTCGGCCATGCCCGGGATGGTGGCCGAGGTCGCCAGGGGGATGTTGAAGGACCGGAGATCCAGGAGCTCGTAGGAGATCCCCTCTGTGGCGCGGGTCTCGGCGGCCTCCTTGACCCAGGTGCCCACGGCCTCGCCGAAGCGGCCGTCGCGGATGCTGCCGACGATGATGCCGATCTTCATGTGTTGCTTACCTCCACTTTGTTGATGCGTACGCAAAGGAGCCTACCCCCTGCTCCCCCACCGGCGGCAACCGCCCCGGACAACTGACCGGCACTATGCTGGCCGCCACACCCGCCCCTCCCATGAAGGAGACCGCCGTGTCCACCATCGTCATCACCGGTGCCTCGGACGGCATCGGCGCCGCCGCAGCCGAGCAGATCCACACCGCGCTACCCGACGCCCGACTGGTGCTCGTCGGCCGGGATCCGGACAAGACCCGGGCCGTCGCCGGCCCCCTCGGTGCGGAGCACCACACCGCCGACTTCACCCGTCTCGACGAGGTGCGCGACCTGGCGAGCGCACTCGACAGCTCGTGTGAGCGTATCGACGTCCTGGCCAACAACGCCGGCGGCTCCTTCCGGGGCCCGATCCGCACCGGGGACGGCTTCGAGCAGACCTGGCAGGTCAATCACCTGGCCCCCTACCTGCTGACCAACCTGCTCATCGACAAACTGCTGGTCTCCCGGGCGTCGGTGGTGGCCACCTCCTCGGCGGCGTCGTGGGCTTTCTCCCGCCTCAACCCGGATGACCCGAACTCCTTCCACGACTTCAACCCCAACCGCGCCTACGCGAACGCCAAATTGGCCAACGTCCTGTTCACGAGGGCCCTGCACGACCGCTACCACCCCGCGGGTCTGAACACGGTCGCCTTCCACCCCGGGCTGATCGCCACGAACTTCGCCTCAAACACCTCCAGCATGCTCCGGTTCGTCTACCAGACCCCGGCCGCCCGGCTGATCACGCAGGCCGACCGGGGAGGAGCGAACCTCGCCCACTTCAT
This sequence comes from Corynebacterium halotolerans YIM 70093 = DSM 44683, assembly GCF_000341345.1. NCBI lineage: Bacteria > Bacillati > Actinomycetota > Actinomycetes > Mycobacteriales > Corynebacteriaceae > Corynebacterium > Corynebacterium halotolerans. The sequence goes on along the minus strand of NC_020302.1, from coordinate 1,001,027 downwards.
CACCGGGGTACCGGGCATCCACTGGGAGTCCGGCCGCTACTACAACAAGCGCCGCCGCCCGGGCCACGAGCGCCCGCAGGCGAAGGACCGGGACCTGATCAACCGGATCTTCGACGACTCCGCCGCCGCACTCGGGGTGAGCTGGCCGTGAGCGCGTGGGAGTACGACCCGAAGGCGAACGCCGCGTATCTGCACCTGTCCCCCGACCGCGACACCCCCGCGGTCCGGCAGGTGAACGCGGTCGGGGACGAGATCATCCTGGACTTCTCGGCCGAGGGCCGGATCATCGGCGTCGAGGTGCTCAGAGCGTCGGAACTGCTCGATCCGCGGCTGCTCGAGGGATAGTCCGCTCCGGTTCGGGATCACGCTTCCCAGGGACTACTCTTGAACAACTATGAACACCCCCGTCGTCACCGAGGCCTCCCGCCGCCGCACCTTCGCCGTCATCGCCCACCCCGACGCCGGTAAGTCCACCCTGACCGAGGCGTTGGCGCTGCACGCGCACGTGATCACCGAGGCGGGCGCCACCCACGGCAAGGCCGGCCGCAAGGCGACGGTCTCCGACTGGATGGACATGGAGAAGGACCGCGGCATCTCGATCGCCTCCTCGGCACTGCAGTTCGAGTACGCCCCGGAGGGCCACGAGGGCGAGCCCTACATGATCAACCTCGTCGACACCCCGGGTCACGCCGACTTCTCGGAGGACACCTACCGCGTGCTCACCGCCGTCGACGCCGCCGTGATGCTCATCGACGCCGCGAAGGGCCTCGAGCCGCAGACCCTCAAGCTCTTCCGCGTGTGCAAGGCCCGCGGCCTGCCGATCATCACCGTGATCAACAAGTGGGACCGCATGGGCCGCGAGCCGCTGGAACTGGTCGACGAGATCGTCAGCGAGATCGGACTGCAGCCGACCCCGCTGTTCTGGCCGGTCGGCGAGGCCGGCGACTTCCGTGGCCTGGCGCGCGTCAATGACGACGGCGAGGCCGAGGAGTACATCCACTTCATCCGCACCGCCGGTGGCTCCACCATCGCCCCGGAGGAGCACTACTCCCCCGACGAGGCGCTGGCGAAGGAGGACGGCGCGTGGGAGACCGCCGCCGAGGAGGCCGAGCTGCTCGCCGCCGACGGCGCGCTCCACGACCAGGAGCTGTTCGAGCAGTGCGAGACCTCCCCGCTGATCTTCGCCTCCGCGATGCTCAACTTCGGCGTCCACCAGATCCTGGACACCCTGTGCACCCTGGCCCCGGCCCCGCGCGAGCGCCACAGCGCCCCGGCGGCCGTCGCGGCGTCGACCAGCGCCATGGACGAGGTCCGCGAGGTCGGCGACGACTTCGCCGGCGTGGTGTTCAAGGTGCAGGCCGGCATGGACCGCAACCACCGCGACACCCTGGCGTTCATGCGCGTGGTCTCCGGCGAGTTCCACCGCGGCATGCAGGTCACCCACGCGCAGTCGGGGCGCAGCTTCTCCACCAAGTACGCGCTGACGGTCTTCGGGCGCACCCGCGCGACCGTCGAGGCGGCCTACCCCGGCGACATCGTCGGCCTGGTCAACGCCGGCGCGCTCGCCCCGGGCGACACCATCTACTCCGGCCGCAAGGTCCAGTTCCCGCCGATGCCGCAGTTCGCCCCCGAGCACTTCCGCACCCTGCGGGCGAAGTCGCTGGGCAAGTACAAGCAGTTCCGCAAGGCGCTCGAGCAGCTGGACTCCGAGGGCGTGGTGCAGATCCTGCGTAACGACGCCCGCGGCGACGCGAACCCGGTCATGGCCGCCGTCGGCCCGATGCAGTTCGAGGTCATGCAGGCGCGCATGGAGGTCGAGTACAACGTCGAGACCGTGGCCGAGCCGGTCCCCTACACCGTGGCCCGGCGCACCGACGCCGAGTCCGCGCCGGAGCTGGGACGTCAGCGTGGCGTCGAGATCTTCACCCGCACGGACGGCGAGCTCATCGCCCTGTTCGGCGACAAGTGGAAGCTGGCGTTCATCGAGCGCGAGCACCCCGAGTTCACCCTCGAGACGCTGGTGGCGGACTAGCCGCCCCACTTCGGGTACCGAAAAGCCCGCCGCACCAGGAGCCTGGTGCGGCGGGCTCTGTCGTGGGCGGTCGCCGACTGCCTACAGCAGGGTTCCGACGCCGAAGAGCGTCAGCGCGACCGCCACCACGTAACCGGCCAGCTTGACCATCAGTTCCCGGCGCTCGCGCATCGCGTCGAAGGCCCGGCCGAAGGGGCTGTAGGGGTAGTTGCGCACCATGCCGACGAACACCGCCGAGAGCGCCGGCAGGCTGAGTGCCAGGCTGGCGTAGACGATCAGCCCGACGTACCGGATCGCCACGCCGTAGTCCCCGGCGGACAGGAAGGCCAGGCCGGTGAAGAAGGGAATCGAGGTCGCCGACTGGACCAGACCGAGCACCAGGCCGATGCCGACGGTCTTCGACGAGGGTGTCTGCAACGGGCCGAGCAGACGCCGCACCAGGGCGGAGTCCCCGTCCCCGGAACCGCGCAGGGTCAGCAGGAGCGTAACCACGCCGGTGAGGATGAGCAGGATGCCGAAGACCGGGGATTCGAGCGCCTGCTGCACCAGGTCCCCGAGCCCGTCGAAGACGAGCATGGTGACCAGCGACAGGAGGAGCACACCCAGCCAGTCACCGACGATGAGCAGGACGGCGATGCGTCGGTAGGGGCCGGTGCGGGGCAACATCACGCCGAGCGCGACGATGACGCCGATGAGCAACGCGTTGAGCGAGTCCATCAGCGCGAAGGACACGGCGTGGAGCACCGGGAATCGCCCCTTTCGGGAAGGTTGTGGCGGACGAACGGATTATTCGCCCCGATGACTTTACGCAGAACGGGGTCCGGGGACATAGTCGCAGGTGGTGGCCGAACTCCGCCCCGTCGCCGGGGGTGATGCCCCTGTCCCCCGCGGTTAACGTGGACGGTGGGGACTTCCCGATTTGTGCGGTTCCACAGAAAGGCGTTCCACCATGCGTGATTCCTCCGGGCGTGACGACTCCCGACGTGAAGACTTTCGGCGCGAAAAGGCTCGACGCGGCGAAGACGAGCGATCCCCCTTCCGGGATGACGATGACTGGGACGATGGTGAGTGGTACGACGATGAGGTTCGCGTGGACCACCGGCGGGAGGCCCCCGAGGCCCGTGCCGCGCGGCTGGCCGCGTTGGAGGAGATCATCGGCAAGTTGCGCGCCGAGGGCGAGATCAGGGTGCCGTGGCGCGGTGGCGGGCAGGAGGAGGACGGGATCCACTCACTCGCCTACCCGGACATCAACTCGGTGGCCTATCAGGCCATGCCCGTCGTCCATGACCACGGGATGGTCGTCTTCTCCTGGCCCCAATGGCGCGAGGGCCGGCGGATCTACGAGGGGCTCACCCCGAAGAATATCGGCGAGCTGGACCTGATCACCACCCTGAAGCTGCTCAGCGCACTGGCCCGTTCCGAGCGGTTCGGAGACGGCACCTGGGCGGAGGTCTTCGAGTCGGGACGCGGTCTCCTGCTGTTCGAACACTGGCTCAATCTGGAGCGTGAGGGGGCACAGCGCCCGATCACCCTCGAGCCGACGGAGCTATGACGCGTTCACCGCGGGGCCACCTCTCTGTTTCCCCGTCATTGAAGTGTCACCATGTGTTCACTATTGGGGACCCCAGAGGGGAGCGGAAAGCTCCCTCCGGCGACTAGGGTTGAAGGCTGGACGATATCGACGTCCGCTACATGTCCCCCTTCTGGATAGGAGTAACAGTGAAGGTTGCAATTCTCGGCGGTGACGGTTTCTGTGGCTGGCCGGCCGCGCTGCACCTATCGGACCAGGGACACGACGTCGTGATCGTGGACAACCTGTCCCGCCGCGCCATCGACGCGGAGCTCGGGGCCCAGTCGCTGACCCCGATCCGCTCCATCGATGAACGTATCGCGGCCTGGAAGGAGGTGTCGGGCCGCCAGCTCGGTTTCGAGAACATCGACATCGCGCGGGACTACGAGGTCCTGCTCGACTTCCTGATCCGCGAGGCACCCGACGCCGTCATCCACTTCGCCGAGCAGCGCGCCGCGCCGTACTCGATGAAGTCCTCCTGGCACAAGCGCTACACGGTCGACAACAACACCAACGCCACCAACAACCTGCTGGCGGCGATCGTGGAGTCCGGCCGGGACATCCACCTGGTCCACCTCGGCACGATGGGCGTGTACGGCTACGGCACCGCCGGCATGAAGATTCCGGAGGGCTACCTCGACGTCGAGGTCACCGCGGACGAGGACGAGCACGGCAACCCCACCGAGCCGCACCGCATCAGCCAGGAGATCCTCTACCCCTCCAACCCGGGGTCGATCTACCACATGACCAAGGTGCTCGACCAGCACCTGTTCGCCTTCTACGCGAAGAACGACTCCCTGCGCATCACCGACCTGCACCAGGGCATCATCTGGGGCACGCACACGGACCAGACCATCCGGGACGAGCGGCTGATCAACCGCTTCGACTACGACGGCGACTACGGCACGGTGCTCAACCGCTTCCTCATGCAGGCCGCGGTCGGCCACCCCCTGACCGTGCACGGCACCGGTGGCCAGACGCGTGCCTTCATCCACCTGCGCGACATGGTCCGCTGCATCCAGATCGCCCTGGAGAACCCGCCGAGCTCCGGTGACCGGGTGAAGATCTTCAACCAGATGACCGAGACCCACCGGGTGCGCGACCTCGCCCGGCTCATCGCGGAGATCTCCGGGGCGACCGTCGAGATGGTCCCGAACCCGCGCAAGGAGTCCGCGGAGAACGAGCTGCACGTGGTCAACGAGACCTTCCTCAAGCTCGGCCTGAAGCCGACCACCCTGTCCGAGGGCCTGCTCCAGGAGGTGGAGGAGACCGCCCGGCGGTACGCCGACCGCGCCGACCTGTCGAAGATCCCGGCCCGGTCCCTGTGGACCGAGCAGCAGCACGCCGGCGAGCCGGCGACGCCCGCCGACGAGCCGGCCGTCGTCGGTTAAACCGAGTCCTCCTCCCTTCCAGCAGAACAGACGGACAACCATGCGGATAGCCATGTTCACCGAGGTCTTCCTGCCGAAGATCGACGGGGTGGTCACCCGCGTGACCCGCACCCTGGAGCAGCTGGCGGACCTCGGCCATGAGGTGCTGCTGTTCGCCCCGGGGGATCCGCCGGCCACCTACGCCGGCTTCGAGGTCGTGCGGGTGCGCGGGATGTCGTTCCGGCCGGTGTACCCGGAGATCAAGTTCGGCCTGCCCACCCCGGCCATCGCACGGCGCATGGCGGACTTCGAGCCGGACGTCGTCCACGCCGTGAACCCGGTGTGGCTCTCCGCCTACGGGGTGCTCTCGGCCCGGCGCCGCGACCTGCCCCTGGTCGCCAGCTTCCACACCAACGTCCCCGACTACACCGTCTCGCTCGGCATCGGCTGGGTCCGCCGCCCGGCCCAGCACTGGATCCGGATGCTGCACAACCAGGCCGAGGTGAACCTGTGCACCTCGGCCCCCATGGTGGAGCAGGCCGCTGCTGCCGGCATCCGCGATGTCGAGCTGTGGCCCAAGGCCGTCGACACCGTCGGCTACCGGCCCGAGCGTCGCACGGACCGGATGCGGGAGCTGCTCTCCGGGGATCACCCGGACGCCCCACTGGTGGTCTACGTCGGACGCATGAGCCGTGAGAAGGACCTGGAACGGCTGGTGGGCATCATGTCCAACCTGCGCGAGCGGGTGCCGGGCGCCCGGCTGGCGATGGTGGGGTCGGGGCCCTACCGGGAGGAACTGGAGCGGATGCTCGATCCGGCGTGGACGACGTTCACCGGCTACCTCTCCGGGCCTGAGCTGGCCGAGGCCTTCGCCTCCGGCGACGTGTTCGTCTTCCCCTCCACCACCGAGACCCTCGGACTGGTCGCCCTGGAATCCATGGCCTCCGGTGTGCCGGTCGTCGGCGCGCGGGCCGGTGGTATCCCCTTCGTCATCGACGACGGCGTGACGGGCCACCTCGTCGATCCCGCCGACGGGGACGGGATCTGGGCGCAGCGCCTGGCCACGCTGCTGACCGACCGGCAGCTGCGTACCGGGGTGGGTGCGGCCGCCCGCGTGGAGGCGGAGCGCCACTCCTGGCGCGCCTCGACCGAAACGCTGGTGGAGGCCTACGAGCACGCCATCGTGGCGCACCACCGGTGACGTGCCGGCCATGGGTTTCTTCGGACGATTCCGCGGTTCCGGAAAGCAGCCGCTGCCGGCGGATCTCATCCCCGCCGAGGTGGCCACCGTCGAACTCGACCACCTGGCCGCGCACACCGCCGAGAGCATCGTGGCGGTGACCCTCGCCGTCGAGGCCGTGGAGGAGGTGCGTGCCCGCATCCGGGAACGCTCCGCCTTCGCCCTGCGCGGCGGTGGCACCACCGTCATCTTCCTGCCGGTCGATAACGCCCTTTCCCCCGCCTTCGACCCCGCCACCGGCTGGCTCGTCCCCGTCACCTCGGCCGTCGCCGGGGAGATCGACCGGGTGCTCCGTCCGGTCGTCGGCGCCTACGAGCTGGCCGGGACCAACCTGGGCTTCATCGTCGAGACCGCGGCGGCCTGAGGGACGTTTCCCCCCTGTCGCCCCCGTGGAAGATCCGCACCTCCTGAACTTGCCGCGCGCCACTTCCACCTTTTCACTATGACCCACTTCACTAATCGACTCCATCCCACTACACTCAGGATTGTTCAACAATCCGGAAAGGAGCCGAGATGGTGACCATCGATCTCAACGCCGATGTGGGCGAGACCACGGCAGGCGACCCCGTCGCCGACGACGCCGCCATGGTGCGGCTGATCTCGAGCGCGAACGTCGCGTGCGGATTCCACGCCGGCGATCCCCACGACATCGCCCGGACCGTGGCCGCGGCGGTGGGCAACGGCGTGACCGTCGGCGCCCATGTGGGCTACCGGGACGCCCCGGGCTTCGGCCGGCGGTTCATCGACTACGCCCCTGCCGAACTCGCCGATGAGGTGCTCTACCAGATCGGCGCCCTGGACGCCCTCGCCCGCGCACACGGCTCCGCCGTCCGCTACGTCAAGCCCCACGGCGCCCTCTACAACGCCATCGTCCACCACCGGGAGCAGGCGCAGGCCGTGATCGACGGCATCCGCGCCTTCGGGGAGCTGCCCGTCATGCTGTTGCCCGGGGGTGTGGCCGTGGACCTGGCGGACAAGGCCGGCCTGCGGGTGATCCCCGAGGCCTTCGCCGACCGCAACTACCACGCGGACGGCACGCTCGTCTCCCGGCGCGAGCCCGACGCCGTCATCACCGACCCCGAGGTGGTGGCGGCCCGGGTGCTCCAGGTCGCCACGACCGGTGCCGTGACGGCGGTCGACGGTACCGAGCTGCGCGTGGCCGCGGAGTCCGTGTGCGTGCACGGCGACTCCCCCGGGGCGGTCGAACTCGCCCGCGGCATCGTGGAACGGCTGACCGCGGACGGCGTCGGGATCCGGAGTTTCCTGTGACGCCGCCGGCCATCCACCGCATCGGCACCCGTTCCGTCCTCGTGGATCTGCCGGACCTGGACACGGTGATGGCCTGGCACGCGACGCTGGCGGCCACTCCCCTCCCCGGCCAGGTGGACCTCATCGCCGCCGCGCGCACCCTGCTGGTGGTCACCGACTCAACGCGCGACGCCCGTCGGGCCGCCGAGACCCTGCGGTCCTTCACCCCCGGAGCCGTCACCGGCGGCACCGCCCGCGACATCACCATCGACGTCGTCTACGACGGGGAGGACCTCGGGGAGGTCGCCGACACCCTGGGGCTGGCCCCTGACACGCTGATCGACTGGCACACCGGGACGACCTGGGTGGGGGCCTTCGGCGGATTCGCCCCGGGATTCACCTACTGCGTGCCGGACGACCGGTCCCCCTCCCGGGACGTGCCGCGCCGCGAATCCCCGCGCACCGCCGTCCCCGCCGGGGCCGTCGGTCTGGCCGGCGGATTCTCGGCCGTCTACCCGCGGGAGTCCCCCGGCGGCTGGCAGTTGATCGGCACCACCGCCACCCCCATGTGGGACGCCGACGCGGACTCCCCCGCGCTCATCACCCCGGGCGACCGGGTGCGGTACCGCGCGAGCCGGGAACAGGTCGAGGTGACGCGGAAACCCTCGTCCTCCCGCCGCACCACCCCATCCCGGCCCGTGCTCCGCGTCGACGACGCCGGATTACTGACCCTCATCGAGGATCTGGGCCGCGCCGGCCACGGCGACTGGGGGGTCACCGGATCCGGCGCCGCCGACCGGGCGGCCGCCCGGGCGGTCAACGCGGCCGTCGGCAATGCCCCGGACGCACCCGTCCTCGAGAACATCGGGGGCCTGCGGCTGACGGCGCTCGTGGACACCGTCGTCGCCGTCACCGGCGCCGATGCCCCGGTCACCCGGGACGGCCGTCCGGTGCCGCTGGCGGCCCCGACCCTGCTGACCGGCGGTTCTCACCTGACCGTCGGGACCCCGACGACCGGCATGCGCAGCTACGTGGGCGTGCGCGGGGGATTCGTCGTCGACGAGGTGCTCGGGTCCGCGTCCTCCGATGTGCTCTCCGGGCTCGGTCCCTCCCCCGTCCCTGCCGGCGCGGTCCTCGACAGCAGCTTCCGTCCCCGCGGCACTGTCGTGACCTCGGTGGCCAACCCCCTGCGGGTGACCTCCCCCGACGGTGCCACCACCCACGGTGTGCTGCGGTGTGTGCCGGGCCCCCGGGACGACTGGTTCGATGACGGATGGCGTCGGCTCGCGGAGACGACCTGGACGGTCAGTGACCGGTCGAACCGGGTCGGGCTGCGGCTCGAGGGCGCCGCGCTCTCCCGCTCCCGCCACGGGGAACTGCCGAGTGAGGGCATGGTGGCCGGGTCGATTCAGATTCCCCCCAACGGCACCCCGGTGATCTTTCTCCGCGACCACGCCGTCACCGGCGGTTACCCCGTGGTCGCCACGGTCGTCGCCGAGGACCTGGACGTCGCGGCGCAACTGCCGCCCGGCGCGACGGTCACGTTCCTCCCCGTCGACCCCGACACCCTCACGCCTCTTTTCACCCCGGCCGACGCAGCAGACGCAGCCGACGCAGCCGACGCAGCAGACAAGGAAGAGCAATGAGCCAGAAGACAGCTTTGACCGCCGTACTCATCGCCAACCGCGGCGAGATCGCCGTGCGGATCGCCCGGGTGGCGCGCGATCTCGGCATCCGCTCGATCGCGGTGTACTCGGAGGCCGACACCGGCGCCCTGCACACCCTCGTCGCCGACGAGGCCCACGCCCTGCGGGGCAACTCCTCGGCGGAGACCTACATGAACGTCCCCGCCCTGCTGGAGATCGCGGCCCGCACCGGCGCCGACTGCGTCCACCCCGGGTACGGCTTCCTGTCCGAGAACTCCGACTTCGCCCGCGCGGTCACCGACGCCGGGCTGGCCTGGATCGGCCCGGCGCCCGACACGATCGACACGCTCGGCGACAAGGTGGCGGCCCGCCGCCTGGCCACCGAGGTCGGGGCGCCCCTGGCGCCGGGTACCCCCGACCCGATCGACGACTGGCAGCAGGCCCGGGACTTCGCGGAGGAGCACGGCCTGCCGATCGCCATCAAGGCCGCGTTCGGCGGGGGCGGCCGCGGCCTCAAGGTCGTGGACCGGCTCGAGGACATCGAGGACGGCTTCGTCTCGGCGGGACGGGAGGCGAGGGAGGCCTTCGGACGCGCGGAGTGCTACGTGGAGAAATTCCTGATCCGTCCCCGCCACGTGGAGGCCCAGGTGCTGGCGGACACGCACGGCAACGTCGTCGTGCTGGGCACCCGGGACTGCTCCACCCAGCGCCGCTTCCAGAAGCTCGTGGAGGAGGCCCCCGCCCCGTTCCTGACCACGGAGCAGAACACGGCCATCATCGAGGGCGCACGCGAGATCTGCCGCCGGGCGGGCTACGTCGGCGCCGGCACCGTGGAGTTCATCGTCTCCGAGGACGGCACCGTCTCCTTCCTCGAGGTGAACACGCGCGTGCAGGTCGAGCACCCGGTCACCGAGGCGGTCACCGGGGTGGACATCATCGCCGAGCAGTTCCGCATCGCGGCCGGCGAACCGTTGTCCCTGGGAAGTGATCCCGCGCCCCGGGGCCACGCGTTCGAGTTCCGCATCAACGCCGAGGACGTGGCCAACGGCTTCGTCCCCTGCCCCGGCACGGTGACCACCTTCGAGGCACCCACCGGGCCCGGGATCCGGGTGGATGCCGGGGTGCGTTCCGGTTCCACCGTCCCCGGTTACTACGACTCCCTGCTGGCGAAGCTGGTCGTGTGGGGCCCGACGCGTGACGTCGCGCTGCGCCGCGCCGGGCAGGCCCTGGCGGAGTTCACGGTCTCCGGGGTGCGCACCGTGCTGCCCTTCCACCGCGACATCGTCCGGCATCCGGCGTTCAGCGGGGACCGTCTCGACGTCTACACCGACTGGGTGGACAGGGAATACCACCCGGGCCGGGGCCACGGCACCGGGGACGCCGAGGACATCGAGGACATCTACGCCGAACGCCGGACGCTCGTCCTGGAGATCGACGGCCGACTCCACCGGGTGGGTGTTCCCGTCGACGTCCTCGGCGCCGCTGCGGCTCCCGCCGCCACCCCCGCAGCGTCCTCGGCACCGGCACCCGCCGCTGCAGTCCCGGAGGGCGCGGTCACCTCGCCGTTCGCGGGCTCGCTCGTCGCCTGGCAGGTCGGTGACGGCGACACCGTCGCCGAGGGACAGCCGGTGGCGACCGTCGAGGCCATGAAGATGGAGACCACGGTCGCCGCCCCGGCGGGCGGTGCCATCCGGCTCACCGTGGAGGCCGGAGCGAGGATTGAAAAGGGAACGGTGCTGGCGACGATCTCCTAGAGTGAGCGTATGCGTGCCCACTCCGCCGCCGGCGCCATCCGCCAGGCCATCTCGGCCGGCGAGTTCACCCCCGGCGAGAAGTTGATCGAGACCGAGATGTCCGAGCGTTTCGGTATCTCCCGCAACACCCTGCGGGAGAGCTTCGCCATGCTCATCGCGGACGGCGTGCTGACCAGGATCCCCTTCCGCGGGGTGTTCATCTCCGCCCCCACGGCGGACGACGTCCGGGATCTCTACCTCGCCCGCGGCGCCATCGAACCCGGGGCGGTGCGCTGGGGTGCCCACCACGACATCGCCAGGCTGGAGGCCATCGTCGCGGAGGCGGAACAGGCGTTGGGCGAGGGGCGGTTGAGCGATGCCGCCACCGCCAACCAGCGCTTCCACCGAGAGCTGGTGGCCGGGGCGGGTTCGCGCCTCCTCGACGAGACCATGGATCGGGTGCTCGCGCAGATGCGCCTGGCCTTCCTGCGCGTCCTGGCGCAGCAGCCCGATTTCCACGCCGCCTACGTGCCGGTCAACCGGCGGGTCCTGGATCTGCTCCGGCAGGGGGAGCGCGAGGAGGCCGCCCGGGTACTGCAGGCCTCACTCGCGGGCACCAGTGAGAGACTCGAGGAGCTCTTCGCCGCTACGGCACCTGATACTGCAGATCTCTGGCATCGGTGACGAGCATGTGCCCGGGTGAGTGGCTGATGGCCAGGGCCGGCCGCGAGGCCATGACCACCGCCTGAGGCGTGACCCCGCACGCCCAGAACACCGGTACGGCTCCCGGGGGCAGGTCCACGGCCTCCCCGAAGTCCGGGTGCGCCAGGTCGGGGATGCCGATCGCACCCGGATCACCGACGTGGACCGGCGCCCCGTGCACCGCCGGATAGCGGGAGGTGATGCGCACGGCGTCGGCGACCTGCGAGGCCGGGACGGGGCGCATGGACACCACCAACGGCCCGGCGAAACGCCCCGCCGGGACGGTGTCGATCGAGGTCCGGTACATGGGGACGTTGCGGTTCTGCTCGATGTGGGCGACTGGGACGCCGTTGTCCAGCAGCGCGGACTCGAAGGTGAACGAGCACCCGATGAGGAACGAGACCATGTCGTCGCGCCACCATCCGGTGGCGTCGGGGACCTCGTCCACGAGTTCGCCGTCCCGGTAGATGCGGTAGGACGGGAGGTCGGTGCGGATATCGCCGCCCGTCAGGAGCTCCGACGAGACCTGGCCCGGCTCCAGCACGCCGAGCAGCGGACACGGCTTCGGGTTGCGCTGCGCGAACAGCAGGAAGTCGAAGGCGTCCTCGACCGGCACCGCAATGAGATTCGCCTGTGCGTGGCCCCGGGAGAAGCCCGCGGTGGGCGTGACCGCCCCGCCGCGGAAGAGCTCGCGGGCCCGGGCGGGCGTCAGCTTCGCCTTGTCCCTGTCATCCATGTCGGTCAGCTCCACAGGGACGAGATACCGGTCAGGGAATTCCAGCCGAGGTAGATCGTGAGCAGCCAGACCAGGACGCCGAGGACGAGCAGCCACACCGGGTACCGGTAGCCGTCCAGCAGGTCGCGGCGTCGCCAGGCGACCCACAGGACGACGGCGAAGCCGACGGGCAGGATGAGCCCGTTGAAGGCGCCGGCGAAGATCAGCAGGGTCTGCGGCGCGGTCTCCAGGAGGAGGTAGGCGACGGCGCACACGGCGATGAAGACGACGGTGATGACCGAGCGGGTGCGGTCCGGGGTCGTCTGGGTGGTCACGAAGGTGACCGAGGTGTAGGACGCGCCGATGACGGAGGTCAGACCCGCCGCCCACAGGACGACACCGAAGACCCGGAGTCCCACCTCACCCGCCGCGTGGTAGAAGGCGTCGGCCGCGGTGTTGTCCTGGGAGAGTGCGACGCCCGTGGCGACGACGCCGAGCACCGCGAGGAAGAGCAGCACGCGCATGACTCCGGTGACGATGATGCCCAGCACGGAGCCGCGGGTGATCTCCCGGACGCTCTCCCGGCCGGTGATTCCGCTGTCGATCATGCGGTGGGCGCCGGCGAAGGTGATGTAGCCGCCGACGGTGCCTCCGATCAGGGTGGTGATCACGAGGAAGTCGACGTTCTCGGGGGCGACGGTGTTTCTCAGCGCCTCGCCGACCGGCGGGGCGGAGACCACCGCCACATACAGCATCAGCAGGATCATGATCGCGCCGAGGCCGACGACGATCCTGTCGAGTGCCAGCCCGGCGCGCCTGGACAGGAAGACGAAGATGGCGATCAGCGCGGAGACCGCACCGCCGATCTTCGGGTCCAGTCCCAGCATGGCGTTGATGCCGAGGCCTGTGCCGGCGATATTGCCGATGTTGAACACCAGCCCGCCGACGAACACGAAGGCGGCCATCACCCAGCCCAGGTACGGCAGCACGGTGTTGCCGAGTTCGTTGGCCCGCAGCCCCGAGACCGCCAGGACCCGCCAGACGTTCAGCTGGATGGCGATGTCCACCAGAATCGAGATCAGGATGGCGAAGGCGAACGCCGCCCCCATCTGCGCCGTGAACACGCTGGTCTGGGTGAGGAATCCCGGGCCGATCGCGCTCGTGGCCATGAGGAACATGGCGCCGAGAATCGCGCTCCGCCCGCGACGGGAGGCGGTACGGCCCTGCTCCTGCCGCCGCTCTTCTGCCTGGTGAGTCACTGGTCCTGCCCTTCGTGATGTACGGCACGTACTGAATGTGATGTGGCTCATCATATGGGATTGTTGAACAATCTGTAAAGAGCTTTTCCACCCCTTTCCCGCCGGGAGAAAAGAGGGGCGAGCGGCGGCCGGACGAGGTACCGGACGGAGGGCCGGACCCGCGGCCGCGTAGTGGCGGCACTCCCACAAACCAGCCAAGTCGGAGACGAAAAGATCCGTTTGCACCCGCCGTGCAATCTTGCATACTCTGTGCAAGTATCATTCGGCGGCCCTCCTTCGTGTCCGGGACTCCGGCACCGACGGGGTCGCGCCCGAAACCCTAGAAGAAGGACAAGCAGATCCTGCATGGCTAAATTCCTCTACAACCTCGGTAGTCTCGCCTACCGGAAGAAATGGCCCTTCCTGGCCTTGTGGCTGATCATCCTGATCGCGGTCGGTACCCTCGCCGGCCTCTTCGCCAAGTCCCCGTCCACCACCTTCACCATCCCGGGGCTGGACTCGGTGGTCACGATGGAGAAGATGCAGGAGCGCTTCCCCGACGCCGAGGACTCCACCAGCGCCCCCACCGGCAATATCGCCGTCCAGGCCCCCGAGGGACAGACGCTGACCGATCCGGCCGTCCAGGCCGAGGTCAACGAGATGCTCGAGGAGGTCCGTCAGACCGGCGTGCTCGAGAATCCCGAGGCGGTCGTCGATCCGGTCCTGGCCGCCCAGGGCCTGCAGGCGCAGATGGTTCCTCAGCTCGAGGCCCAGGGCACCCCGCCGGAGAAGATCGCCGCCGACGTCGCCGCCGTCAGCCCGCTGAGCGAGGACGAGACCACCGGCATCATCTCCGTGAGCTTCGACGCCCCGGCCGTGATGGACATCGCGGCCGAGGACCTCGAGGCCGTCACCAACGTGCTCGACGAGTACGACGAGGGTGACCTGACGGTGGTCTACAACGGCAACGCCTTCGGCGCGGCCGCCACCACCATCAACATGACCTCCGAGCTCATCGGCCTGCTGGTCGCCGCCGTGGTCCTGCTGGTCACCTTCGGTTCCGTCGTCGCCGCCGGCATGCCGCTGATCTCCGCCATCATCGGCGTCGGCATCGGCATCCTGGGCGTCCAGTTGACCACCGCCTTCTCCGACGACATCAACGAGATGACCCCGGTCCTGGCCTCCATGATCGGCCTGGCAGTGGGCATCGACTACGCCCTGTTCATCGTCTCCCGTTTCCGCAACGAGCTGATCAAGGCCGCCGGCGGCAACGACCTGGAGCCGAAGGACCTGGCGGAGAAGCTCCGCGGGATGAGCGTGGCCACCCGGGCGCACGCGATGGGCATGGCCGTCGGCACCGCCGGCTCCGCCGTGATCTTCGCCGGCCTGACGGTGCTGATCGCTCTGGCCGCGCTGTCCATCATCAACATCCCGTTCCTGACCGCCATGGCCCTGGCGGCCGCCGCCACCGTGGCCATCGCCGTGCTGATCGCCCTGTCCTTCCTCCCGGCCCTGGTCAGCCTGTTCGGCACCCGCGTCTTCGCCGGGCGCGTGCCGGGCGTGAAGGCACCGGATCCGGAGGACGAGCACCCGACCATGGGCCTGCGCTGGGTCCGCCGCGTGCGTAAGCACCCGGTCCTGCACCTGGTGGTGGGCGTCCTGTTGCTCGGCCTGCTGGCCATCCCGGCCGTCAACATGCGCCTGGCCATGCCGACCGACGGCACCGCCGCCCCGGGCACCCCGCCGCGCATCGCCCACGAGATCACCGAGGACGCCTTCGGCCCGGGCCGCAACGCCCCGATGATCGCCCTGGTGGACACCATCGACCTGCCTGCCGAGGAGCGCCCGGCCGCCGTCGGCGCAGCGGTGCAGGAGTTCCTGGACACCGAGGGCGTGACCAACGCCCAGGTCGTCGCCACCACCGAGGACATGGACACCGCCCAGGTCCTGATCACTCCGGAGTTCGGGGCGACCGACCCGCAGACCTCCGAGACCCTGCAGGCTCTGCGCGACGCGGAGACCGGCTACAACGAGCAGACCGGCGCGACCTACGGCATCACCGGTGTGACCCCGATCTTCGACGACATTTCGGACCGCCTCCAGGACGTGCTGCTGCCCTACATCGCGATCGTGCTGGTGCTGGCCTTCCTGGTGCTGCTGCTGGTGTTCCGCTCCATCTGGGTCCCGTTGCTCGCCGCCCTGGGCTTCGGCCTGTCCGTGGCCGCCACCTTCGGTGTCACCGTGGCGATCTTCCAGGAGGGCTGGTTCGGCATCATCGGCGATCCGCAGCCGCTGCTGAGCTTCCTGCCCATCATGCTCATCGGCCTGGTCTTCGGCCTGGCGATGGACTACCAGGTCTTCCTGGTCACCCGCATGCGCGAGGGCTGGTCGCACGGCAAGACCGCCGGCAACGCCACCTCCAACGGATTCAAGCACGGGGCCCGCGTGGTCACCGCCGCCGCCCTGATCATGATCTCCGTCTTCGCGGCCTTCATGGCCCAGGAGATGGTCTTCATCAAGACCATGGGCTTCGCCCTGGCGGTCGCGGTGTTCTTCGACGCGTTCATCGTCCGCATGATGATCATTCCGGCCACCATGTTCCTGCTGGACGAGCGCGCGTGGTGGCTGCCGAAGTGGCTCGACAAGATCCTGCCGAAGGTCGACGTCGAGGGCGAGGGCATCCGCGACCTCAGCGTCGCGGACGCACAGCCCGAGCCGGCACCCGCCACGGCACGATAGAATCCTGAGCCATCATGTCCGGACTCCGTGAAACCAAGAAGGCCGCCACCCGCGCCACCCTGGCGCGCGCGGCCGCCCGTCTCGCGCTCGACAGGGGCGCGGAGGGGTTGACCGTGGCCGCCGTCTCGGAGGCCGCGGGCGTCTCACCGCGCACCTTCCACAACTACTTCACGTCCATGGAGGAGGCGCTCGTCGAGTTCATCGTCGACCGCGCCTCCTCCCTGGCGGAGCAGCTCAACGCCGTGCCCGCGGACGTCGGGTTGTTCGAGGCGGTCGAGAAGGTCGTGCTCGTCGGGCTGCGCCGCGACAACGGCGGGCACGGGGAACTCGATTCGTTCGCCACCCTGTTCCGCATCGGCGACGTGCTGCAGACGCTCACGGGCGTCGACGCCCGTCCCGAGTTCACCGAGCACCTGGGACCGGTCTTCGAGACGGTCCACCCCCGGGTGTCCGGCCTCGACGAATTCGGCTCACAGGTGGCCGTCAACGCCGCCGTGTCGGTGGCGCGCACGGCCCTCGAGACCTACTACTCGCTTCCCGAACCCCGCGACGGGGCCACCGGGGAGGAGCTGGTCCACCGCGCCTTCGCTGTGGTGAGACTGGCTTAACGCCCCTGACGAGGCGACGACGGGCGTCCCCGGAATTCCGGGGACGCCCGTCGTCGTCTCTGTGTCCGGCCGCTACCGCGCCGGCACCGCCACCGGCGCTTCGGTGACCACGATGCCGTCGCTGTCGGCGTAGAGGGTGTGGCCCGGGACGAAGTCGACGCCGCCGAAGGAGACCACGATGTCCTTCTCCCCCGCCTCGGTCTTGGTGGACTTGCGCGGGTTGGTGCCGAGCGCCTTGCAGCCGAATGCCATGGTGCCCACCACCGCGGAGTCGCGGATGACGCCGAGGATGACCACCCCGGCCCAGCCGTTCTCGACGCCCGCGGCGGCGATGACGTCGCCCATGAGCGCGGTGTGCTTCGACGAGTCACCGTCGACGACCAGCACCCCGCCCGGGTTGGGGGTGTTCAGGGTCTTTTTGACCAGACCGTTGTCCTGGAAGCACCTGATGGTGGTGACGGGGCCGCAGAACTCGGTTGTCCCGCCGAAGTTGAAGAACTGGGTGTCGCAGGAGCGGACGTCCGCGCCGATGATGTCGACCAGATCCGCCGTGGGGATGAAGGTGGTCATGAGCTGATGGTCCTTTCAGGTGGCGTAGCTGCGGGGGAAATGAGAAACGGACCGGAGAGTCGGTGACTGTCCGGTCCGTTCCCTGCCTCTGGTGACCCTTCAGGAGAGGGTTGTTACGCGTTGACCGTGGCGAACTGTCCTTCCTCCGTGGAGCCCTTCAGGGCGGTGGTGGAGGAGTTCGGGTCGACGGTGGTGGCGATGGTGTCGAAGTAGCCGGCACCGACCTCACGCTGGTGCTTGACGGCGGTGAAACCGCGCTCCTCGGCCGCGGCGAACTCGCGGTTCTGCAGGTCGACGAAGGCGGTCATGCCCTCGCGGGCGTAGCCGTGGGCCAGGTCGAACATGCCGTAGTTGAGCGAGTGGAAGCCGGCCAGGGTGATGAACTGGAAGGTGAAGCCCATCGCACCCAGCTCCTTCTGGAACTTGGCGATCTCGTCGGCGTCCAGGTGCGCGGACCAGTTGAACGACGGGGAGCAGTTGTAGGACAGCAGCTGGTCCGGGAACTCGGAGCGCACGCCCTCGGCGAACTGCTTGGCCAGCTCAAGGTCCGGGGTGCCGGTCTCCATCCAGATCATGTCCGCGTACGGGGCGTAGGCCTTCGCGCGGGCGATGCAGGGCTCGAGGCCGTTCTGGACGTGGTAGTAGCCCTCGGCGGTGCGCTCGCCGGTGATGAAGCGCTGGTCGCGCTCGTCGACGTCCGAGGTGATCAGGGTGGCGGCCTCGGCGTCGGTGCGGGCGATGACGACGGTCGGGGTGTTGGCGACGTCGGCGGCCAGGCGGGCGGAGTTCAGGGTGCGGATGTGCTGCTGGGTCGGGATGAGAACCTTGCCGCCCAGGTGGCCGCACTTCTTCTCGGAGGCGAGCTGATCCTCCCAGTGGGTGCCGGCGGCGCCGGCGGCGATCATGGCCTTCTGCAGCTCGTAGACGTTCAGTGCGCCGCCGAAGCCGGCCTCGCCGTCGGCGACGATCGGGACGAGCCAGTTGTCGACGCTCGCGTCGCCCTCGACGCGGGCGACCTCGTCGGCGCGGAGCAGGGCGTTGTTGATGCGGCGGACGACCTGCGGGACCGAGTTGGCCGGGTACAGGGACTGGTCCGGGTAGGTGTGGCCGGAGAGATTGGCGTCACCGGCGACCTGCCAGCCGGAGAGGTAGACGGCCTCCAGTCCGCCGCGGACCTGCTGGACGGCCTGGTTGCCGGTCAGCGCGCCGAGGGCGTGGACGTAGGAGCCGTCGCGACGGGAGACCTTGTCCCAGAGGATCTCGGCGCCGCGGCGGGCGAGGGTGTGCTCCTCGACGACGGAGCCCTGGAGCTCGGCGACCTGCTCGGCGGTGTAGTCGCGGTCAATGCCCTCCCAGCGGGGGTTGAGGTCCCAGTCCTGCTGGATTTCTGCTGCGGTACGTGCCTGGCCGGTGGTGGTCATGTGAGGACTCACTTTCCTGTCTTCTCTGCGGACCGGGGCGGGGCCCCGGAGGGGGATGGAGGAGATTCCACCTGACGGTCTCGGCGAACCGTTCGTGGTGGCGTGGTTCACAGCGTGCTGCATGGTGTGCCGCACGTCAATGGATTCCCCCTTCCAAATTGTGTGCGGGGGTAAAGGGGTGTTTGGCTAACTTTGCGAATCCCACACACGGCAAGTTTCGTATGCCCATCTCGAATCACGCGCCGCAACCTGCGCAAATACCGCGGGAGAAAAAGCCCTGCTTACACACGACTACCCCCCTTCACACCCGTCCCGGCGGGCAGAGACCCCCGTCACGGCAGGGGTAGTGGGAGGTGAAATCGGCAAAAGTATTTACGGGGTGACTGGCATCACTTAGTGTTGGGCCATCGCACCGACGCGACAGTCCCCCGCCTCCCTCACTGCCAAGGAGCAGAGATGATCCAGACCAAGCTGAAGGACACCACCGAGCGCCTCGACGTCGCCGGCCTCCAGGTGGCCGAGGTCCTGCACGACTTCCTCACCGACAGTGTCCTGCCGACCGTGGGTGTCGACGCCGACGATTTCTGGGCCGGATTCGCCGACCTCGTCCGGGAGTTCACCCCCCGCAACCGGAAGCTGCTGGCCCGCCGCGATGAGCTGCAGGAACAGCTCGACGAGTACTACCGCGCCAACCCGGGCCGGCCCGATCCGGTCGAGCACGAGAAGTTCCTCCGCGACATCGGTTACCTGGTCGCCACTCCCGCGGAGAACAGGATCCGCACCCGCGGCATCGACGAGGAGGTCGCCACCATGGCCGGCCCGCAGTTGGTCGTCCCGATCCTCAACGCACGTTTCGCCATCAACGCCGCCAACGCGCGCTGGGGCTCCCTCTACGACGCGCTCTACGGCACCAACGCCATCCCCGAGGACGGCGGGGCCGGGAAGGGCCGGGAGTACAACCCGGTCCGCGGTCGGAAGGTCATCGCCTGGGGGCGCGAGTTCCTCGACGCCGCCATCCCGCTCGACGGCGCCTCCCACGCGGACGTCGAGAAGTACAGCATCCTGGACGGCTACCTGGCCGCGACGGTCGACGGCCGGGAGCACCGCCTGAAGGACAAGACCGTCTACCGCGGCTTCTGCGGCGAGATCGACGATCCGGGCTGCATCCTGCTGCGCCACAACGGCCTGCACATCCAGCTGGAGATCGATCCGACCTCCCCCATCGGCCGGGACGACAAGGCCGGCATCAAGGACATCATCCTCGAGTCCGCGGTCACCACCATCATGGACTTCGAGGACTCCGTCGCGGCCGTCGACGGCGAGGACAAGACCCTCGGCTACCGCAACTGGTTCGGCCTCAACACCGGTGAGCTGTCCGAGCAGGTCACCAAGGACGGGCGTGCCTTCACCCGCACCCTGAACCCGGACCGCTCCTACATCGGCCGCAACGGCACGGAGATCCGCCTGCACGGGCGCTCCCTGCTGTTCGTCCGCAACGTCGGCCACCTCATGCGCAACCCCGCCATCCTGGTCGACGGCGAGGAGATCTACGAGGGCATCATGGATGCGGTCATCACCGCCCTCTGCGCCATCCCGGGCCTGAACGTCCGCAACCCGCTGCGCAACTCCCGCACCGGGTCCATCTACATCGTCAAGCCGAAGCAGCACGGCCCCGAGGAGGTCGCCTTCACCAATGACCTGTTCGGCCGCGTCGAGGATCTGCTCGGCCTGCCGCGCTACACCATCAAGGTCGGCGTCATGGACGAGGAGCGCCGCACCTCCGCCAACCTGGACGCCTGCATCATGAACGTCGCCGACCGCCTGGCGTTCATCAACACCGGCTTCCTCGACCGCACGGGCGATGAGATCCACACCTCCATGCAGGCCGGCGCCATGGTTCGCAAGGCCGACATGCAGACCTCCCCCTGGAAGCAGGCCTACGAGGACAACAACGTCGACGCCGGCCTCGAGCGCGGCCTGTCCGGTCGCGCGCAGATCGGCAAGGGCATGTGGGCGCAGACCGAGCTGATGGCCGAGATGCTCGAGGCCAAGATCGGCCAGCCGCGCGAGGGCGCGAACACCGCGTGGGTCCCCTCCCCCACCGGCGCGACCCTGCACGCCACCCACTACCACCGCGTCGATGTCTTCGCCGCCCAGGAGGAGCTGAAGAAGGCCGGCCGCCGCGACTCCCTCCACGATCTGCTGACCGTCCCGGTCGCCCCGTCCGCCGACTGGACCGAGGAGGAGAAGCAGGAGGAGCTGGACAACAACTGCCAGTCCATCCTCGGCTACGTCGTCCGCTGGGTCGAGCAGGGCGTGGGCTGCTCCAAGGTCCCGGACATCCACGACACCGCCCTGATGGAGGACCGCGCCACCCTGCGCATCTCCTCCCAGCTGCTGTGCAACTGGCTGGTCCACGGCGTGGTCACCGAGGAGCAGGTCATCGAGTCGCTGGAGCGCATGGCCGCCGTCGTCGACCGCCAGAACGAGGATGACCCGGCCTACCTGCCGATGTCACGGGACTACGACTACTCGATCGCCTTCCAGGCCGCGAAGGACCTGCTCCTCAAGGGCGCGGAGACCCCGTCCGGCTACACCGAGCCGATCCTCCACGCCCGCCGCCGCGAGTTCAAGGAGCGCGAGGGCCTCCGGTAGGCCTAAAGCGCAACGAAAAGCCCCGGCCATAACGGTGCCCGGGGCTTTTCAACTGCCTGCCGACGGCCGCGCTAGTACGAGGACAGGGACGACAGCTGCGGCACGGACCCGACTTGGCTCATTTGGGGTTGAGGAAGATCATATTGACACGTAGACCAGAGCGTTTAGGTCTGCCGGGTCTCATTTTTCTGCACTAAGGGGGTGGGGTGCGGGGTAGCCGATTAGATTGATCTTTCGTGAGCCCCTACATCGGGACCGTCAAGACCGCTTCCGGCGCCACTGCTGTGCAGGTGGTCTACTCAGAACGTCGCGGATCAAAGCAGATGCAACATCTCGGCTCAGCCCACACGCCGGAGGATCTGGCTGCACTCAAAGCCAAAGCTCAGCGCCTGGTCGACGGTGACCAAATGAGCTTTGACCTGGGCGTGGACACCACCCCGGCTGGCACCGGGAGTGCGAATGCCCCAGTTCCGGTGACCAGTGAACGTGCCGGTCACCTGATCGAGGCGATCACAAGCGCATATCGGGTGCTGAGATTAGATGGGGCAGCTGGCTACGACGAGGTCTTCCAACACCTGGTGATGGCCCGGATCATCCAACCCGGCTCGAAACTGGACTCGGTCGAAACACTGGCCGAGGTCGGCGTGCGGTCCGCCAGCTACGCCACGATCAAACGCCACCTGCCGACCTACGCCACCACCGACTTCCGGGACCAGATCACCCAGGCATGCGCGAGGCACGCGGGCATCGGCCCCGGAGTCCTGGTCCTGTACGACGTGACCACCTTGTACTTCGAAACGGATGAGGCCGACGACTTCCATAAGCCCGGCTTTTCCAAGGAGCGCCGGCTGGAGCCGCAGATCACCGTCGGGCTGCTGTCCGACGCCCACGGCTTCCCGTTGTCGGTGGGTGCGTTCGAAGGCAACATGGCCGAAACGAGGACGATGCTGCCGATGATCCGAAGATTCCAGGAATCGTTCGATGTCGATGACATCACCGTCGTCGCGGACGCGGGCATGTTTTCTTCAGGCAACAAGAAGGCCATCGTGGATGCCGGACTGCACTACATCATCGGCACGAAGTTCAAGGACCTTCCCTACGTCATCGCCCAGTGGCGCCGCGACCACCCGGACCAGGACTACGAGGACAAACAAATTTGGGTCGAGGCTGATCGCACCGGACGCGGACCCGAGGGCACCCCACACCGGGTGACCTACTACCGGTACTCCTGGGACAGGGCCAGGCGCACTTTGAAGGGCATTGACGAGCAGGTCGCCAAGGCCGAGAAAGCCGTCGCCGGCAAGATCGCGGTCAAACGCAACCGCTTTGTGGACCTGAAGGCCCCGAACAAGCAGGTCAACTGGGCGTTGGTGAACAAGAACAAAGCCCTGGCCGGCATCAAAGGCTTTGAGACCTCCCGCACTGACCTGGAACCTGAGGAGGTCATCGGCGCCTACGGCCGATTGTTGAAAATCGAGAAGGCCTTCCGAATGTCGAAATCCGATCTGAAAGCCCGCCCGATCTACCACCGCACACGCGAGTCCATCGATGCCCACCTGACCGTGGTGATGGCCGCGATGGCCGTCGGCCACCTACTCGAGGAACGCTCCGGGCTGTCACTGAAGCGCCTGGTCCGCACGTTGAAAAAGTACCGCACCTTCGAACTGCAGATCGCCGGACAGACCGTCCACGCCGCATCCCCGCTACCCACCGACGTCACCGAGCTGATTCAGCGCATCAGCCCTGCCGACTGACTACCGCACTAAAATGAGCCAAGTCGGGACACCGAGCCGATCCTCCACGCCCGCCGCCGCGAGTTCAAGGAGCGCGAGGGCCTCCGGTAGGCCTAAAGCGCAACGAAAAGCCCCGGCCATAACGGTGCCCGGGGCTTTTCAACTGCCTGCCGACGGCCGCGCTAGTACGAGGACAGGGACGACAGCTGCGGCACGGAGGACCCGCCGGTGACCGCGGACGAGGGGCCCGACAGATCGTTGTAGCGGTCCAGATCCGTGGAGCCCTCCCACGGTGGGGTCTCGACGTCGAGCTCCGGGTTGATCTCGCCGCCGTCCATGCCGAAGCCGCGGGCCTGGATCGGCCAGAACTCCTTCAGAGCGTTGCTCCAGGCGTCCCAGGAGTGGGTGCCCGTGGTGGCGAAGTCGTAGTAGATGCTGTCGATACCGTGCGCGTCGGTGGCCTGTTTGAGACGGTGGGCACACAGGTTGGATCCGGCCTCGATCGTGAAGCCGACGGAGGAGCGGTCCTGGAATGCAGCGTCATCCGTGGGCGCGTTCGGCCCCAGGTAGTCGGCCGGTCCCACCAGCCCCGAAGCCGCGTAGACATAGAGGTTCGGCTGGTCGGCCAGCCGGTGGGCGTTGACGACGGCGTCCTGGTAACGCGAGTAGTCGGAGTTCGGCTCGCCCCACATCATCTCCGGGGTGCCGTTGCCGTTGTACAGCGTGGAGGCGATGCCGCGGCGGCCCACCCAGGAGTTGGTGTCGCCGCAACCTGACAACGAGGCCACCGAATCATAGAAACCGGGCCGGTGCGTCGCGTACAGCAACGCGGTCGTGCCCGACATGGACATGCCGATCAGGCTGCGCTGCCCGTCGCCCCCGATGGCGTCTTCGAGCGGTTCGGGCAGCTCATGGGTCAGGAAGGTCTCCCACATCTGCTTCCCGCCCTGATCCGGATGCTCCTCGAGCCAGTCGCTGTAGAAGCTGAAGGCACCGAGCATCGGCATGATGACGTGGATGTTCTTCTCGGAGTAGAAGTCCACCATGTTGCTGCGGGTGATCCAGTTCTCGTGCCCCTGGCCGCCGTCGGCACCGCCGAGGGCGTAGACCACCGGGCGCGGCTCGCTGAGATCCTCGGGCACGACCCACACCAGCGGAATCGTCCGCCCCATTGACGGCGAGTACGCGTTGATCTGCCGGATGCGCTCCCCGTCGACATGTGCCCAGGTCTCCAGCCGGGCGAGAATCTCCGGGTCCATGTCGAGCTCCGCTTTCGGCAGGTGGTCCCGGCCGTCGGGGAACATCGGGTTGATCTCCTGCGGCCTGTAGTCGGCGATGATGCCGTCGTAGACGGTGGCGTCGGAGGAACCCTGGGAGCTGAAGGACTTGAAGCGGTTGTCCGGCACCACGGAGGACAGACTGGAGGACGGCCCCTCCGGGCGGTCAGGGGTGTCGGCGGGGTTGCTCACCACATCCGGATCCATGCCGTGGTCCTGAGCGAGGGCCGGGGCGGCGGCGACCGGGGCGAGCAATGCCATGGCACTGAACACGGTGGTCACTGCGGTCGGCAGTCGGCGTGAATGGGGCAAAGGATCTCCTCGTATATTTCAGTGCAACTCCCCCATTCTCCCTGATCGCGATCATCGACCACAAGACGACAGCCGGGCGGTCAGGGCGGGGAACTATCCTGGGAGACAACGTCCTCCCCGCCCGCCGTACCGGAAAGGTCCTCCGCGTCATGGAACTACCCCACCCGAGCTCGCTTGCCGACGTCATCACCGACGGGATGATCGCCCAGGCGGACATCGACGCCGCGGTGCGGGCGAGTTTCGGCCCGGTCACCGGGGTGGAGTTCACGGGCCCGGCCCCCACCGCGCCCGGGCCGGAGGCGGATTCCGGGGAGCTCGACGCGCCGGTCGAGGTCCGCCTGCACGGACGCACCGGCGATCCGGTCCCGGTCCAGGGAGTGCGGCTGGCGGTCATCCGCGACGGCGTCTGGACGTGGGCCACCACCCGCACCGAGGGTTTCTCCATCCCGGAGCTACGGGAACCGCAGCCGGCCTCCGATGATCTCGTCCGCGCCGCCCGCACCCTCTTCGGCAATGTCCCGGTACTGCTGGCGCCCCACGATGACACGGTCATCTCCGTCATCGCGGTCACCGATCCCCCGCCCTCCGGCCCGCTGCGTTCCGCGTTGATCAGCGGTCTCAGTGCCCTGGACGAGCGGTTCGGCACCCGCCGCGCGCTGATGGGCTTCGCCGCCTTCCGCGGGCTGGGCTACTGGGAGGACGGGGAGACGGTCACGGTCGCCGACACTTCCGAGAGCGTCGCCCTGACGCTTCGCGACGGCCGCGTGACCGACATCGCCGGCGGCATGCGCCTCGACGACGTGCGCGCCGACGCCCTCTACTACTCCGCGGAGCACCAGCTGCTGCTCGACGGGCTGTTCCCCGGCACCCGGGTCACCGTCGACCTCTCCCGCGCCACCGCGGAGGTCACCTCCGATTCGCCCCGCCACGACGACGCGCTGCACGCCCGGGCGCAGGTCATCGCCACCGTCACCGGGGGGACCTGGACCTGGGCGTGGGCGGACCCGAACCTCACCGGTTCCCCGGCCGTCCAGCTGATCGGCGGACTCGAGCGCTTCGGCCTCGACCACGGCATCCCCGCGCTCTTCCGCCCGCACCTGCCCGCCGAGGAGGCCCACCGGCTGGGGCTGACGGACGTCGCCAAGCCGGTGACCGGCTTGTGGACCCACGCCGAGGTGCCGCTCAACCCGGAGACCACCGGCATCGTGTTGCTCGACGCGGAGGCGCTCCGCCTGCCCCCGCCCACCGCGCAGGCGCTGACCGCCACCCTGCACGCCCCGGCCGATCCCTCGCTCGACCTGCGGCGGGCGGTGGGCGCCTACGCCGGTTACCGCGGCGTCAGCCTCGTGCACGCCACCGACGGCGCGGTCATCCCCCTGCCCACCGCCGGCGAACGCGTCACCCTGACCTTCGGCCCCTCGGGTGTCACCGCGGAGATGGGGCGGGCGGACTAACCCGTCATCACCGCCAGCACCACGACGAGCGCCACCGGGGCGAGGAGTGCCGCGAGGATCCCCCAGGCCGCGGGGCGGGCGAAGTTGAACGTGGTCATGCTGCCGCCGTCCATGTCGATCACGGTGCGCTCGTCGTCGGGGTTGAAGTAGAACATCCCCCACTTCAGCCGCTCCCTGGGCTCATCCGGCGGATAGACCTCGTCGAGGTGTTCCCCGATGCGTTTCATCCGGACGAAGAACCAGCCGAGCAGGGCGATGATGCCGCCGATGAGCAGCACGGTCATCGGTACTCCGCCCAGCCATCCCAGCAGTGAGCCGGCGGTCGACGCCGCCATGAGGACGGCCAGCACGAGCATCAGGGCCCCGAGCGCCGGCTGCTGCAGGTTCGCACCCATCCGCCGCCGGTTGAGTTCGTGGGCGGTGCGCTTCGGGTAGCCGTCCGCGCGTGCCTGTGACTGGATCAGCGCCGCCGATCCCGCCCCGGCGGCCAACAGGATGACCGGCCCGAGGCCCACCAGGAGGAAGGCGGTTCCCAGTGACTTGTCCGTGAAACGGTCCGCCTCCCCGCCGGGACCCCAGTGCACCGGCATGGGATCGGGGATGGAGTCGAAATTCGCCCACACCGCCACCAGCGCCAGGACGGTCACCACCACGATCCCGCCGTACCAACCCCACGGGACCGGTCTGAGTTCCTCGGCCACCTGCTCCGTCACGAGAGCACGGCGCGGTACGGCTCCGGGTCGACGTCGGCGGTGTCCGCCGGGCGGAAGGCGGCGTCGCGGGTCTTGTCGACGAGCACGGCGCGCACGCCCTCGACGAAGTCGGGCTGACGGCGGATGACCTCGCCGAGCTTCTCCTCGTTGTCGAGCCCGGCGCGCAGGTCGGCGACGGTGCGGTTGGCGGCGAAGAGCTCGACCGTGGCCACGACCGCCGAGGGGCTCGCTGCGGCCATGAGTCCACGGACCTGCTCGACGAACCCGGGGTTGCCGTGGGATTGCAGGGCGGCGTCGATCCCGGCCCAGGTGTCGTGGCCGAAGGTGGCCTCGATGTCGTCGATCATGCCGGCGAGGGCTGATTTATCGGCGGGTACGGAGGCGTACTCCGCCAGGGCGGCGTCGATACCGTCGGTTACGACGGCGTCGATGAGCGCGGTGACGAGTTCGCTGTTGACGTGGTGGGTGGCTAGTCCGGACCAGAGCATGTCGGCCGGGGTGAGCCGGTAGCCGGTCAGCCCCAGGAAGGTCGCCAGCGCCGGGGAGGCCTGGCCGCGCGTGCCGGTCATGCGCTGGAACAGACACGACATCCCGACGTCGGTGACGTAGCCGATGGCCATCTCCGGCATGGCGGCGAAGGCCTTGTCCGTGACGATGCGGTGGGAGCCGTGGGCGGACACACCCAGGCCGCCGCCCATGACGACGCCGTCGATGATCGCGGCGTAGGGCTTGGGGTAGCCGGCGATCCCGTTGTTCAGCGCGTACTCGGTCCGGAAGAACTCGTCGACGCCCGTCTCATCCCCGGCGAGGATCTGGTCCCGGGCGTGGCGGACGTCGCCGCCGGCGCAGAAGCCCTTCGGCGAGTTCGACACGATGAGCACCTGGGTCACGCGGTCGTCGTCACGCCAGTCCGCCAGGGCGTCGGTGATGATGTCGATCATCTCGGGGTTGAGCGAGTTCAGCGCCCGTGGCCGGTTCAGCTCCAGAACTCCGGTAGCCTGTCGGACGGACACGAGTACGGGCTTATCAGTCTGCGCAGTCATAACGACAGTGTTACATATCACGCTCCCCTGTGAGCGGAAAGCTGGAAAGGACCCCCATGGACCACCGCCTCATCGCCCTCGACATGGACGGCACCCTGCTCGACGGCGACGGCACCATCCCGGAGGGCTTCTGGGACGTGCTCGCCGAGGCCCGCAGCCGGGGTATCACGCTGGCCCCGGCCTCCGGGCGGCAGCTGGTCACCCTGCGTGACATGTTCGGCGGTGAACTGGACCCCGGCACCTACATCGCCGAGAACGGCACCGTGGTGGCGCACCGGGGTGAGATCGTCTCCACCACCCCGCTGGATCAGGCTGCCGTGCACTCGGTGATCGACGTCGTGCGTGCCGCCGACACCGCGATGGACCTGGTGCTGTGCACGCCCACGATGGCCTACCTCGACCGGTGGTTCCACCCCGATTCCACCGGTGAGGTGGACAAGTACTACCACGCCACCGAGTTGATCGACGACCTGCACGAGCGCG
The DNA here is from genome assembly GCF_000341345.1 of Corynebacterium halotolerans YIM 70093 = DSM 44683. Lineage (NCBI taxonomy): Bacteria > Bacillati > Actinomycetota > Actinomycetes > Mycobacteriales > Corynebacteriaceae > Corynebacterium > Corynebacterium halotolerans. The sequence continues at coordinate 972,525 of NC_020302.1, read as the reverse complement.
TCGGCGACGACGTGATCAAGCTGGCGGTGTTCACCCACGACGACGCCGAGACCGTCGGCCTGCCCGTGCTCGAGGGGGCGGCGGGCGACAGCCACGTGGTGGTCTCCGGCAAGCACTGGATCGACATCATGAACCGGGAGGCCGACAAGGGCCGGGCGTTCACCGCCCTGCGCGGGGCCCTGGGCCTGGAGCGGTCCCAGACGCTGGCCTTCGGTGACTACCTCAACGACTACGAGCTGCTCACCGCCGCCGGCACCGCCTACGCCATGGACAACGCGCACCCGCGGATCAAGGAGATCGCGGACCACATCGCCCCGCCGAACACCGAGCACGGTGTGATCACCGTGCTGCGCGGGATGCTGGGGATGTAGGCCGAACGCCGCCGGCGGGTCCGGGCCCGGGTGCATAACTTGACGTAGCACTCGGGGCCGCCGGTGTATCAGCCCTGTTCAGCAGTTGGGGCGGCGTCGGAGAATACACCTCCGCCTGCGGCTCATTTCTCCCGCTTGCCGGCTTTCCCCGGTTTCTTCCCGCCGGACTTCTTCTTCGGGGCGTCCTTCTCCAGTTTTGCGGCGGCGTCGGGAACGTACCGGAACTCGTTGCGCGGTGGCCGCCGGTAGCCGCCGGTTGCGGCGGGGCGCTCCGGGATGACGGGCAGGGGCCGTTCGATCTTCTCGTAGGGGATCGTCGACAGCAGGTGGGAGATGACGTTGATGCGGGAGCGCTTCTTGTCCTCGCTCTCCACCGTGTACCAGGGGGACGAGGGGATGTCGGTGTGGATGAACATCTCGTCCTTAGCGCGGGAGTAGTCCTCCCACCGCGTGATCGACTCCGTGTCCATGGGCGAGAGCTTCCAGCGGCGCAGCGGATCCTCCAGCCGGGAGTGGAAGCGGCGCAGCTGCTCCTCGTCGGAGACGGAGAACCAGTACTTGCGCAGCAGGATGCCGTCCTCGACGAGCAGTCGCTCGAAGATGGGGGCCTGGTGCAGGAACCGGCGGTACTCCTGGGAGGTGCAGAAGCCCATCACCCGCTCCACGCCTGCCCGGTTGTACCAGGAGCGGTCGAAGATGACGATCTCCCCGGCGGTGGGCAGGCGCTCGACGTAGCGCTGGAAGTACCACTGCCCCTGCTCACGGGAACTGGGCTTCGGCAGTGCCTCGATGCGGCAGGTGCGCGGGTTCAGGTACTGGGTGATCCGCTTGATCGCCGACCCTTTGCCCGCGGCGTCGCGGCCCTCCATGATGATGACCACACGGGCGCCGGTCTCGACGACCCACTGCTGCATGTCGACCAGCTCCGCCTGCAGTCGCTTGAGCTCGGCCTCGTAGGCCTTACGGGACAGTTTCGACGGGGCGCTGCTCTGCCCGGACGGGTCTTTCTTGGCCATGGGACCGAGAATACCGCGCCCCGTGGTTGACGGAGGAAGCACACCGCCCGCCCGGAAGCTGTCCGGGCGGGCGGGGCACGATCACGGCCCGGGGATTTACTCCTCGACGCCGAATTCGGCCATGCGGTCCCACTCGGTCTTGCCCGGGATCTTGGTGTTGATGATCTGCGGGGTCTCGGTCAGGAGCTCCGGAAACATCTCGGTGGACTTGCGGAAGTGCTCGGACTCGACGTGGGCGACGTCGGCATCGTCCTGGAACCCCTCGAGGAGAATGTACTCGTTCGGGTCATCGGTGTTGCGGGCCCACTCGAAGAAGATGCAGCCCTGCTCGGCGCGGGTGGCCTGGGTGTACTCGTCGACCTTCTCGCGGAAGTTCTCGACGTACTCGGGACGGGGGCGGAATCGCACGTTGATCAAAATCATGTGTCCGAGTGTAGGCAAATTCCGGCGCAACCACCCTTCCCCGTGAAAACCCTCCCCTGCGTTCTCCCCCGAGGGCACGGTGGCACTCGTCACATCCGCTGGCGCAGCCCTGTCCGGAGTTTTAATCTATCGACCGATAGATATTTGATTCCGGCTCCCTCCCCGGAGGCGGAATCACCCCACCTGCCACGAAGGGAAATGACGCCATGGACACGAACCCCCAATCAGGGCAGGCGCCCGGAAGGATCGTCATCGCCGGCCTCGGACCGGTGGCGCACCGCTTCATCACCGCCCTCCTCGACCGGGCCCCGCAGACCGGGATCACCGCCATCACGGATGAGCACTCCCCCGCCTATGACCGCGTGCACCTGACCAGCTACACGGACAACTGGGACCGCGACGCGCTGATGTACGACCCCTACCCCGGCCACGTGGAGATCCGGAATGCCCGGGTCACCGCCATCAACCGGGAGGAACGCACCGTGGACTGCGATGACGGGGGCACCGTCGCCTACGACCACCTCGTCATCGCCACCGGATCCCGTGCTTTCGTCCCGCCGGTCCCGGGTGCGGACCTCGACGGCTGCTTCGCGTACCGGACCCTCGACGACCTCGACGGCATCCGTGCGACCGTCGACGCCGCGAAGAGCCGGAGCGGCCACCCCGTCGGGGCCGTCATCGGCGGCGGACTCGTGGGGCTGGAGGCTGCGGGGGCGCTGCGCGGCATGGGGGTCGAGTGCCACGTCATCCAGATCGCCCCCCGACTGATGCCGCAGCAGACGGACGAGGCCGCCGGTGCGGTCCTGGCCGGGCTGGTCTCCGGGCTGGGGGTGCACCTGCACCTGGACACCTCGACCACCGGCATCACCGCGTCCACCACCCGACCGGGTGGACTCGACCTGGAACTGGCGGACAGGAGGACTCCGCTGCCGGTGGACCTGGTGGTCTTCGCGACCGGCATCCGGCCCAACGACCAGCTGGCGGAACCGGCCGGGCTGCCCACCGGTGAGCGCGGCGGAATCCTCGTCGATGACTTCTGCGCCACCGTCGACCCGGACATCAGCGCCATCGGCGAAGTCGCCGCCGTGCACGGCCGCACCCACGGGCTCATCGGACCCGGCAACGCCACCGCCGACGTCCTGGCCCGCCGACTGACCGGCGAGGCCACCGAGGGACTGACGGAGCCGGATCTGTCCACCGAGCTCAAGCTGCTCGGCGTGGACATGGCCAGCTTCGGCGAGATCGAGGCCACCGGTGACCGGAAGGAACTCCTGATCACGGATCCGGTCGGCGGAACCTACCGGAAGCTCCTCCTGGACGCCGACGGCAGGACCCTGCGCGGTGGCATCCTCGTCGGCGACTCCTCCGGTTACAGCCTGCTGCACGCCCTCCTCGGCACCGAACTGCCGGCCGACCCGCTGTCCTTCCTCGTCCCCTCATCCTCTGCGGGGCCGGACGTGGGCGTGGCCGCCCTCCCGGCGAACGCCCAGATCTGCTCCTGCAACGCCGTGACCAAGGGCCGGCTCGTCGAGGCCATCGCCGACGGCGCGCACAGCGTCGAGGCCCTGAAGGGCTGCACCCGGGCCGGCACCTCCTGCGGTTCCTGCCTCCCACTGATGCGGAATGTGCTCGAGGCCGAGGGTATCGAGCAGTCACGGGCGGTCTGCGGGCATTTCCCGCAGACCCGCGCCGAGCTGTTCCAGATCGCGCAGTCCACCGGAGTCAGTTCGTTCCCCGAGTTCATCGCCCGCTTCGGGACCGGGCGCGGCTGCGAGGTGTGCAAGCCGACCCTGGCATCGATCTTCGCCTCGCTGGACACCGGCGAACACGTGCTCGGCGACGGCCGCGTGGCCCTGCAGGACACCAACGACCGCTTCCTGGCCAATATCCAGCGCAACGGCTCCTACTCCGTGGTCCCCCGGATGCCGGCCGGGCAGGTCACCCCGGAGCAGCTCATCGAGATCGGCGCGATCGCCCGCGAGTACGACCTGTTCACCAAGGTCACCGGGGCCCAACGCCTCGTCATGTTCGGCGCGCGCATGGAGGACCTGCCGGCGATCTGGTCCCGGCTGATTGACGCCGGCATGGAGTCCGGCCAGGCGTACGGCAAGTCGCTGCGCGCGGTCAAGAGCTGTGTGGGCACGGACTGGTGCCGCTTCGGCCAGCAGGACTCGGTGGCCATGGCCAATCTCCTCGAGCTGCGCTACCGCGGGCTGCGCAGTCCGCACAAACTCAAGATGGGGGTGTCAGGCTGTGCCCGCGAGTGCGCCGAGGCCCGGAGCAAGGACGTCGGCGTGATCGCCACGGAGAAGGGCTGGAACCTGTACGTGGGAGGAAACGGAGGCGCGACACCGCGGCACTCGGAGCTGCTCGCCAGCGAGATCGACGACGAGACCCTGATCCGCTGCATCGACCGGTTCATCGGCTTCTATGTGCGCACCGCCGACCGGCTGCAGCGCACCGCCCACTGGATAGAGGAGACCGAGGGTGGGCTCGACCATATCCGCGCCGTCGTCGTCGACGACTCGCTCGGCATCGCGGCCGATCTCGAGGCGTACATCGAGCGCCACGTCTCCAGCTACTCGGATGAGTGGAAGAGCGTGCTCGACGACCCGGAGAAGCTCTCCCGCTTCACCCCCTTCGTCAACGCGCCGGAGGAGAAGGACCGGACCATCCAGTTTGACCGGCACCGGGACGGCAACCGACTCGTCCCGCTGCCCATGCCGACCCTGCAAGGAGTGAACTGATCATGACCACCACCCTGGTGTCCCCCATCACCACCTTCCCCGCCGTCCGACTCGAGGCCGACCTCGGGGTCGCGGTGCTGCTGCCCGACGGCACCCAGATCGCCGTCTTCCGGATCACCGGTGACAGTGACTGCCCGGACTCCTGCTACGCCGTCGACAACATCGATCCGTTCACCGGTGCCGGGGTGATCAGCCGCGGCCTCGTCGGAGAGCACGACGGCGAGCCCACGGTGGCCTCTCCCCTGCTCAAGCAGGTGTTCCGGCTCACCGACGGCCGCTGCCTGTCCAACGAGTCGGTGCGGCTGCGGACCTGGGGGGTGGCCCTCGTCGGCGACGAGGTGCACCTGACCGCCACCTAACCGAACTCGCTGTTCCCCGCCATCCCGAGCGCCTCCTCCAGCAGCGGCTCCAGGCGGTCCACGTCGGCTACCGTGAAGCGTCCCGGGCCGGCGATGGCGGCGAACCCGTCGAGCATCGCGTCGCCGTAGTTGTGGCCGTGGCCGTCGGGGACGTTCTGGCTCACCGGCAGGTCGGCGGAGACCTGCAGGAAGGTGATGAACGGCAGCCACTGCATCGCCGGTAGGCGGTCGTGGCCGGCCGGCTCCTCCAGCCAGTCCGGTTCCCGCAGGATGAGCTGCGGGGTCCACCAGGCCACCGGGTCGGAGGGGTGCTGGACATACAGCATGCGGGTCGGCCCCCAGGCCTCGGCGGGTTCCCCCGCCCAGCTGCGGATCTGCTCCGTGTGGGCGGCGAAGCGCACGACCAGGCCGCCCGAGTACTCGGGAGCCACGGCGGGTGTACCCAGATCCCGGCGCTCGGTGAACTGGGTGTGCAGCGGGTTGAAGCGGGGCGGGCCGGTCAGCAGGATACCGTCGACGGAATTGGCGATGTCGCGCATGCCGGAGAACGCCGCCTCGATGCCGGTGGATCCCAGCGACTCGCCGTAGAGGTAGAGCTTCGGGCGGTCCTCCTCCGGCAGCGCGTTCCACCAGTCGACGATCGGGGTGACGAACTCCCGGCCGGCACCGCGCACCTCCTCCCCGCCCGCGAGGAAGTGCAGGGGCGAGGGCATGGCGGAGTACTGGGCGGCGACCACCGCGGTGTCGCCGCCGTAGAGCAGCTCGAAGGCCTGGGCCGTCTGCGGGTTGACCCAGCCGGTGCCGGTGGTCACGACCACGAGCATCGCCTCGCGTTCGGTGGCGTCGGTGCGCTCGAGTTCGTCGATGATCAGCCCGGCCCGCCCGGCGTCGGTGGGTTCGTTGCCGATGCCCGCGTACAACCGGATCGGTTCCTCGGCGGGGCGCCCGGTCAGCTCGGACAACTGGTCGGCGTGCAGCCCCTGGTTGAGGAAGCGCGCGCCGTAGGTGCCCACACCGTCCCAGTCGACGTGGGAGCCGGGGGAGGCGGAGCGCTCCGGGATGGTGGGCGGGACCGTCCCCTCCTCGGGGTCCGCATAGCGGGCGGAGAACACCCGCTCACCGATGCGCACGAGGGTGCCCGGGATGGCCTGCTCGACGACGAAGACGAGTGCCACGGCCACCGCGAGCCAGGCGATCACACCCCGGATTGAGGGCGTCAGGCGGTTCGGCACGCGGTTCGACAGCCAGCGGGCCAGCAGCCGCAGGCCGCGGCCGAGCAGGACCACGGCCAGAAACACCACGCCGCCGACGGGCAGGACCAGCAGGTACTCCCACAGGCCCAGCGCCCGCGCCCCGGTCAGTTCCGCGATGCCGCGTTGCCACCGCAGGGAGAAGATGACCATGCCCACCAGCCACAGCAGGCTGACGACGATGAGCGCGATCTCCAGCACCGCGCGGGTACGGTCGGACAGCTCCTCGAGATGGCGGTTCAGGCGGGGGCCGAGGCGGTCCCGCAGCCAGCGCACCCACACCGCGTGCAGGCCGGTACCCAGGCCGTAACCGATGCCGGCGGCCAGCCCGGAGACCAGGCCCTGGTAGAACCAGTCGCGCGGCAGCAGGGAGGGGGTCAGCCCCAGGGCGAACATGATCGTGGCGCCGATCAGCCCCCAGGGGTGCAGGTGCCAGCGGTTCCAGACCCGGACCCAGGCGGAGTCGCGGGCCACGGTTTCCCGGACCACGGTCGCGGAAGCGCCGGCACCGGCCATCAGTTCCCCTCCAGCTTCTCCCCCACCTCGAGCCACTCCATCTCGTAGCCCTCGCGCTCATCGTTGAGCTCCCGCAGTTTCGCGTCGAGTTCGGTGAGCCTGGCGGTGTCGAGGGCCTCCGCGGCGGCGGCCATCTCCGTGTTGAGCTTCTCGATCCTCGGATCCAGTTTGCTCATCTTACGTTCCAGGGCGTTCATCTGCTTGCGCAGTTCCCGCTCCTCCTGGGAACTCCGCCCCGATCCGGTGGGCTTGTCCGCCCGGCCGCCGTCCCCGGACTTCTTCTCCCCCAGGTCGAGCACACCACCGCCCTCGGCCTCGGCCATCTCCTTGCGGCGCTGAAGGTACTGCTCGATGCCGCCGGGCAGATTCGTCAGGTCGCCGTCGCCGAACAGGGCCCAGGTGGAGTCGGCGATGCGCTCGATGAGGTAGCGGTCGTGGGAGATGACCACCAGGGTGCCGGGCCAGGAGTCCAGCAGGGACTCCAGCTCCTGCAGGGTGTCGATGTCCAGGTCGTTGGTCGGCTCGTCGAGCAGCAGGACATTCGGCTCCGCCATGAGCACCCGGGTCAGCTGCAGACGGCGGCGCTCACCGCCGGAGAGGTCGCCGACGGGGGTGCGCTGGCGCTTGGCCGAGAAGCCGAGCCGCTCGGCCAGCTGGGAGGCCGACAGTTCCCGGTCACCGAGCTGAACATAGGTGGCCACCTCCTCGACGGCGTCGAGCAGACGCAGGCCCGGGTCGAGGTCGTCGAGTTCCTGGCGCAGCCAGCCCAGCCGCACGGTCTGGCCCTCGATGCGCTTTCCCTCCGCCAGCGGATGATCGCCGGCGAGGGCGCGCAGCAGGGTCGTCTTGCCGGAGCCGTTCACGCCGACCAGGCCGATGCGTTCACCCGGGGCCAGCCGCCAGGTGAGGTGGTCGACGAGCATGCGCCCGTCGGGGGATTCGATGCGGGCGTCCTCGAGCTCGATGACGACCTTGCCCTGCCGCTGCTTCGAGAAGGCCATCAGCTCGACCTTGTCGCGGGGGGCGGGGACGTCGGAGATGAGCGCCTCGGCGGCCTCGATGCGGTAGCGCGGCTTGGAGGTGCGCGCCGGTGCGCCGCGGCGCAGCCAGGCCAGCTCCTTGCGCGCCAGGTTCTGCCGGCGCTGCTCCATGGCGTCGGCCTGGCGGGCGCGTTCGGCACGCGCGAAGGTCCAGTCGTTGTAGCCGCCCTCGTAGATGTCGACGGTGCCGTCGTGGACCTCCCAGGTCCGGGTGGCGATGGTGTCGAGGAACCAGCGGTCGTGGGTGACCACGACGATGGCCAGCTTCCGGGACAGCAGGTACTCGGCGAGCCACTGCACGCCCTCGACGTCGAGGTGGTTGGTCGGCTCGTCGAGGACCACCAGGTCGAGGTCGCGCACCAGCGCGGCGGCGAGGTTGACGCGGCGTCGCTCGCCGCCGGAGAGCCCGCCGACCTTCGTATCCAGGCCGAGGTCCGCCACCCCGAGACCGCCGAGGACGTCGCGGACCTTGGCGTCGGAGGCCCACTCGTAGGTCTGCAGGCCGAGCGGGGCGAGCACGACGTCGGCGATGGTGTCTTCGTCGTCGAGTTCGGCGCGCTGGGTGACCACGGCCATCCGCAGGTCCGAGTTGTGGGACACGCGTCCCTCATCCGGCGGCTCGATCCCGGTCATGACCTCCAGCAGGGTGGTCTTGCCGCCGCCGTTGAGGCCGACGACGCCGATGCGCTCGCCGGTCTGGACGCCGAGGCTGACGCCGTCGAGGAGGGTCTTGAGCCCGAACGTCTTGGTGACGTTCTCGAGGTTGATGAGGTTGGTCATCGTGGTGGGTGGAGTCCTTAACTAGAGGTGGGTCAGGAGATCAGGTGGGCGCCGGCGGCGGGACCGTGGGCCACGGTGCCGGTGTAGGCCACTCCGGCGGCGATGAGGTCGTCGACGAGGTCGGCCGCCGCCAGTTCACTGTCGCACAGGAACGCGCACGTGGGCCCCGAGCCGGAGACGATCCCGGCCAGGGCCCCGGCGCGGCGTCCGGCGTCGAGGGTACGCCGTAGGTCGGGCCGCAGGGACAGGGCCGGGGCCTGCAGGTCGTTGGCCAGCACCGCCGCGAGCTGCCCGGGGTCGCCACTGGTCAGCGCCCTCGACAGCGGGGCGGTGTTCAGGGAGGGCGGTAGGTCGCGCCCCTCGGCGCGCAGATCGTCGAGCTTGCCGAAGACCGCGGGCGTCGACAGGCCCTCGGCGGAGAATACCAGCGCCCAGTGCCAGGTGCCGCGCGCCAGCAGCGGGACGAGCTGCTCGCCGCGCCCGGTGCCGAGCATCGTGCCACCGTGGAGGGTGAACGGGACGTCGGAACCCAGCTCCGCGGCCAGTTCGTGCAGGCCGTCGCGGCCGAGCGCGGGGACCTGCTCATCCAGCAGGGTGTTGGCGGCCACCAGCGCGGCGGCGGCGTCGGCGGATCCGCCGGCCATGCCCCCGGCCGTGGGGATGCCCTTGGTCAGGTGGAGGTCCACCGCCGGCAGGTCGAGCCCGCCGTGGGTGGCGCGCGCCGTGTCGACGACCGCGTCGACGGCCCGCCACGCCAGATTGCCCGGGTCGGTGGGTACCTTCGCGGCGTCGAAGCCGGTGACGGTCATCCCGCGGACGATCGAGCCTTCCGCGACCCGTTCGTCGTCGTGGACGGTCAGGGTCAGGTCGTCGTGGAGGCTCAGCGACTGGAAGACGGTGACCAGCTCGTGGTAGCCGTCCCCGCGCAGCTCGTCGACGCCGAGGTGCAGGTTGACCTTGGCGTGGGCGCGGGCGTGGATGGTGCGGGTCACCGGTCCACCCCCACCCCCGCCAGCCGGACGAAGTCGGCGACGTCGAGCTTCTCGCCGCGCAGCCGCGGGTCGATGCCGGCGGACTGCAGGGCCTCCTCGGCGGCCGCTCCGGAACCGTAGTGCCCGGACAGGGCTGCGCGCAGGGTCTTGCGGCGTTGGGCGAAGGCGGCGTCGACGACCGGGAAGACCTGGCGGCGGGTGGCGTCGTCGATGGGCCAGGGGGCCTCGCCTTCCGCGAACCGGTCGATGCGCACCAGCCCGGACTCGATGTTCGGCGCCGGCCAGAACACGTTCTTCCCGATCGCGCCGGCACGGCGGACCTCGCCGTAGAAGGCTGCCTTGACGCTGGGCACGCCGTAGACCTTGGAACCGGGGTCGGCGGCCAGGCGGTCGGCGACCTCGGCCTGGACCATGACGAGCACGCGCCGGATCGACGGGAAGGTGGCCAGCAGGTGCAGCAGCACCGGCACGGAGACGTTGTAGGGCAGGTTGGCCACCAGCGCGGTGGGCTCGCCCAGATCCCCGGGCGCGACCTTCAGGGCGTCGCGCTCCACGACCGTGAGCCGGTCGGCGAAGTCGGGCGCGCGCCAGGCCACGGTCGCGGGCAGCTCGGCGGCCAGGCGCGGATCGATCTCCACGGCGGTGACCTTCGCGGCCGTGTCCAGCAGGGCGAGGGTCAGGGAGCCGAGGCCGGGGCCGACCTCCACGACGTGGTCCTCGTCGGTCAGGTCGGCGGCGGCGACGATGCGGCGCACGGTGTTGGGGTCGTGCACGAAGTTCTGGCCGAGCTTCTTCGTCGGGGTCACGCCGAGCTTCTCGGCGAGCTGCCGGATCTCGACGGGCCCGAGGAGCTGGGCCGTGGGTTCTTCCGCCCCGGTGGTCGCATCGCTGGTGGTCATGTCTACCAATCTACAGTGCACGAAACCCCGCCCTCCGCGGGTGCGGGAGGCGGGGTCGTCGTCAGCCGTGTTGTCAGCGGATGCCGAGCTTGGCGGTGCAGGCCGGCCACGCACCCCAGCCCTGCCCGGCCCGGACCTTCTCGGCGATGGCGATCTGCTGCTCGCGGGTGGCCTGGTCGGCGCTGGCCGCGTACTGGGTGCCGCCGTAGCCGGCCCAGGTGGACGGGGAGAACTGCAGTCCGCCCTGGTAGCCGTTGCCGGTGTTGATGGACCAGTTGCCGCCCGACTCGCACTGCGCGAGCCGGTCCCAGACGGAGCTGCCCGCGACCGCCGGGGCGGAGGCGGTGGGCTTCGGCTTGGTGCCGCGGGAGACCACGGCCGGCACGGCCTCGCGGACGACGGTTTCGTGGAGGATCTCTTCCCCCGTGACCTCGCCGTTGACCCTGGTGATCTTCTTCGTGACGTCCTTGAGGCCGGACTCGCCCCACTCGGTGATGGTCTCCTCGCCCTCCAGGGCGTCGGGATCCTCGACGTAGGTGGTGGGCACGTCGAAGGTCTCCTGCTCGGTGACCTCCTCGATCTCGATGCGCTTGATCTCGATCTTCGTGTCGTCGGTGACCGGGGCGTCGACGGCCGGGGTGACGATGTCGTGCCCGCCGAGCCCGATGTCGCGGGCCTCGAGGACATCACCGACGGTCTTCGCGGCGATGGAGGTGTAGGAGACCTTCCCGCCGTCGTCGATGGCGACGATCTTCGGGGTGGTCACCTCCAGGCGCATGCCCTCGATGACGGGGGTGTCCCCCTCCGCGGTGACCTCGGCGGCCGGGGTGATGCCCTCGAACTGGCCGAGGAGGTCCTCGACGGTCAGCGCGGTGGAGGTCAGGTCGGTCTCCTCGCCGTCGATGACCACGGCGACCGGCTTGGCGGTGCGCACGGTGATGGTCTCGTCGTCCGCGAGCGACTCCGACGGGGCCGGGTACACCAGGTCCTGGTCGCCGATCTCGACGCCGGCGGCCCGCAGCGCCCCCTCGACGTCGCCGGAGAACGTGCTCAGGGTGAGCTGCTCGCCGTTGACGTCGACGATGACGTCCTTCTGGGCGCCGACGGCGACGACGCCACCGACGAGCAGGGTGCCCAGGACGCCGCCGGTGGCCAGGCGCAGGGGCACGGAGGCGCTGTTGTTGATCCGCTTGATTCCTGAAGTGCTCTGAAGTCCCATGGGGAGTTTCTGTCTCGATCTCACTCGGTGTCGATCGGCCCCGCGTGCGTCGGGGACCGGTTCTCGGTACTGCTGGTCCGCTCTTCGGCGTTCTCGGCCGCGGGATACCCCCGAGGCGCTTCGAATAACGGTACGGTAACAGTTCCGCCTCGTCGAGTGGAATCGATACGCTCGAACCACAGCCGGAACACCGCTCCCTCCACTCCCGGCGGCTTCATTCACGCAGGGCAAACGGAAGTGTGATAATGGACACAATTACCGGACGGTTTGCCCGGACCGACCCTGATCGGGAGCACAGGTGCCGGCCGATCCGGCCGTCGGGGAGAACTTCGCGCAGGCGGGATCCCGGGGACGTCGAGGGCCGGTGACCGCGGGCGTTCAGCCGCGCACGTTCAGCCCGTAGACCTCGTCGAAGGTGGCGGACAGCTCCTCCGCCAGTTCCCCCGGATCCATGCCGCGGGCCTCGGCGACACAGTAGGCGGTGTGGCCGACGAGCGACGGCTCGTTGCGGGCGCCGCGGAAGGGCTCGGGCGTCATGTAGGGCGCGTCCGTCTCGATGAGCAACTGACCGGCGGGTGTGAGTCCGGCGGCCTCGCGCAGCTCCGTGTTGCGCTTGAAGGTGATGTTGCCCGCGAAGCTGAGGATGTAGCCCCGGTCGAGGGCCTCCTTCGCCACGTCCAGCGGGGAGGAGAAGCAGTGCAGGATGGTGTGCCGCGGGGTGGGCGCGTCGGCGAGCACGCGCATGAGGTCGGCGTCGGCCTCGCGGTTGTGGAGCATCAGCGCCTTGCCGGTCTCCACCGCCAGGTCGATGTGCCAGCGCAGCGCCTCCTCCTGGACGTCGAGCGGGGCCGTGCGGTCCGGTTCGTGGGTGATCCAGTAGGTGTCCAGGCCGGTCTCCCCCACCGCCACGCACCGCGGGTCGCGCGCCATCTCGGTCAGGCGCGCCTTCGCGGCGTCGTCCAGCTCGTGCGCGCGCGTCGGGTGAATCGCGCAGGCCGCGTACACCCGCTCGTGGTGCTGGGCGGCAGACAGGGCCAGCTCCGCCTCGGCCAGTCCGTCGCCGACGGTGCAGATCTTCTCCACGCCGGCGGACACCGCGCGATCCACGATCGCGGCGACCTCCTCCGGGGTGCGTGCCCCCGCTGAGGCGAGGTGGGTGTGGGCGTCGACGATCCCCGGGAGGGGATCCGCGGGCACGGGTGTCGGACGGGGCTTCTTCTTCGACATGGGTGCCGAGTGTACCGAGGGACCGGGGTCCTGACGCACCCGCCCGCGGATCACTAGCCTGGGGCCATGGCCACCAGTAACCAGACTCCCCTGCTCATCGACGCGGCGTGGCTCAACGACCACCTCGACGACCCGGACGTGGTGGTCCTCGACGCCGCCACCGCCTTCGGCACGCCACCGGCCGACGGCTCCGGCCGGGACATGTACCGCCGCGGCCACATCCCCGGCGCCGTCCACGCCGACCTGCTGGGCGAGCTGGCGGACGAGACCTCCGGGCTCAACGCCACCGCCCTGCCCTCCGAGCGCTTCGCTGAACGGATCGGCGCCCTGGGCGTCTCGGACGACTCCCACGTCATCGTCTACGACCACGGGCCGATGATGTGGGCCACCCGCCTGTGGTGGAACCTCCGGCTCGAGGGCCATGACCGGGTCTCCGTCCTCGACGGCGGTTTCCCCGCGTGGCAGGCCGCCGGGTACGAGGTGGACACCGGTGACGAAACCCCCACGGTCGCCACGTTCACCGCCCGCCGTCGGCCGGAACTCTACGCCGACCTGGAGCGGGTGCGCGCGGCCCTCGGGGACGACTCGGTCGTGCTCATCCACTCCCTCGACGCCGCGACCTTCACCGGGGAATCCGACGACTACGCCCGCCCGGGCCGCATCCCCGGCGCCGTCAACATCCCCTTTCAGACGCTGACCTCTGACGACGGCCGCGCCAAGGACCCGGACGAGACCCGACAGGGCTTCCTCCAGGCCGGTGCCCTCGACGAGGACAAGACCCCGATCACCTACTGCGGCGGCGGGATCGCCGCCACCTTCGAGGCCTTCCAGCTGGCCCGCCTCGGCCGCGACGACGTCGCCGTCTACGACGGTTCACTGACCGAGTGGACCGCCGACCCCTCCCTGCCGATGGAGACCGGCGAACAGCGCGGTTGAGCACTACGAGATCCTGCGCGGTCGTGGTGGCGGGTGCGGGAGACCTCCCGGCCCGGGGCTGACGGCACGTCCCGCCCCGCCTGCGGCACGGCCTAGACTTGGACCACCATGACCTCGCCCGCCGCCCTGATCACCGCCGCCGAGAAGACCTGGCCGGACCTGGACTACCGCGATCCCGCGATTCCCCGCCAGGGCATGGATCATCATGTCGCCGTCCTCGGCGACCACATCCTGCGCGCCTCCGTCACCGACGCCTACCGCGCCCAGGCCCCGACCGAGTCCGCGGTCCTCGCGGAACTCGCACCCCTGACCGACACCCGCCTGCCGCTCGTGCTGCGGCACACCGACGACTGGTCGTTCACCCTGCATCCGCTGATCCCGGGCCGGGCCCTCGACGCCGCACACTGGGGGCGGCTCCCCCGCTCCGAGCGCGGGCAGCTCACCGACCAGCTCGCCTCACTGCTGACCGCCCTGCACAGTCGGGACATTGCCGCTTCCCCCTACCGCGACGTCGAGCCCTGGTTCCACGGCCCCGCGCCGAACCCGGCGCCCCGCGCCCTGCCCGCCAAGGTGGACCTGCTGCGCGAACAGGTCACCGAACTCGACCTGGACCGGGAGGACCGCCGCGTCATCGGCGAAATCCTCGCGGGGATGGACGATCTCCTGGACCGTGCCCACCATGCCCACCGTGCCCGCCTGGTCCACGGCGACCTCTACCCCGCTCACCTGCTGTGGTCGTCCGGGCATGGCCTGGGCGCGATCGACTTCTCCGACATGAACCTCGGTGATCCGGCCGTCGATTTCGCGCACCTGTCGGACATCTCGCCGGAGCTGCCGGATGAGGTGCTGGCGCGCACGGGCCTGGACCACGACCCCGGCATCCTGGACCGGGCGTGGGCCTACAAGCGGTGGGACGCGGTGTTCCTGCTGGTCGACCACCTGCGCACCGGTCACACCGGTGCCGCGACCGCGCACTCCCTGTTCGACGCCGCCCGCCACCCGACCCGGCCGGGTGCGCGATGAGCGCGGACCTGTGGGAGGTGGTCTCCCGTCTCAGCCACGCCCGCTTCACTGACCTGACCCACCATTTCCGCCCCGGCCAGCCGAAGTTCGCCGCTGATCCGGATGCCAGGGTCACCCGGCTCGCCGACGCCGCGACGGACGGCTTCACCGTCGACCACTACTGCCTCGCCGGGCCCTGGGGAACGCATGTCGACGCCCCGTCGCACGCCGATCCGCACGGCCGCACCCTCGACGACATCCCGGTGCGCGATTCGCTCCTGCCGCTGGTGGTCATCGACCTCGCCACCGACGCCTCCGCGGACCCGGATCTGGTGGTCACCCGCGGACACCTCGCCGCCTGGGAGGAACGGCACGGGGCGATTCCCGCCGGCTCCTTCGTCGCCCTGCGCACCGGGTGGTCCGCCCGCTGGGCCGGCGGGGACATGCACAACCTCGACGCCGGGGGCATCCAGCACACCCCGGGCTGGGGCGTGGACGCCCTGGCACTCCTCCACGCCCGCGGGGTCACGGCCATCGGGCACGAGACCCTGGACGCCGACCCCGGCGCCAGGGTCAGCGCCGGGGAGTTTCCCGCCCAGCGGTGGTGGCTGGACCACGACCACTGGCAGATCGAGGCGTTGACGAACCTTGACCGGGTTCCGGCGACGGGCGCGCTGCTCATCGCCGCCTGGCCGGCACCGGTGGCGGGTGCCGCCTTCCCGGCGCGCGCGATCGCGGTCGTCGAACGGTAAGGGCCTGTCCCCCGGGTAGCCTGTGAATCCGCCCCACCAGGGCGGTGCCGCGCGGGAGCGGAAACCGCAGGCGCATTTCCTCCCAGCGAGATCATGACACGTCCACGGTCTCCGAACGGGGGCGTATACGTCTGCCACCCGACAGACACCCAGAAAAATACGCCCCCACCGAAACACAGACCCCCAAGGAGCTCGAGCATGCAGGACACCGAAGCGCCGGCCCCTGCCGCGTCCGGCCACCCGCGGGCACACCGCCGGTGGCCGGTCGCCGCGATCCTCGGCGCGGTCGTCGTCCTCGGTGTGGCCTGCCGCACCGCGGTGGCGGCCCAGGGCTGGTTCTACTGGGACGATCTGACCCTGCACGCGCAGGCCCGCGGCTACGATGCGCCCACCCTCGAGCTGCTGCTGACCGACCACGACGGCCACCTCATGCCCGCCGCCTGGGTGATCGAGTGGCTGCTGGCCACCCGGGCGCCGTTGAACTGGCCGGCGGCGGTGGCCACCCTGGGGCTGCTGCAGCTGGCCGCCGCCGCGGCCGTCGCCTGGGCGTGCCTCGTGCTGTGCCCCCGCGTCTCCCGTGTCACCGTCGCGGAGCGCGGCGTTCCGTTCCCCTGGGCTGCGGTGCCGCTGGTGGCCTACCTGTTCACCCCGCTGACGCTGCCCTCGACGACCTGGCTGGCGACCGCCGTGAACACCCTGCCCCTGCACGCCGCCCTGGCGCTGGTGTTCGCGCACTCGGTGCTCACCCTGCGCGAGCCCCACCGCGCCGGGCGCCACCTCACCGTGGCGGTGACCGCCCTGGTCGCCGGGCTCCTGTTCAGCGAGCGGGCGCTGTTCGCCGGACCCGCCGTGGTTCTCGCGCTCGTCTGTCTCGCCGCCGCCACCGGTTCGGTGCGCCGGCGCTGGCGCGGCATCGCCCGCACCGCCGCCACCCTCGCCGTGCCGACGCTCGCGTGGGCCGGGGTCTACCTCGCCGTCACCGGGGATCCCCGCACCGGGGACGGAACCACGGCGGCCCCCGACGCCACCGGCACGGCCGGGGCGGGGACGGGAGTGCTCGACCTCTTCGTCCACGGCTATGTCCACGCGTTGCTGCCGACGGCCGCGGGTGGGCCGTGGCACTGGGAGCGTTGGCACCCCAGCCCGCCGTGGGCCGCGCCGGGCCCGGCCGCGGTCGCCGCCGGTGCGCTCGTGGTGGCCGGGATCCTGGTCTGGACCGCCCGCCGCCACCCCCGCCATCTGCTCACCTGGCTGCCGGTGCTGGTCTATCCCCTGGCACCGCTCGCGGCGCTGGCCATCGCCCGCACCGGTCCGGGGACGTCCGTCGAGATCACCCAGACGCTGCGTCACTTCTCCGAGGTGGCGGTGCTCGGGGCCGTCACCCTCGCATTCCTGCTCGCGCATCCCCGGCCGGAGCGACGGACCCGGAGGATCTTCCGGTGGGCCGGGACGCTCGCGGCCGGACTGGTGGCGGTCTCCACCGCGGTGAGCACCGTGATCTACGCGCAGGTGTGGGCCGATCAGCCGGCGCGGGACTACTTCCACACCCTGCGCGGGGAACTGGCGGGGCGGGACGAACCCGTCTTCGACCAGGCCGTGGATCTCCACGTCCTGCTGCCGCTGGTCCACCCGTACAACATGCTCTCGAAGCTGATCGGTGGCCTGGAGGGCGTCCCGCCCTTCGAGCGGTGGACCACCGATCCGGTGCTCGTCGACGGTGACGGCCATCTCCGCCCGGCCGAGCTGGTCGCCATGCGCGCCACGGAGCCGGGATCCGGGCCCGGCTGCGGCACCCGCGTCGGACCCGAGGACACGGCCATCGCGGTCGACGGCCCCCTCCTGGAGCGCGACTGGGTGCTGCAGTTCAACTACTTCGCCGACCAGTCCGGCACGGTGGAGCTCGCCCTCGACGGTGAACCGGTGGAGATCCCCGTCGAGGCCGGGCTGTCGCAGGTGTACGTCTCGCTGTCCGGCGGCGGGCGGCAGCTGCACGTCACGCCCACTGACGGGGTCACGGAACTGTGCGTGGGGCGCAATCAGATCGGGGTGCTGGCTGTTCGCCGGTAGCGGACCCCCATGACCTCCCGGGCCGTCGGGACTACCCTGGTCCGCATGCGAATCCGACCCGCAGAGGACAAGGACATTCCCGCCATCACCGCGCTGCACAACTGGGCGATCCGGGAAACGGTCGCCCTGTTCCACGACGATCCCGTGGACGAGGCCGACCGGCGGCAGTGGCTCGACGACCGCAGGCGCAGGGGGTTCCCGGTCCTGGTCGCCGACGACGGGGAATTCTGCGGCTGGGCCAGCTACGGGCCCTTCCGCCCCTCCCCCGGCTACCGCCACACCGTCGAGAACTCCGTCTACGTCCACCCCGACGCCCACGGCAAGGGCGTGGGCAGCAAACTCATGACCGCGCTCATCGACGCCGCACGCGCCGACGACAGCGTCCACGCCGTCATCGCCACCATCGAGGGCGACAACATCGGCTCCCTGCGCCTGCACGAGAAACTGGGCTTCCGGGAGGTCGGGCGGCTACCCGAGGTCGGCCGCAAGTTCGACCGCTGGCTCGACCTGGCCTACCTGGAACTGATCGTCGACTGATCCCGGCCGACTAGCCCCGGCTGGCCAGGGCGAACGGCAGCACCTGCCGGCCGGTCTGCTCGGCCAGACGCGCACCGGCCACCGTCACCGACCACCCGGTGTCGATCAGGTCGGTGACCAGCAGGATCGGCCCCTCCCCCAGGCTCAGGCCCGTGATCGCCGACCAGTCCCAGTGCCCCAGCAGGCCGGTGACCCGGTAGGCGGAGTTCTGGGCCGTGACCTCCCCTGCCCCGGCGCGCACCGGCAGCAGCCCGCCGTAGTGCATCCGGCCCACCTCGGCGATGGCCGCGGCCGTCGCGGTGACCAGATCCGTGGTCGCCTCCTCCGTGCCCCCGAGTGCGATGACGGTGCCGGGGCGCTCATCCCAGTCCCAGTCGGCGAGAACGGCGACGATGCGTGTCAGCCACGGGTCCTGCCGCCAGGGCGAGGTGGGCCGCCAGGTCTTCTCCTCCAGCAGCCCGCGCAGGGCGGGACCCCGGGCGATGTCGTTGAGCCGGCCGAGCGCCCGCCCCTGCCCGAGGCCCGGGATCTTCCCCCGGACGCTGATGCCGGTGGGCCACTGGCGACGCGAGGCCACCCGCACGCCCGGGGCGGTGAGCCGCTCGGCCACGGCCGTCGACACGCGTGTCCCAGCGCCGGCCGGTGCAGTTGTCGCAGCGTCCGCAGTTTCCGGTGGCGGTGGCGTCGTCGAGCTGGTGGCGCAGGAAGAGCATGCGGCAGCCGGTGGTGTTCTCGTAGTCGAGCATGGCCCGCTGCTCGGCGGCACGGGCCTGCTCGAGGCCGCGGTAGCGCTCGGCGTCGTAGGTCCACGGTCTGCCCGTGGACACCCATCCGCCCTTCACGCGGCGGACGGCGCCGTCGACGTCGAGGACCTTGAGCACCTGCTCGAGGCGGGAGCGGGACAGATCCACCTGCGACTCGAGCCGGACCGTGGACTGCGGTTCCCCGGTCAGCGCGTCGAGCAGCCCGCGGACGGTGGCCTCGTCGGGGAAGGACACGGAGGCGAAGTAGGCCCAGATGTCACGGTCCTCCGCGCCCGGCAGCAGGATCACGTCCGCCCGGTCGGTGCCGCGGCCCGCGCGGCCGATCTGCTGGTAGTAGGACACCGGGGAGCCGGGCGCGCCGACGTGGATGACGAAGCCGAGGTCGGGTTTGTCGAAGCCCATGCCCAGCGCCGAGGTGGCCACCAGCGCCTTGAGCTCGTTGTCGATCAGCGCCTGCTCGAGGCGGGCGCGCTCCTCGGCCTCCGTGCGCCCGGTGTAGGCCGCGACGTTCCAACCCGCCGACTCGAGCGCCCCGGCGAGGTCCTCGGCCGCAGCGACGGTCAGGCAGTAGATGATGCCGGAGCCCTCCAGCTCGCCGAGGTGGGTGGCCAGCCACGCCGGCCGCCAGGTGGTGTCGGCCAGCTGGGCCACCGCCAGGTGCAGCGAGGCCCGGTCGAGCCCGCCGCGCAGCAGGCCGGTGTCGGTTCCCAGCTGGGCCCGGACGTCGGCGACGACCCGGTCATTGGCCGTCGCGGTCGTCGCCAGGACGGGCACGCCCGCGCGGAGATCGGCGAGCAGGTCGCGGATACGGCGGTAATCGGGGCGGAAGTCGTGTCCCCAGTCGGAGATGCAGTGTGCCTCGTCGACGACGATCATGCCGACGGTGGCCGCCAATGCGGGCAGCACCTCGTCCCGGAAGCCGGGGTTGTTGAGCCGCTCCGGGGAGATCAACAGCACGTCGACCTCGCCGGCGGCGACCCGGGCCTGGATCTCCTCCCACTCGGTCATGTTCGCGCTGTTGAGCGTGGCCGCCCGGATGCCGGCGCGCTCGGCGGCGGCGACCTGGTTGCGCATCAGCGCCAGCAGCGGGGAGATGATCAGCGACGCCCCGGCGCCGCGCCGGCGCAACAGCTTCGCCGCGATGAAGTACACCGCCGACTTGCCCCAGCCGGTGCGCTGGACGACGAGCATGCGGCGGCGGGCGTTGACGAGGGCGTTGATCGCCGTCCACTGATCATCGCGCAGCTGCGCCCCCTCCCCCGCGATTCCGGCGAGGAGCTGGTCGGCCTGGTCCCTGGTTGCCTCTGTGGTTGTCCCGTTGGTGGTCTGCATGCTGGTCTCCATGCCCTCCACCTAACACCAAGGCCCGGACACGAACAGCCGACCGGGGCGGAACAGGCGCTTACGCAGGGGATTCGGCCGCGTCGAGTTCGTCGTCGATGTAACCGGGGCGGCTGGCGCGGAAACCGATGACCGCCATGAGTCCCGCGGCCGCCATCAGGGTCAGCAGGATCGCCGACCACTCGCCGGTGGCCTGGTAGACCACGCCGACTAGGAAGGGGCCCAGGGCGGCGATGAAGTAACCGATCGGCTGGACGAAGCCCGAGAGCCGGGCGGTGACCAGAGGAGTGCGGCTGCGGGCGGGGATCAGGGCGATCGCCGTCGGGAAGCAGAAGCCGCCGAGGCCGAGCAGGAAGGCCCACAGCAGCGGGACCGTGTCGGCGGCGAAGTACAGGCCCAGGTAACCGGCGACGGCGAGTACCGAGAACAGCACGGGGAACACCGCGAGGTTGCGCACCCGGTCGATGATGACCGGCATGACCAGCCCACCGATGACGTTCAGCGCTCCGACGAGTGCCAGCGCAATGCTGCCCACCTCGGCGGAGACCCCCTTGTCCAGGTAGATCTGCGGCAGCCAGCCCATCTGGATGTAGGCGTTCATCGACTGCAGTCCGAAGAAGATCATGAGGAACACGGCCGTCGGAGACCGCCACAGCGAGACCTCCGCCCGCTTCGTCCCTGCCACGGCGCCGCCGGGCACCTCATCCGCCTCCGTCGCGGAGGGGAAGTCGAATCGGGCCCGGGCAACGACGAAACCCCACACCAGCACCTGGACGACGGCGAACCCGGCCCAGACGAACAGGGACCACCGCCAGGCGTCGGCACCCTCGAAGAGCAGCGAGCTCAGCGGGCCGAGCGCGCCGGAGAGCCCGAGAATCGATCCGTAGATGGTCATCAACGCCACGATGTGGCGCCCTCCGTGGTTCTTGATCCAGGCGGGCAGGAGCACGTTCGCCAACGCGATACCGGCCACCACCAGGGCCGTCAGCGCGATGAAGACCCAGATCCCGTCGACCCAGGGGCGCACCGCCAGGCCGATGAGCGTGAGCACCATACCCAGGGTCAGCGTCAGGCTCAGCCCCAGCCGACGTGCCAGCGGGACGGCGCACAGGCCCATGATGCCGAAGAAGAGCCCGGGCATGGCCGTCACCAGGCCCGCCAGCGAACCACTGGCGTCGAAGGCGGCGAGCACGTCGCTCAGCACCGGGCCGACCGAGGCGATACCGGCGCGCAGGTTGATCGCCGCCACGAACACGGCGACGAAGGCGAGCAGCGCCGGGATGACCCGGGGGATGCGGCGCTGCGTCGGGGAATCGGTCATGGCGGGGTCCTCATCTGTCCAGGGGTGGCACGTGCCGGTGCGGGAGGTGCCCCGCGCGTGCGGAAACGGAAAACAGCCGCCCGACCACCGTGAGGTGGTCGCGACAGCTGTCTCAAGGTTACGCCCCGGACGGGCCGGGGTGTCATTCTACTTCTGGACCGGGGCCCACTCCGGGCCGGTCTCGGCCAGCTCCGGATCCAGCTTCTGGATCAGCGGCTTCGGCTTGGCCAGCGGCGTGCCCGGCACGACGTCGATGCGCGCCCACTTCGCCTGTTGCACGGAGTAGTCGCCGGTGATGATCGGGTAGGTCTGGCCCTCCTGGGGCAGGCCCACCCCGACGAGGTCGACGGGCATCTCGTCGGTGACCTCGCGCACCTCCGGGGTGGCCGCCCACACGCCGTCCCGTCCCAGCGTCTCGTGGACCTGCTGTGCGATGTGCGGCAGGTAGGGGGTCAGCAGCACGTTGCAGTCGGAGACCACCTGCAGCGCGGTCCACAGCACGGTGGCCAGGCGCTCGCGCTTCGTCTCGTCCTTGGCCAGCTGCCACGGCTCCTGGTCGGCGATGTAGGCGTTGGCCTCGCCGACGACATGCATGGCGGCGGTGATGCCTGCCTTGAACTTGGACTGCTCGAGTGCCTCGGCGACGGTGCCGAAGGTCTCGGTGGCCAGGTCGAGGATCCTCTTGTCCGCGTCCTCGAGGGCACCCGGGGCCGGGACCTCGCCGAAGTTCTTGTTCGCCATGGACACGGTGCGGTTGACCAGGTTGCCCCAGCCGTTGGCCAGCTCGTTGTTCACGCGGCGGATGAACTCGTCCCAGGTGAAATCGGTGTCGGTGTTCTCCGGGCCGGCCACCGAGATGAAGTAGCGCAGCGGGTCGGGGCCGAACTCGGCGAGGAAGTCCTTGACGTAGATGACCACGCCCTTCGAGGAGGAGAACTTCGAGCCGGACATGGTCAGGAACTCACTGGAGACCACCTCCGTGGGCAGGTTGATCTCGCCGTAGGCGTGCGTCTTACCGCCCCTGGCGCCCTTGCCGGCGTAGCCGAGGAGCTCGGCGGGCCAGATCTGGGAGTGGAAGGTGATGTTGTCCTTGCCCATGAAGTAGTAACCGGCGGCCTTCGGGTCCTGCCACCACTTCTTCCAGGCCTCCGGCTCGCCGGAGCGCCAGGCCCACTCGATGGAGGCCGACAGGTAACCGATGACGGCGTCGAACCAGACGTAGAGCTTCTTGGCGCCGTTGTCCGACCAGCCCTCGACCGGGATCGGCACGCCCCAGTCGATGTCGCGGGTCATGGCGCGCGGGCGCAGGTCGTCCAGCAGGTTCAGCGAGAACTGCAGCACGTTGGGCCGCCAGTCCTCACGTCCGCGCAGCCACTGCCCCAGCGCGTCGGCCAGTGAGGGCAGGTCGAGCAGGAAGTGCTCGGTCTCCACGAAATCGGGGGTCTCACCGTTGATGCGCGACACCGGGTTGATCAGATCCGCCGGGTCGAGCTGGTTGCCGCAGTTGTCGCACTGGTCACCGCGGGCACCGTCGGCCCCGCAGATCGGGCAGGTGCCCTCGATGTAGCGGTCCGGCAGGGTGCGCCCCGTCGACGGGGAGACCGCACCCATGGTGGTCTCCTTGATCATGTAGCCGTTGTCGTGCAGACCACGGAACAGCTCCTGGACCACCGCGTAGTGGTTGCGGGTGGTGGTGCGGGTGAACAGGTCGTAGGACAGGCCGAGCCCGGCCAGATCCTCGACGATCTGCCGGTTGTAGCGGTCGGCCAGATCCTTGACGGACACGCCCTCCTTGTCCGCCTGCACCAGCAGCGGGGTGCCGTGCTCGTCGGTGCCCGAGATCATCAGGACGTCGTTTCCCGCCATTCGCTGGTAGCGGGCGAAGACATCGGAGGGCACACCGAAACCGGCGACGTGGCCGATGTGGCGGGGGCCGTTGGCATACGGCCAGGCGACGGATACAAGCACAGACTTTGTCATGCGCTCTACCTTAATTTATCGGCCGTGTCCCGGTCGGGTGACCCTGCCATGTGCGTCGGGGCGCCGTGTTCGACGTGTCCGGCGCGTGTCAGCTCCTCCGACAGCGCCGCCCGCAGCTGCTCCTCCGACAGCGGTGAGGCGGCCAGAGCCTGCCGGAACTGCCGCTGACCGGTGGGGGTCCCGGCCTCGCGGGCCAGGGCGAGCAGCCGTCGGCGACGCCCGGTCTCCTCGCGGATGGACGCGCGGCTGCGCAGCCACGCCAACGCGATGACCGCGATGAGGACGGCGCCCACGTAGCCCAGCACCGGGTAGACGTAGGCGACGAGCGTGCGGAATCCCGCGAAGCTCAGCGCGAAGCCGATGAGGCAGGAGGCGGCGAAGACCGGCCAGAACCGCTGCGGATGGCGGACCGTCAGGCGGCGGGCGAAGGCGTAGAACATCCCGACCGCGGTGTTGAAGATCATGCCGTAGATGACCACCGACATCACCACCCCGAGGACGGGGTGAATCTCGTTGACGAGGCTGAGCATCGGCATGTCGTCGTCACCGACCCGCGCGGAGCTGACGAAGAGCGCGATCGCGCTGCCGACGAGCAGGGCGCCGTAGACGATGCCGCCGAGCAGCCCGCCCCAGCCGGCCGAGCGCGGGTCGAACTGTGAGCCCCCGATGATGATGGCCATGGACACGCCGACCATCAGGTTGAAGCCGACGTAGTTGACCGCCGAGACCGTCCAGTGCGGCAGGGTGGTCGACAGCGAGGTCGAGGCCTGCTCCATCAGGTGGGCCGGGGTCGTGTTGGTTGTCAGCGCCCAGCTGATCGCGACGGCGAGGAAGACGATGATCAGCGGGGTGATCGCCCCGATGACCTGTGTGACCCGGTCGACGTCGAGCAGCCCGGCCAGCACCACCAGCACGAGCATGAGCAATGCGCCGGCCCACAGGGGGAACCCGAACTGCTGGTTGAGGTTGGATCCGGCGCCGGCGAACATGACCATGCCCGTGGAGAACAGGGTCACGAGCACGCCGATGTCGAGGGCGCGGGCGATCGCGGGGTGGGCGATGCGGTTGAGCACGGCGGAGTGGTCACCGGCCAGGAAGTAACTGCCCAGCTGCACGGCCGCCATCCCGGAGAGCATCATGACGGCGGCGGCCACGACGGCGCCGATAATGCCGAAGTTACCGAAGGCCACGAAGTACTGCAGCACCTCCTGCCCGCTGGCGAACCCGGCGCCGACGATGAGGCCCACGAAGGCCATGGCGGTGATGGCGACACGTTTGATCATAATGACAGGAAATGCTACTGCCCGGGCACCCCGGAACAGAATCCATTTGCGCCGGAAATCAAAAACGGGGGCCATATCCCGTCTCTGGGACACGACCCCCGCAGGAGCACCGGGCTCCGGTTCGGGGTCAGCGGCGGGCGCGTCGCGCGTCGCGGTCGCGGGCCGCCTGGCGGCGGGCTTTGAGCCTCTCCCGGCGCTGGCGCTGTTCATGAATACGGCGCTCACGTGCCAGCTTCGTGCCAAAGGCCTGCTGCGAACGGTAGTCGAGGTAGATCACGTCATTGCGCAGGTCCTTCAGAATCGCGAGCATCAGGAGGATGATGATGACCAGGAAGGGGCTGGCGGCGACGATGGTCACGTTCTGCAGGCTGTTCAGGGCGTTATCACCGCCGGTGACCAGAAGCATCAGGCCGACGGCCGCGGTGAGCAGACCCCAGGCGGCCGATACCCACGGCGTGGCGTCGGAACGGCCGTTCTGGGACATCGATCCCATGACGGTGGACGCGGAGTCCGCCGAGGTGATGAAGAAGGTGCCCAGCAGGATAACGGCGATGATGCTGACGATGGCGCCGCCCGGCAGTTCCTGGAGCAGGTTGAACAGCTGGGTCTCGGCGGATCCGTCGCCCCAGATGGAGTTGCCCTCCTGCTCGAAGATGATGGCGGTGCCACCGAAGATCGCGAACCATACGGTGGACACGCCGGCCGGAACGAGCAGGACACCGAGCAGGAATTCGCGGATGGAGCGACCGCGGGAGATACGCGCCAGGAACATGCCGACGAACGGCGACCAGGAGATCCACCAGGCCCAGTAGAAGATGGTCCAGCTGGACAGCCAGTCGCCGGCGGTGCCGTCGGCGAAGACCGCGGTGCGGGAGGCCATCTCGAAGAACTGCGACAGGTAGGCGCCGATCGAGCCCGGCAGGAGGTTGAGCACGGACACCGTCGGGCCGAGAACGAAGACGAAAATCGCCAGCAGGGCCGCCAGCACCATGTTGAAGTTGGAGATGTACTGGATACCCTTACCCACACCCGACATGGCCGAGATCAGGAAGGCCAGGGTGAGCACGGAGACGATGCCCACGATGGTCCAGGTGCCGGGATCATCGACAATGCCGGCGCCCTGTAGACCGGCGCCGATCTGCAGGGCACCCAGGCCGAGAGAACAGGCGGTGCCGAAGACGGTGGCGAAGATCGCGAGGATGTCAATGATCTTGCCCAACCAGCCGTCGGCGCCTTTCTGACCGATCAGCGGGATGAACGCGGAGGACAGCAGCTGTTTACGTCCCAGACGGAAGGTTGAGTAGGCGATGGCCAGGCCGACAATCCCGTAGATGGCCCACGGGTGCAGCGTCCAGTGGAACATCGCCGAGGCCATGGCGGTGACGACCTCATTCGGCTCGTGGCCGGGCACCCCGTCACGGTAGAAGGTCAACGGCTCGGCGGCACCGTAGAACATCAGGCCGATGCCCATACCGGCGGCGAACATCATCGCGATCCACGAGACCGTGCGGAATTCCGGGGCCTCATCGACCGCGCCGAGTTTGATCGTGCCGAAGTTGCTGACCGCGATCACGAGGACGAACGCGACGAAGATCGTGCCGAAGAGGACGAACGCCCACCCGAAGTTGCCCACCACGAAATTCAGGGCCACCGTGGCGGCGTTGGAGAAGCTGTCCCCGCCGAGCAGTCCCCAGAGGACCACCGCGAGCACGATCACGCCGGCGGGGATGATCACCGTCCAGTCGAGCTTCGCGTCCTTGGCCTCAGCCGACAGGACGATATTCTCATCCTCGCGGTCGAGCTCCTCGCCCACCACCGCTGAGTTGGACAGCAGCGTGGCCAGCTGTTCGGTCGCCGAGGTCTCAGCCAGTCGCTCCACCACGGCGGGGTCGCCGGTGCGGGCCTCTTCCGCGCTCGCGACCTCCGGGGAAGCCAGATCATCGGACGAATCTGGGACCCCCGATGAGCGGGCCCGGGCAGAACCGGAATTGGACTCAGGATTAGTCATGCCTACCACCATCCGCCAGGGCATACGGCTTTTCAAATGGAACGCGGCCAATTCAGCGCCAGGCCGCGGCTCTTTCATCTGGACTTTATCGAACTGTAACAGCAAGTTTAACCAGGTGATCGGGAGAAACCCACACGATCAGATCACATGATGTTAACGATTTCGCCCGATCGGAACTTTTTCTGTCTCATTTTCGGGACCCTCGGGTGGTTCGCGCCCGGACCGCCTGCCGGCGGGCCCTGCGCTCCTCCTGCTCCAGGTGCTTGTCGTGCAGACGGCGTTCACGGGCCAGCTTCACCGCGAACTCCTGCTGGGAACGGTAGTCGAGGTAGATGACGTCATTGCGCAGATCCTTGACGATGGCGACCATCAGACAGATGAGGATGATGAGGAACGGCGCCGTAACGGTGATGGTGACGTTCTGGAGGTTGTTCAGCACGTCATCGCCGCCCGTGACCAGCATCGTCATGCCGACGGCCGCGGTGAGTACGCCCCAGGTGGCCGAGACCCACGGGTTGGCGTCGGAGCGCCCGCTCTGGGACAGCGATCCCATCACCGTGGACGCGGAATCCGCCGAGGTGATGAAGAACGTGGCCAGCAGGACCATCGCGGCGATGCCGGCGATGTAGCCGCCCGGAAGTTCGTGCAGCATCGCGAACAGCTGCTCCTCCGCATTCCCGTCGCCGTAGATGGAGTGCCCCTCCCGCTCGAGGGTGATGGCGGTGCCGCCCATGATCGCGAACCAGACGGTGGACACGCCGGAGGGGATCAGCAGGACGCCGAGCAGGAATTCGCGGATGGAGCGGCCGCGGGAGATACGTGCCAGGAACATTCCGACGAACGGGGTCCAGGAGGTCCACCAGGCCCAGTAGAAGATGGTCCAGCTGCCCAGCCAGGCGGCGGTCTCCTCGCCCCCGCTGCTCCCGGTGCGGGAGGCCATCTCGAAGAACTGGGACATGTACGCACCGATCGACCCTGGAATAAGGTCGAGAACAGCCACGGTGGGGCCGAGGATGAAGACGAAGATCGCCAGCAGCGCCGCGAGGATGATGTTGAAGTTGGAGATGTACTGGATACCCTTGCCGACACCCGACAGTGCGGAGAGGATGAAGGCGAGGGTGAGCACGGAGACGACGCCGAGGATGACGCTCATGCTCGGATCCTCGACGATGCCCGCGGCGTCCATGCCCGCGCCGATCTGCAGGGCGCCGATGCCCAGGGAGCAGGCGGTGCCGAAGACGGTGGCGATGATCGACAGCATGTCGATGAGCTTGCCCAGCCACCCCTCGGCCCGCTTCTCCCCGATCAGCGGCACGAAGGCGGAGCTGATCAGCTGCTTGCGGCCGAGGCGGAAGGTCGAGTACGCGATCGCCAGGCCGACGATGGCGTACAGCGCCCACGGGTGCAGCGTCCAGTGGAACATCGCCGAGGCCATGGACGCACTCACGTCACCGGTGCCGTATCCCGGCACCCCGTCGCGGAAGAAGAACAGCGGCTCGGAGGCGCCGTAGAACATCAGGCCGATGCCCATACCGGCGGCGAACATCATCGCGATCCACGAGATCGTGCGGAACTCCGGGGCCTCATCCGACGCACCGAGTTTGATCGTGCCGAATCGGCTCAGCGCCACGACCAGGACGAAGGCGACGAACACGGTACTGAACAGCACGAACGCCCAACCGAAATCGGTGACGACCGTATTCAGGCCCGCCGCCGCGAACGAGGAGAAGGACTCCGGCGCCAGCAGCCCCCAGCCGACGATCGCGAGGATGATCGCGGCCGCCGGGAGGACCACGGCCCACTGGATGGGGCTGTCCTTGGCCTCGGACTGGAGGATGACCGTGTCGTCGTCTCGTTCGAGCTGCCCCTCGACGACATCGGGCTGGGAGAGCATGGTGGCGAGCTTCTCGGTCGCCGAGGTCTCGGACTGCTGGCCCTTCCCGGGCTGCCGGGCCTCCTCGGGCACCGGTTCGACGGACTCATCGGGTTTCCGGTCGTCGGCTGCACCGCGTCCCGGTTCTGAAGTAGTCATGCCGGTCACCTTTCGGCAGAACGGGGGTTCCCGCCAAATCGAATCCCATGCCTCCGGACTGATTCTGGCCGGTGGCTCCAGCGGCGTGACCACCCTGCAAATGGGTATTTTCCCAGCGTACAGCGGAAAAGGTTCGGCGGCAGGTCACGAAGGTGTAACAATTCCTCCGGTGCTCTCCGTTACCGCGCGGCCAGCACCGCCTCATAGAGCTCCCGGTTCGACACTCCCCTACCGGCGGCGATCTGTTTGCAGGCATCCTTGAGCCGCATGCCGTCGGCGACGAGTGCCTCGACCACGGGCACCAGCGAGGCGACGTTGACGTCATCGGCGGAACCGCCCTCGAGGACGACGGTGATCTCGCCCCTGACACCGGCGGCCGCCCACTCCGCCAGCTCCGGCAGGGTGTCGCGGCGAACCTCCTCGTACATCTTCGTCAGTTCGCGGCACACCGCCGCCCGCCGATCCGGGCCGAGGATCTCCGCGGCCTCCGCCAGCGTCTCGGCGAGCCGGTGCGGGGACTCGAAGAAGCAGGCGGCGCGCTCCTCGGTGCGCAGGGACTCCAGCCACTCCCGGCGCGCCCCGGCCTTGCGCGGGGCGAAACCGTCGAAGAGGAAGCGGCCGACCGGCAACCCGGACAGCGCCAGCGCGGTGGGCACGGCCGAGGGCCCGGGGAAACAGGTGACGGGCACCCCCGCGTCGTGGGCGGCATCGACCAGGGAGAAGCCCGGGTCGGAGACCAGCGGCATGCCGGCGTCGGTGACCACGACGACGGTGCCGCTGCGTGCGGCGTTGATAAGCTGCCGGGCCCGGCCCTCCTCGTTGTGGTCGAAATTGGACAGCACCCGCCCGCGGATCCCGACGCCGAGGGCACTCGCCAGGGAGCGCACACGCCGGGTGTCCTCGGCGGCGACAATGTCGGCTCCGGCGAGGGCCTGCCGCAGGCGCGGGGAGGCGTCGTCGATGTTGCCGAGCGGGGTGGCGGCGAGGATGACCCCGCGTGGCAGTGGGGTGGCGGAATCGGGCGTTGACATACCCCCAGCATGACACAGGCCGCCCGGGAGCCAGGTCGTGTCCTAGACTCGACCGGGTGAGTACCGCCGCCCAGTCCACCAGGAAAGCCCGCCGGGCCCGCCGCGCCCGGCACGCGCCCCCGGTGCTGGCCCCGGTCCCGCCGGCGCCGCGTCCCTTCCGCTGGACGCGTGCCGACACGGTGAGCACGCTGGTCATCGCCGTCCTCGCCTTCTTCACCCGCTTCGTGGGGCTGACCAGCGCGGTGTCCTCCGGCACCCCGGTCTTCGATGAGAAGCACTACGTGCCGCAGGCCTGGGACATGGTCCGTTCGCAGGTCAACCCCTTGATCGGTGGGATTGAATCGAACCCCGGTTACGGGCTGGTGGTCCATCCGCCGCTGGGCAAGCAGTTGATCGCCTACGGCGAGATGATCTTCGGCTACACCCCGCTGGGCTGGCGGGTGATGGTCGCGCTGTTCGGGTCGCTGACGGTGGTGTTCACGATGGCGCTGGCGCGACGGATCTCCCATTCCTGGCAGGTGGCCACCTTCGCGGGGGTGCTCGCCGTGTTCGACGGTGTGCTGCTGGTCAGCTCCCGGTTCGGCATGCTCGACATCTTCCAGGTGTTCTTCATCGTGGCCGCCGCCTGGGCCCTGGCCCGCGACCATCAGCAGGTCCGCGAGCGGTTCCACCACGCGTGGGTCAACGGACTGATGGGCGTCAGCGCCTTCGGTCCGCGTCTGGGATTCCGGTGGTGGCGTTTCACCGCCGGTGTTCTCCTCGGGCTCGCCCTGGGGGTGAAGTGGTCGGGGCTGTACTACATCGCCTTCTTCGGGTTGATGAGCGTGTTCCTGGACCTGGCGCTGCGGCGGCGCTACGGGGTGCGCCGGTACGTCACCGGCACGCTGGTGCGCGACACGCTCCCGGCACTCGGCTCGCTGGTGGTGGTCCCGGCGCTGCTCTACCTGTGGGCGTGGCGGGCGTGGTTCGCCTCCGAGACCTCCGTGTACCGGCACGCGGCCACCGACGGCACCATCGCCCCGGACTCCTGGCTGAACCTGCTGCCCGACACGGTTGCCGGGTGGCTGCACTATCACCTGTCGGTGCTGGAGTTCCACGCCTCGTTGACCACCTCCGCGGGCCATTCCCACCCCTGGGACTCCAAGCCCTGGTCCTGGCTGGTGGGCGCCCGCCCCATCCTGTACTTCTCCTCCACGGAGCTGGAGTGCGGGGCGGAGACCTGCCGCCGGATGATCTTCCTCTTCGGCACCCCGGCGATCTGGTGGGTGACGGTGCCCGCCCTGCTGTGGGGGCTGTGGTGCCTGCTCATCCGCCGCGACCGCCGCTTCCTCATCCCGCTCGTGGCCTTCACCGCCGGTTTCCTGCCCTGGCTGGTCGGCTACGACCGGCAGATGTACTTCTTCTACGCCGCCGCCCTGGCCCCCTTCACCATCTGCCTCATCGCGCTGGCGCTGGGGCAGCTCACGGGGGCCGGCAGGCCGGTGCCCCGGCTGTGGCTGCGCCGGCTGGCGGGTGGCCCCGTGCCGTGGGGGACGTTGCTGGTGATCGTCTACCTGGCCCTGGTCGTGGCGATGTTCTGCTACTGGTCGCCGATTCTCTACGGCTACATGATCCCTGACAGCGTCTACCACTCGATCATGTGGCTGCCCAGCTGGACGTGACCCGGCCTCACGCCAGTCGGTTGGGTCGGGCGCCGAGTTCCCGCCACGCCGAACGCAGCTGCAGGTAACCATGGTCGGTCAACCAGACCCACCCCATGGCCAGCGCGGTCACCAGCAACAGCACCAGGCCCACGACCTGGCCACCGCCCGCCGTCCCGACGATCACGTCGCGGATGGTGAAGCCGAACATGAACGTCCACAACGCACCGACGACCGGCAGCATGCCGACGACCAGGCGGGGCTTCC